>CAIPKT010000098.1 GCA_903865705.1 uncultured Chlorobiaceae bacterium
ACCATCAATCCAGGCTATACGAGTCAAGCGTGTTCAGCATGTGGACATGTGTCCAGTGAGAACCGTAAGACACAATCCAGGTTTGAGTGTGTTGCGTGCGGTTTTGCTGAAAATGCAGACCTGAACGCAGCACTCAATATACAGAGGGCTGGACAAGCCCTTTCAGCCTGTCAAGTGAATGGTGCTCCAAGGCCATCAGCGAGCCTGGAACTCGCCGAAGCTATCAGCACCACGGGGTGTCTGACGCAGTAGGAATCCCGCGTCCTTTAGGGCGAGGAGGATGTCAACTACAAGCCCGACTACAGCGTCAACGACTATATCGAAAAAGCAGGAGGAGTAAACCCTTCTGCCGACAAATCAATGGTATTCCGTATTTGTGCAGACGGCACCCTGCAAAGCAAAAAACACGGAGGATGGACAGGCTCTATCAACCCCGGTGACGCCATAGTTGTCCCTGAAAAAATTATTAAAATCGATGGCTTTGGTACAAGTTTTATAACCGCACTCAAAGACTGGACAAACATCCTCTACCAGTTTGGTATTGGAGCAGCCGGCCCGACTTTATTTCCTGGATTTTATTTGGCTAATGTATTGTATTGCTTCTATGACTTCTCCTGTTAGAATTGCCGTTATCGGCCTTGGTTATGTGGGGTTGCCCCTTGCTGTTGAATTTGCTGAAAAGTACCCGGTTGTCGGGTTTGATATCAAGCAGGATCGGGTTGATGAGCTTCGGTCTGGTCGTGATGCAACGCTCGAAATAACGAGCGATCATCTCAAGAGTGTACTGCGGAATAACAACAGCGAGTCAACGGGTCTTTTGATCACATCAAACCCGGACGATCTTGCTTCCGCTAATTACTACATCGTTACGGTACCAACCCCTACCGATAAAAACAATCGTCCGGTTTTGACGCCACTCATAAAAGCCAGTGAAACGATCGGGCGGTTACTCAAGCCTGGTGATATTGTTATTTATGAATCCACAGTTTATCCGGGCGCCACGGAGGAGGATTGTGTTCCGGTGCTCGAGAGGATTTCGGGCCTGACGTTTAACCGTGACTTTTTTGCCGGTTATTCTCCTGAGCGGATTAATCCGGGAGACAAAGAACACACTGTTACCAAAATAAAAAAAGTCACCTCAGGCTCAACTCCAGAAGCCGCGGCTAAAGTTGATGCACTGTATAGTTCTATCATAACGGCTGGAACCCACTTGGCGTCATCCATCAAAGTAGCCGAAGCCGCTAAAGTTATCGAAAACTCCCAGCGCGACATTAACATCGCCTTCGTTAATGAGTTAGCCATGATTTTCAACCTCATGGGTATCGACACTCATGAGGTGCTTGCTGCAGCCGGTACCAAATGGAACTTCCTGACTTTCAAGCCCGGTCTTGTTGGCGGCCACTGCATTGGTGTTGACCCTTACTACCTTGCCCAAAAAGCACAGGAGTACGGTTACCACCCTGAAATCATTCTTGCCGGCAGAAGGCTCAACGACAACATGGGTAGATATGTCGCCTCCGAAGTGGTCAAGCTCATGATAGCCCGAGACCATAAAATCAAAGGGGCAAAGGTTCTCGTACTCGGCATAACCTTCAAAGAAAACTGCCCCGACATCCGCAACACAAAAGTAGTAGATATAGTCAAAGAACTCCACCAGTACGGTGCACAGGTAGACATTTTCGACCCCTGGGCCAACCCACAGGAAGTAATGCATGAATACGGCTTAGAGAGCCTATCCGCCCTAAACGGAAATCATTACCAGGCCATCATACTCGCCGTCGCCCATCATCAATTCAAAGCACTGAATCTTCAAGACCTCGCTTCAAATCAACATTGCGTAATCTACGACGTCAAGGGCATCCTGCCACGAGATCAAGTTGCCGGTCGCCTATAAAAGTTATCGCCCCCATTTCCCCCGCCAACCCTACACCCAGTCACCTTTCCCCACCGTCGGAGTTGGGGACGTTGTGAAGTAAGTGAAGAAACTTCACTTACTTCACAACGTCCCCAACCCCCAAAGAAATTGATCATAGCTTGATATGCCACCTGTTGGGTATGCTGTAATTGATCTTACCTGAACAAAATATCAAGTAAAGACACCTCAACCGATCAATACGACAGCCTCCAATACCAGCGCCAGCGCTAACTCGCCTCTCAGCATCATCCCCGACGCAAACCCCGTCAAGCCTCCCGGTATCTGAAAAACGCCGCTTTCCAACTCTTCACCCAGTGCAATGCCTTGAAAAACTAACACCCTCAAACCCCCGCCAGCGCTACACCCAGTCACATTTTCCAACCGCCTGGAGACCAGGCTAATACCCTGAACACTTGCCCTTATACGTTTTGTTTTGTATCCTTGATTGGTTGATGCCGATGCTCTTGATGCCGCAAATTTAAAAAATCTTTTGACAGGATGTGATTGTGCTTCTTTTGAATAAAATTCTTCCGCTTATACTGTTGCCTTTGGGGTTCAGCCTGTTGTGCCTGCTCGCGGGGTTGCTGTTGCGCAAAAGGTTTATTGTGTTGCTTGGGGTGCTGGTGCTTCTGGTTTTCAGTACGCCTTTGGTGAGTGATTTTTTGATACGCTGGGTTGAGGTTGGGTCGGGGAGGGTGCCGGTCGGACGTGTGGAAAAGGCTGATGCGATTGTGGTGCTGAGTGGCATGATTGTGACGGTTGACGGGGCGCCGCTTGGGGAGTGGGGTGATGCGGCGGACCGGTTTGATGGTGGTATTGAGCTGTTTAAGGCAGGGAAGGCTCCTTTGCTTCTTTTTACGCGCGGGCAGGTGCCATGGCAGCCGGATGCGGTCCCAGAGGGTGAGTTGCTGGCTAAAAGGGCGCGGCTGCTGGGTGTGCCGCAATCGGCAATCCGTTTGACCGGCAAGGTCGGCAATACGGCTGATGAAGCGGTTGCGGCAAGAGCGGTGCTCGGCAGGGCAAGGAATGGGGTGCCAAAGAGGATTCTTTTGGTGACCAGCGCATTCCATTTGCGTCGGGCGATTTTTATGTTTGAGCGTGCCGGTTTTGAGGTGGTGCCGTTTCCGGTTGATTATCAGGTGAGTAAGCAGAGCGGTGTGACGGTGTTGCAGTTTTTGCCAAATGCGGAGGCACTTGCAACGTCGGAGAGGGCGCTGCATGAGGTGATCGGGTTGCTCTTTTACCGGGCGAAGAGTTTGACCGGGCTGGATTGAAGAGGATTTTAAAGTGTTTTGTTTTGAAGATAAACGCCTCTATATTTAACGAACAGTGCATCTGAACATGATTTGGATTATTCTTGGAAGCAGGTTCACTGGCCTTTGACGATTTTTGGATTTGCAGCGGGTTTTTGGAGAGTCTGCTTGCGTGATCTCCAGCAAGCAGATTGCATTGGAGGTGGAATGTCATTCGAACCTGCCAGAGGGATAGTCCTCAGCTTGGTTCGCTCACCATTCCGGAAAAGGAGACATCGCGTTTGTTTAAAATTATTTATTGCGTGATTGCATGACTGATATTGTGGATTTGAAGTGGTATGCTCTCTATGTTCGTTCCCGGTATGA
>CAIPKT010000099.1 GCA_903865705.1 uncultured Chlorobiaceae bacterium
AATTATTCACGTCTTATTTAAATAGGTAGCTCTGTAGATGAAAAAGAGGGTTGTGATTGTAGGTGGAGGATTTGCAGGACTGAATGCCGCCAAGATACTTGGCAATAAAAAGGATATCGAGATTACCCTCATCGACCGGAGGAACTACCACCTTTTCCAACCGCTTCTCTACCAGGTTGCCATGGCAGCGCTTGGTGAGGGAGATATTGCCGCCCCGCTGCGGAACATGCTGGCCAATTACCAGAACATCACCGTTTTTAAAGGACTAGTCAAAAGCGTTGATGTTGAGAATAAGATGGTCTTGACTGATTTCAGCGATATCCCTTACGATTATCTGATACTTGGCTGCGGTGTCCAGCACCACTATTTCGGCCATAACGAGTGGGAAGAGTTTGCGCCCGGGCTGAAAACCCTTGCTCAGGCTAAAGAGATCCGCCGGCGGGTGATGGAGGCTTATGAGCGGGCTGAACGGACTACTGATTTCGTCGAGCGCAAAAAGCTGCTGACTTTTGTCATTGTTGGGGGCGGACCAACCGGGGTTGAGCTTGCCGGTTCTATCGGCGAAATGAGCCGCTACACCCTCTCAAAATTTTACAGGAACATTGACCCCAAGCTTACCCGCATTTTTATTGTTGAGGCTGCTCCGCGTATTCTTGGTTCCTTTTCTCCTGAACTTGCAAGCAAGGCGACACGATCGCTTGAGAAGCTTGGCGTACAGGTATGGACAAACAGCATGGTCAGCGCGGTTGATGACAATGGAGTGCAAATAGGCAATGAACGCATTGAGGCGGCAACGGTGCTTTGGGCCGCCGGTGTAACCGCCATAGAAATCGGCAAAACAATGGCTGGAGTTGAAACCGACAGGATCGGCAGAATCATGGTCAACGAAGATCTCAGTATTCCAGGTCACCCTGAAATATTTGTTGGCGGAGACCTTGCCCACTTTGTGGCCGAGAATGGAAACCCCTTGCCGGGGCTTGCCCCCGTTGCTTTGCAGCAGGGGCGGTTTATCGGAAAAAACATTCTGCTCGACTTGAAAACGAAGGCAAGAAAGGCGTTCCGGTACCGGGATAAAGGGCAGATGGCTACCATCGGAAAAAACAAGGCTATCGTTGAATTCGGCGGTCTGAAGTTTGATGGTATCCTTGCCTGGTTCACCTGGCTTCTGGTGCATATCTATTTCTTGACCAGCTTTCGTCACCGGGTCTTTGTGCTCATGCAGTGGGGATGGTCCTACTTTACCTTCAGCTATGGCGCCCGCCTGATTGTGAACCGGGAGTGGCGATTTTATCCTGATGCCGACACCTGTGCACATCACTCCAGTCAGGAGGCAATGGAGTGAAAAAAAAGAGCTTGATTGAGATGGTGACCGGTCTGATTATGGGAAGTACGTTTATCGCCATAGCCCTCTATCTTCTTTTTTTCCCTGATATCTCCCCTGCTGGAATGAAGGGAGATCTCCGGCTTTATGCCTTGCTGACCGGCGCTTATGGCTTCTGGCGTTATATCCGCGTCTGGCTTGCCTGGAAAGAAGCCTGAAGAAAATATTTGAACGCAAGGGTTATTCATTATTATAATCAACCATTTTACCAACCGGCAGAAAACAGCATGAAAAGAGTGGCCATAAACCAGGAAACAGAACAAAAGCTTTTTTTTCACAATTATGCCCGGTTTCCTGTTGCCGTGACGCATGGCGAAGGTGTCTGGCTCATCAGCGATGATGGAACCCGTTATCTTGACATGATTGCAGGGATAGGGGTGAACGCCCTTGGCTATGGCGACAAACGCCTTGTCGATGCAATAAGCTCACAGGCCGCAAAGCTTATCCATGCCTCAAACCTCTTTATGATGGAGCCTCAGTTTGAGCTTGCCGACAAACTGCTTGCACTCTCCGGACTTTCAAAAGTCTTTTTTGCCAATAGCGGCACTGAAGCCATTGAGGCAGCTATCAAGATTGCCCGAAAATGGGCTGGTCTATCGGGCGATCAAGAGAAAAAAGAGGTGCTCTCACTGAGCAACTGTTTTCACGGAAGGACGTACGGCGCCATGTCGCTGACCGCCAAGCCAAAATATGTTGACGGGTTTGAGCCGCTGCTTGCCGGCACAGGCATGATTGCCTTCAACGATATCCTGGACCTTGAGGCAAAGGTCTCTGAAAAAACTGCCGCTGTTTTTATTGAAGTGGTTCAGGGCGAGGGGGGCATTCATCGGATATCACAACCTTTTATTGACCGTTTAAAGGCGCTTCGAGAGCAATACAACTTCCTGATTGTCGCTGATGAAATTCAGGCTGGCTGCGGAAGAACCGGAACATTTTTCAGTTATACGCAGGTCGATGCCGATCCTGATCTGGTATGCCTTGCCAAGCCCCTTGGCGGAGGTCTGCCCCTTTCTGCGGTCATCGGGAGCGAAAAGGTTGCCGATGTTTTAACCTACGGCAACCACGGTACCACCTTTGGCGGCAACCCGGTGGCATGCGCGGCGGGAATTGCCATGATCAAGGCGATCGAAGAGGATAACCTGATAGAGCACGCCCGGGAAATCGGCACCTTTCTCAATAATGAGCTGCAGAAACTGGCTGCAAAACATCCGCAGATTCTTGAGATCCGTCAGTATGGTCTGATGGTGGGCATCACGGTCGACAAAGAGGCCAAACCGTACGTCGGCAAAGCCCTGCAAAAGCATGTTGTAATCAATGCCACCAGCGTCAACGTTATCCGCCTTCTTCCGCCCCTCGTTATAAGCAGGGAAGAGGCTCAACACTGTATCACTGTACTTGATGAAATCTTTACTGAAGAAGCCGCAGCAGAACAAGCCTGCTGAAAAAAACGCAGCAATGCCTCTTGGAGCAATCAATTACATCATGATTGCTCTCGGGGTACTGGTAATAACCGGCAGCTATTGGGGAATGTATCTGGAGCGGGAAGTTGATGGTGTTTTTTCCCTTTATATCAGCCCGGTGACCCTTGTCGGGGCTTACCTCTGGATTGCGTTTGCCGTACTCTACCGGCCAAAGCAAGAGAAAAAGCAGGCCGGCTAATCAAAGGCTAATCACCCGGCTTTTGAATCATCTATATGTGTGACTTCCCGCGTCACGCCTCTAACTGTTGTTCGGAAGCGTTTGCTAACTGCTCTGTTGCCCATGAAGGCAAAACACCAAAACGACGTTCAAGCTGCCTTCTCAGCAGTCGGGATTGACCCTCTACCCTGCCTTCTACACGGCCTTCTACCCGGCCCTTTTCAACGCCTTTGGCCATACCTGTTGCCATGCCTTTGGCTATGCCTTTGGCTATGCCAATTCTTTCTACGCTGGTGATGTATTGCACTTTTTTATTCTCCTCTATCGTTTCAAGTTCTTGCCAGATCTGGTTATTCAACCATTCGGGCAGTTGCATTAACCAATCCAAAACACTATTCAGCTCTCGCCACCGTTCAGCACCTGCACCCTGACAAGCCGGTCGACAAAACGGGTGCCTAACTCGGCATCCTGCACGACGGCCCGCAACTCCTGATCGAGAAAGACATATTCTTTTGACCAATCAATTTCTGAACAGGCATCAGGGAAATAAAACGCCATAAACTCCGGAAAATAGCGTTCAATGACCTCTTTCAAAAACCCGTTGAATAGCCCAACAAAAATAATCAGAAAGATTTAACAGTGGTTCAGTTGTTGGCTGTTGTACGTCAAACACAACTCTGCAATGTAAAATAAATCAAGTGCTTCCGAAAAGAGATTGCCCCAGTTTGATCGGGTGGTACCGGTTACCACAAAATTTTATCATGAGTTGTGGTTAACTGGAACAAGAAATGTCCAAGGAAGACATGAGAACACGGTAAAAGAGGAGCAGTGCGACAGCCTTGAGGATAATATATGAACAAAACATAGGTACGCTCTCTCTGTCTCCCGGCGGTGGAAAAAGGAGAATGGGTGTAGTGCTGGCGGGGGTTTGAGGGTGTTAGTTTTTTAAGGGCGTAGCGCTGCAATGGCTCCCCTTGTCATTCCGCCAAGTAGGCAATCAAATGGATAAACTCGGAGAGTTACTCGTACAAAAAAATATTCCGCCATCTTTTAAAAAAGGTCGATGAAAGGCGATATATTATGATGTTTGGTGATTGCTTGACTGTCGAGAATCAATGGATACCATCCGAGCACTAATTACGGTTGCCTGATGGGTTTGATACCAAATGAGGAGATGAGTATATGAACACCGTTTCTGTATCTATACCGGTATTGCGGTGGGCAGCTGGCAGGGTCGGGCTTGGCGATACTGAGTTAGAAAACAGGTTTATGAAATGGCCGCTATGGTTGAGCGGTGAGGCGTTGCCTACGTTGAAACAGTTGGAGGAGTTTGCTCGTCTTACGCATACTCCGTTTGGTTATTTTTTCCTGCCAAACCCTCCTGAAGTGACCCTACCGGTGCCTGATTTCCGTACTCATCGAAATGGACGTTTGCGTGAGCCGAGCACAGCCTTACTCGACACAATTTTTCTTTCCCAACAACGTCAGGATTGGTTTCGCGACTATGCCCTCTTGCAGGGGTTGCAGACCTTGAGTTTTGTCGGGAGCGCCTCGATATCGGACGATACGGACGCTGTTGCAACACAGATTCGCCAGGTACTCTCTCTTTCTGCCGAAGAAAGAGAGGCATTGCCAACGTGGACAGACGCATTGAGGCAACTGATTACAAAAGCTGAAAATGCCGGAGTGTTGGTCATGGCCAGTTCCATCGTTGGTAGTAACAGCCATCGGAAACTTGATATAGGAGAGTTCCGCGGTTTTGCGCTAGCAGATAACCTTGCCCCGCTAGTATTTCTGAATGCTGCTGATAGTAAGGCCGCGCAGATGTTCACTCTTGCTCATGAACTAGCCCATATCTGGCTTGCTGCAAGTGGGATTTCCGATCCAGAAGCAGGTAAGCTTCCTGATTTGCAAGTTGAAAGCTGGTGTAACCGTGTCGCCACCGAATTGCTGGTGCCCATTGAGGAACTGCATGCCGTCCATAATCCGGATTTATCTGTCGAAGAGGAAATGCAACGATTGGCGCGATTGTTCAAAGTAAGTACGCTCGTGGCGTTGCGTCGCCTGTTCGAAGCCAGACTCATCGACAGGGAGACGATGGGCCGATGCTACAGGGAAGAATTGGATCGCATCTTTTCGCTTGAGGGAGGAAAAAGCGGCGGAGGTGATTTCTATCGCACTCTCGGGGCACGAACCGGGAAGCGCTTTGCGCGGGCGTTACTCTCCAATACTCTAGAAGGACAAACACTTTTTAGGGATGCGTTCCGCTTACTGGGTGTACGCAAGTCGGCTACGTTTTACGAGGCCGCTCGTGAACTGGGGGTAATATCATGACCTATCTGCTCGATGCCAATGTATTCATCCAAGCCAAAAACCTGCATTATGGCCTTGATTTCTGTCCCGCTTTCTGGGAATGGCTGAGAGAGAGTAATGCATCAAGAAAGGTTTTCAGCATCGACAAGGTGGCTGACGAGATCGCGGCCGGGGCTGATGAACTGACTGACTGGATGCAAAATAATGCAAGCAATTTGTTTCTCGATACTGATAGCCGAACCGCTGAACGGTTTGGCCAGGTAAGTGCCTGGGTGACCAGCCAGGAGTATGAGCCAGTGGCCATAAACACATTCCTTCAGGTGGCTGATTTCTTCCTTGTGGCACATGCTTTGGCTGGTGGACATGTGGTCGTGACACACGAGGTGGCGGCCAATTCGAGACGGAGAGTCAAGATTCCAAATGCTTGCACAGGACTTTACCTACGTTACATGACGCCATATGAAATGTTGCGTCATGAACAGGCCCGGTTTATTCTTGGAGGAACAACTCGCAAGGCCTGATCTACGATATTTCGCCACCGTTCAGCATATTCACCCTGACAAGCCGGTCGACAAAACGGGTGCCTAACTCGGCATCCTGCACGACGGCCCGCAGCTCCTGATCGAGAAATACATGTTCTTTTGACCAATCAATTTGTGCACAGGCATCAGGGAAATAAAACGCCATAAACTCTGGAAAATAGCGTTCAATGACCTCTTTCCAAGGGCTGTCATATTGATCGGTTGAGGTGTCTGTACTTGGCAGCAACAAAAAGATTACAGCGGGGTGAACAGAGGAAACAACCAATCAAGGATACAAAACAAAACGTATAAGGGCAAGTGTTCAGGGTATTGGCCTGGTCTCCCGGCGGTGGGGAAAGGTGACTGGGTGTAGGGGTGGGGAAAGGTGACTGGGTTCGTTTTGATTTATGGAGGGACCTCTTCATACGAGCGATGCAGGGTGAGAGTCCCTTGTCAAGGGCTCCCGTCCTTTGCCCCTTTTTGCGATTGTCAAGCAGTGATCAACGTATATTACACCGGCTCGGATTTGGTTGCATCACTTAATCAAGCTGAAACTTTATCGGAACGGTAAACCACACCTTGATCGGGCTGCCGTTCTGAATGCCTGGATAGTATCTTGACTCCATAACAGACTTCAGGGCAACCGCATCAAACACTTCACAGTCAGCGGGGACGCGCTTCATAACCTTTGCCTTGATGGGCCGTCCATCTTCACCAATAAGCACACTGACAAAGACTTTCCCTGTAATTCCAGCGATTCTTGCCATCTCAGGATAAAGTGGTTTTTTCTGGTCAAGAAAACCGGGCATTTTTTCACAGGGAATAAACATCGGCACCTCATCACCCGAAGAGCCGGTTCCGCTTCCTGAGCCCGACTGTATCGCCTGTTTCAGCTCTTTCTGCGTGGCAAGAGTTTGCAGAGGCGGCGCTTCCTCCTGACTGACCTGTTTGATTTTACCGATATTTGGCGGCGCAGGAACAGTAGGTGACGAAGGCGTCACCGGAACAGGTTCGGGCATATCGAGAGGGGGAGGCGGTGGAAGCTGTGTCACACTGGTAACCACTTCATAACACTCAACCATCGGTTCATTATTCTTGAACAATCCGGTCAATGAAACAAGAGTCTGCCAGTTGGCCGTAACAAGCCAGAATATTCCAAGCAGCACAATGGCCGTAAGAACCCCGTGGGTGAGAAAAAGATGGGCCTGACGGCGGAGAAAAAGATTGCCGTAAGACAAATGCCGTAAACGATCGGTATCAAGATACTCCTCCTGAAAAGACCAGGAAAGGGCTTTTCTGTGAGCTTCATGATGCATTTTATCCAGTTTTGCTGCCACCTGAACAAACTCCTTTTTCTGATTCCCCAGTCTTAAATAGCTCTTTGTATTTCGAGTGCATCCTGTTCCGTATAGTCATCCAGACTGAACCGGTCAATTTTCATCAGGTTCAGCTCGTCAATAATATCAACCAGATGTTTATACTTCGCATTTTCGCTGATCTTGACGACAATGACCAATTTCGGATTCGTTGCTGTCTGCTGCCTAAGAAGCTGACGCAACTCTCCGCTCAATGCCAACTGGCGGGTATCGCGAGGATCGTACAGCGAAATTTTCCGTGGCACTTCATTACCCAGAGAACAATAGGCCATAACGTTATCGGCAATCCTGAGCGTCATCACATTGGACTCGGCAACCTTAACTTCCGCCTTTTCGGGAGGAATATTGATCTCCATGGTGTTTGCTTTTGAAAAGGTCGTCGTCAGCATAAAAAAAGTCAACAGAAGAAATGCCACGTCAACCATCGGCGTCATATCAAGATGAAACCCTATCCTTTTTGAGTGCCGTTTCCCTTTTTTACGGCTGCTGCGTCCAGTTGGAGAGTCTACAATACCCATAGTCAGCGAGCCCCCTTTTCAAGAACAGTGATAAGGTTGAAAGTGAGCAGGTTTGCCTTTTTGTAAACCTTGATGACATGGTTAACTGCGTCAAATCCCGCATCGGCATCAGCGCGGATTACCGGCCGAAGCTTCTGGTCGGCAAAGCGTGCCATGACGACAAACCGGTCGAGCTCATCGCGCTCAACCTGAAAGTTTTCGGCAAGTTTGAATTTATTCAGTGAATCAGCAACCGCTGCGGAGGATAATCCTGCCGCCACAAGCTTCGGTTTTACGACCGCATTGAAAATTTTAATTCTCGACTGCTGTGAGGATACTCCCATGAAAAAAGTGTTATCAACACCGACCGTCACCGTCAGAATATTTGATTCAGGAAGCTTCACCTCCGAATGTGAAGAGGGAAGATCAATTTTTACAACTTCCGGAGGACGGAACTTGGTGGTCAGCATGAAAAAGGTCAACAGAAGAAATGCAACATCCACCATTGGCGTCATATCAATCCGGAACCCGACCCGTTTAGCCTTGATTCTCGACATGAGCGATTATTCCGGTTTATCGGTTCCGAGAGTCTGTATGATATAGAAAGCCGCTTCATCAATCATATAGCTGAAACGGTCTACCATGCTGGTAAAGACATTATAGGTAACAATGCCAACTATACCGCCAAAAATACCAAGGGCGGTATTGAACAGCGCTTCAGAAATACCAAGTGAGAGCTGCACGGCATCGGGAGCACCGCTGGTCGCCATGGCGGCAAAGGCACGGATCATGCCAAGCGTTGTTCCAAGAAGACCTACCATCGTGGAGATTGAAGCAATAGTGGATATGGATACAAGGTTCTTCTCAAGGAGAGGGATCTCCATGGCCGTAGCCTCTTCGACAGCTTTTTCCATATCACTGATCTTTTTTTCCCGATCGGTGACATTAAAGGAAACAAGTTGTTTATAACGGTCAAGCACGGAACGAAGAACAGCGGCAAGAGAGCTTTGATGATCATTACATTTCGCAATGGCCTGATCAATTGCTCCGTTCTCAATATCCTGTTTGAGGCTCCTGACAAATTCCGGGATATTCCCCTTTCCGGAGGCCTTGTTCAGGGCAATGATCCGCTCAACAATGTAGGCAACAAGCATCAGGATAAGGGCGATCAGCACGGAAACAACCGGACCGCCTTTCCATACAGCATGGAAAATGGACTCCGGCGGAGTAGTTCCCATCCATACATAAAAGCCCAGAGAAACCGCATAGGTTAAAGCAATGAGCAGACCAGTAAAAACACCATGTTTCATAGACTCTTATTTTTTTTGACTATCCTGAAGGTAACCGAAGCGTTATGAACCACCCTGTATTTTGCTATACTGCGACACCGTCTTCAGCCGTAACAGGAACCGGCACTGTTTTTCTTTTCAACTGATTTTAATGTAAATGGTTAGTTGAAAAGACAATCATTTTCGTCTTGAATTTAGTAAATAAGATTCTGATTATTCAAAATTAATCGATGATTGATCGAAAAAAACACAGGTTTCTGCAACTCAATATGAACGATAAAAAATAGGCGCATGATCCCTCCAGCAATCATTGACGAAGTCCGGCAATCGGCCGACATTGTTGAGATTATCTCTGATTACCTGACGCTTCAGCCTTCAGGGCGTAACTATAAGGCGCTCTCTCCTTTTACTATGGAGAAAACCCCTTCTTTTGTTGTTTCACCCGACAAGCAGATCTACAAGTGTTTTTCTACCGGCAAGGGAGGCAACGCTTTCTCCTTTGTCATGGAAATGGAAAAGGTCTCCTTTCCTGAAGCGGTCGAACTGGTGGCCAAGCGAACAGGTATGGATATCAGCCGCTTTACTGAAAAAAAAGAGCGTGAACCCGTGCAGGAAGATAGCCAGACCGAAACCCTCCGCTGGGCGGCAAAGTTCTTTCATCGAACGCTGGAGACTGACAGTGGGAAAAAGGGCTCTCTCTACCTTATCGCGGAACGCGACCTGTCGGAAAAAACAATCAAAACCTTCGGTCTCGGGTATGCGCCCGACGCATGGGATCATCTTTTTACTGAGGCAAAACGGGCTGGCATACCGCAGAAGCACCTGATTGATCTCGGGCTCATAACCGCAAAAAAACAGGGCAACTCCTGGTATGATACCTTCCGCAACAGGGTAATCTTTCCCATTTTTTCAATTGGAGGCCAGGTTGTCGGCTTTGGAGGACGAACTCTTGAGAGTGACCCTCAAACGCCGAAATATCTGAATTCGCAGGAGAGTAAACTGTTTGAAAAGTCAAAACTCCTCTATGGACTTCATGCTGCCAAAAATGAAATCCGCCGGATGGAGAGCGCACTGCTCGTTGAAGGGTACATGGATGTTCTGGCCCTGCACCAGGCAGGCGTGACCAATGCTGTAGCCTCATGCGGCACCTCACTGACACGCTATCAGGCAAAAATCCTGAAGCGTTACACCAACCGGGTTCTCTTCATGTATGATGCTGATAGTGCGGGTCAAAAATCAATGATGACGGGTATAGACACTCTTCTTGCAGAAAACCTCACACCCTTTGTCATCATGCTTCCAAAGGGTGACGACCCCGACAGTTTTGTCCGCCGGGAAGGAAGAGAAAAATTTTTGCGGTTCGCCGAAGAAGAGGTGCTTTCGTTTCAGGATTTTCAGATTCGTTTTTTCATGGAATCAGGAAATTTTGATCAGCCTGAGCTTAAATCAAACGCTATCAGGGCGATGGTCCATACGATTGCACTGATACCCGACCATATCCGCCAGGAGCTCTATCTTCAGGAACTGTCGAAAAAGCTTTCAATCAGTCTGCCCGCTCTCCAGGAACTCATGGGGAGCGAAGAGGCCGGGCAGGAAAGAAAAAGATCGACCGGGGAAAACCGTCTGGACACTCCACCGCCACCCAAGCCTGAGCCAAGCCTCTCCGTTCTCGAAAAAACCTTTTTAAAAGCGCTGCTTGAAAGTACCCTGTATGGAAACGCCGTGCTTGAATTTGCTGCTTCAAATGAAGAAATGCTGGAGTTGCCGCACCGGGAGGCACAGCAAATTTTTACCCATATGATCCGCCGCTACAAAGAGATTGCAGACAGTCCTGAAATGCGGATTGACATAACTACCGAAATAAGCTTGTTCCGTAATCCGGCATCGAGAGATCTTGCTTCCGGGCTTCTGATTGAGCAGCCTGTCAGCAATAAGTGGCTCGAACAATCAAATGTCCACGCCGATAACGCAAAACGGTGTCTTGCGCTGTTCCTTGACGCTTTCAAAAACCTTATTCTTGAACCGTTGGTCTTTCAAAAAGACAGGCTTACAGAAAGTATCCGGGTTGAAAACGATACGGATCGCGAAATTGAGCTATCAAGGGAGAAAATCATTCTCGATAAAAAGATCAGGAAAACCTCTCTCGACCTGAAAAAGATGATCACAACCATTCTCGAAAACAGCTAAGCCACTCCTCCCTGCACCATTCAGATGCAGGAGGGCTTGTACAATTGACTATACGGTGTACCCTTCAATCGGGTTCCGCTGGCAGAGCGCCTTGATTTCCTCTCTGACACCAATGCAGATTTGGGCAATATCAGGCTTTTCAGCAGATGAAATAACCCTGTCGATAAGCTCGGCAATCAACGTACTGTCTGCTACCTGCATGCCTCTTGTCGTCATGGCAGGAGTTCCGATGCGGATGCCGCTTGTAACAAAGGGCGACTTGTCGTCAAAAGGCACCATGTTCTTGTTGACGGTTATGCCTGCTGCATGGAGGGTGTTCTCGACAAGCTTGCCGGTAACGTTCTTGTTGCGCAGGTCAAGCAGCATGAGATGGTTTTTTGTTCCGCCGCTGACAATATTGTAACCGAGCTCCTGAAATTTTTCAGCCATCGCTGCGGCATTTTTTATGACCTGAGCTGCATACTCACGGAAGGCAGGCTGGAGCGCCTCACCGAAGGCAACCGCCTTGCCGGCAATGATATGCATCAGAGGGCCGCCCTGGATACCAGGCATCACTTCAGCATCCATCACCTCCGACATCATTTTCAGACGCGACCCTGTTTTTGTCTTGATGGTAATGCCCATGGTGTTTTCAAAATCAGAACCCATCATGATCATGCCCCCCCTTGGCCCACGAAGGGTCTTGTGGGTCGTGGTGGTTACAAAATGACAATGCGGGATGGGATTGCCAAGAAAACCGGCAGCAATCAGTCCGGCAGGATGAGCAATATCGGCCATCAGAAAAGCCCCGACCTTATCGGCAATTATCCTGAATGCTTTTACATCAAATCCCTGCGAATAAGCGCTTGCACCGCAGATAATCAGTTTTGGACGAACCTGCAGGGCAAGCTCCTCAACCTTGTTCATGTCAATGCAGCCGGTTGCGCGATCGACACCATAAGAGTGCGCCTCGTACATCTGGCCGGAAAAATTGACCGAACTCCCGTGAGTCAGGTGGCCTCCGTGTGATAAATCAAGCCCCATGATACGGTCGCCGGGTTTCAGCACCGAAAAAAGAACTGCCATATTGGCGCTTGAGCCGGAGTGAGGCTGAACGTTGACATAGTCGCAACCAAAAAGCTTTTTGGCCCGGTCACGCGCAAGGTTTTCAGCTACATCGACATATTCGCAACCGCCGTAATAACGCTTGCCGGGATAACCTTCAGCATATTTATTGGTCATCACCGACCCGCAGGCCTGCATGACCGCACGACTGGTGAAGTTTTCTGAAGCAATAAGCTCAAGCGTTTGAGTCTGCCGCGTTGTCTCGTTGGCAATAGCCTCAAAGAGCTCTCTATCCTGCATTTGAAGGATGTCGGTATCCATCGTCTCTTATTCCTTTTCCTGACGGAAGTTTACGGTTTCGTTGGTGTTTTTTCAATATGAAAACTTTCAGGGCCGCATGAACAACCGATCATGTGGCCAAGCTTGTCGCGTTTTGTATCCAGATAAATCTGGTTCATAGGATTTGAAGCGATCTCAAGCGGAATACGTTCAACTATTTCAAGACCATACCCCTCAAGACCAACCACTTTCTTCGGATTATTGGTCATCAGCCTCATTTTGCGAACCCCAAGATCCTTAAGAATCTGTGCGCCAATACCATAGTCGCGCAAATCAGCTTTAAAACCAAGCTTTTCATTGGCCTCGACGGTATCAAACCCTTCATCCTGAAGGTTATAGGCTTTCAATTTATTGATCAGGCCAATGCCCCTTCCCTCCTGCATGAGGTAAATCAACACGCCACGACCCTCTTTTTCAATCATGCTGAGCGCTGAAGAAAGCTGGTTTCCGCAATCACAACGAAGAGAGGCAAAGGTATCCCCGGTGGCGCACTGAGAGTGAACCCTGACAAGTACCGGCTCATCCGTGGTAACATCACCTTTCACAAAAGCCATATGGTTCTGCTGGTCGGTAAACGATTCGTAGGCAATCAGCCTGAATTCCCCATGTACGGTCGGCAGTCTTGATTCAACCGCCCGGTGCACGAGTTTGTTGCGCTGCATCTGATAGGCGACAAGTGACTTGATGGTGATCAGCTTCAGGTCGTATTTTGCCTTGAGCTTGATCAGTTCGGGAAGTCTGGCCATACTGCCGTCGTCATTGAGTATCTCGCAAAGCAATCCGACCGGACTGCATCCCGCAAGGCGGGCAAGATCGACCGCAGCTTCAGTATGGCCGACACGCCGAAGAACCCCCCCGTCCATCGCGCGAAGCGGAAAAATATGGCCGGGACGGGAAAAATCATCCGCTTTCGACGAGATATCGCCAAGCATTTTGATGGTCATGAACCTGTCGTATACTGAAATACCGGTGGTAACTCCCTCGGCAATGGCATCAACAGAGACGGTAAAGTTGGTCTCATGCTGGGAAGTGTTTCTCTGAACCATCGGATCAAGCTGCAGTTCCTTTGCCCGTTCCATGGTAACCGCAACGCAAAGCAGGCCTCGTGCCTCCTTCGTGATAAAATTCACCATGTCATAGCTGACCTTGTCTGCTGCGCCAATAAAATCGCCCTCATCTTCACGATCCTCGTCATCAATGACAATAACCAGTTTGCCTTGGCGAAGATCTTCAAGAGCAGCGTCAATAGTATCGAAAATCTTTTTATCCATACTCCTTTATTACACCTTTTTTCAAACGAGATAAGAGACGAAGAGATGGTAATGTAAAAAAAATCCCGAACCATTTTCATGAGGCAAAAAAAGAAGACGATAGCGCAGCAATCGGGAGCTTTGAGAAGCATGGGCATTTTTGTATAATGCACCGGCTTTTATATACAGAGGCTAATTATTACCTTTATTGAGCTCTATTCAGAAGCATCTTAAACCTGATCAAGATTGCATGACCATTCAAGCTTCCGACCTGACGCAGGAGGTTATTGACCTTTCCAGGAAATTTCCGAAAGAGTGGCTTCTAAAAGCCAAACAGAACGGATTTTCCGATTTTCAGCTTGCCACTATTTTCAATACTCCTGAGCCGTCAATACGGACGCTCAGAAAACATTATGGTGTTGAATCTGTCTTCAAGACCGTCGATACCTGCGCAGCAGAATTCGATGCTAAAACACCGTACCACTATTCGACTTACGAGGAAGAAAACGAATCCGTCTCATCTGACCTGAAAAAAGTCATTATCCTCGGTGGCGGTCCGAACCGGATCGGCCAGGGTATCGAATTTGACTACTGCTGTGTGCAGGCGGTCTTCGCTCTCAGAGAGGCTGGTTATGAAAGCATAATGATAAACTGTAATCCCGAAACGGTTTCAACGGATTACGATATTGCCGACAAGCTTTACTTCGAACCGCTTACCTTTGAAGACACCATCCGGATTATAGAACATGAAAAGCCGCTCGGTGTTATTGTCAGCTTTGGAGGCCAGACGCCACTGAAGCTTTCTGCAAAACTCCATGAAGCTGGCGTCACCATTCTTGGAACCTCTTCAAAAGGAATTGACCTGGCAGAAGACCGTAAAAAATTCGGTGCGCTTCTTGAAGAGCTTGATATTCCCCATCCCGAATACGGAACAGCCATAAACCTCGAAGAGGCCAAGGAGATTACCCGGCGAATCGGCTACCCTGCCCTTGTCCGGCCAAGCTATGTGCTCGGTGGACGGGCTATGAAAATCGTTTACAATGATGACTCTCTCAAAGAGTATATCGATCAGGCACTTTTCATTACCGAAAAATATCCTCTTCTGATCGACCGTTTTCTTGAAACAGCAGTAGAGTTTGATATTGATGCCATTGCCGACAGCACAGACTGCGTCATCAGCGGCATTATGCAACACGTTGAGGCGGCAGGTATCCACAGCGGTGACTCCACCTCCATTCTGCCGTATTACAATATCAGTCCGAAGGCCATCGCCTTGATGAAGTCCTATACCCGAATCCTTGCAAAAAATATCAAGGTTGTGGGACTTATGAACATTCAGTATGCTGTCCAGAATGAGAGCGTCTATGTGATTGAGGTCAATCCAAGAGCCAGCCGAACCGTACCGTTTGTCGGCAAGGCAACCGCAATACCGGTTGTAAAAATTGCCACACGCGTCATGCTTGGTGAAAAGCTCAGCGACCTGCGACGCGAATATGACCTTAAAGATTGCGACGAACTCGGTATGAAGCATCTGGCAATCAAGGAACCGGTATTCCCGTTCTCAAAGTTTGTCAAATCAGGAGTCTACCTGGGTCCCGAAATGCGTTCAACCGGCGAAGCCATGAGCCTTGCCGATGCTTTTCCGGAAGCCTTTGCCAAAGCCTATCAGGCCGCCAACATGCATTTGCCGCTCTCTGGCGCGGTCTTTATCAGCGTGAACGACCAGGATAAAAACACGCGCATTCTTGCTATCGCGAACTCCCTTTACCGGATGGACTTCGATCTTATTGCTACGGCTGGAACACACAGCTTCCTGACGGAAAACGGCATCGAATGCAAAAAGGTCTTCAAAGTCGGCGAAGAGGGCAGACCAAACATTTTCGACATTATCAAGCACGGCAAGATTAATTTTGTCATCAACACGCCAAGAGGCGAAAAAGCACTGCACGACGAAGAGGCTATCGGAGCCGCATCAGTACTGAACAATGTCCCTTTTGTAACCACCATCGAAGCTGCGGAAGCATCCGTTCAGGCAATCGACTGTATCCGCCGTCAGGAGTTCGGCGTTAAAAGCCTTCAGGAGTATGCCTCCTACCGCAACAGATAGAAGGGAGTTCAAGAAAATAATGTGCCTCCTGTCACCGGGAGGCCTCCACCAAACAGCTATTGACAAATGCCCGAAACTTTTCAAAAACATCTCGACGAGTCAATAAAACTTGAACTGAACCTGGCAACGCTCTACACCCTCTTTAATGACTTGTTTGCAGAAGATGAAGATTTTTGGTGGGAACTGGCAATGGAGGAGAGTGGCCATGCATCACTGCTCCAGCAAGAGAAAAAACAGCCTCAACGGAAAGAATTTTTTCCGGAAAACCTGCTGGCCTCAGACCTGCAATCCCTCATCGACTCCAACTCAAAAATTTCAACCCTGATGCTCAGGTATAAGGAGATGCCACCGTCAAGACGCGATGCATTGCAAACTGCGCTTGATCTTGAAATGGCGGCAGGCGAATCACATTTCCAGCAATTTCTCGACAGCCCCACGAACTCCCCTGCTGCAAATATTTTCAAGCAACTTAATCAGGAAGATTGCGATCATGCCGCAAGAATCCGTCAATACATGCAAAAGGAAGCGACAGAATAAGAGTTGTCAATTGTTTCATTGGCACATGACGAAGGTCTGGGTATAGCTTTCCGGCCCGTCAATAAGCAATTCACTATAGCGTTGCGGAGTGTAACGAAAACTTCCTCCATTGATAAAGGTTATTCCACTGACCGTATAGGCCTGAAACCGGTGAAAATGGCCATGCAATACCAGTTTAGCCTGTATGGTTTTCATGAGGGCAAGAAACTCTTCGCGATTTTTCAGCTCCATAGTCCAGTCAAAAGCCTGATCGATAAGGGAATCGGTTCCATAGACCCTGTAAGCATGATGGCAAAGCCCGATAACAAAACACTCTTTCAGAGGGGCAAGAACATTTTCGTGGCTCAGAGCACGCAACTGCCCGGGATTAATAACGCCTCTGGCTCCAAGCGGATTATCGGCCGGATACCAGGGATAAACTGAATTAAGGGCGACGAAAGCAATTTTTACCGCTGGATAGTTTATGATCTTGATAAAGGGAAAGGCGTTGTCACCCTGCTCATCACCTGTTATCAGCTCCTGAAAATAAGCACCAAACTCAGCCATCTTGCGCTCAAAAGTCTTTTTCCTGAGGAGCGGAAGAGGGTTCAGCGCGTTATAAAAGCGCATTTCCTCTTCAAGGTTGATCAAATCATGATTGCCGGCAATAACCGTCGTCTTGTCCCAGTTGTATAACCCATGGCTCTCAAGTTTTTCCCTGACGATACGCCAGTCATCCAAATTGGCTCTGTTGCTCAGATCGCCTGAAATAACCAAATGATCGAACCCTGCGATATTAAAATGGTTAAACAGCCGATCAAGGTCGCTGAGTTGGCGTCTGTCCTGCTTGCCCGATATATGGAGATCCGATATATGCGCTATTTTTACTGTCTCTGTAATCAATTTTTTTTGGCTTGCGGTTTTTAATTCTAAAACAGTAAATTGGCCATAGATTTTTAACAGGGCATTACCTCAACATGCCATAATTAGCATCAATGTGCTGCTTTTTTTAACTTGCTGATGCATAGCAATCACCATCTCTGTCAATTATGCAAAATAAAATAACTTCCCTAAAAGAACTGTCAAGAAATCTCTGGTGGTCATGGGATACAGAAGCAAAACAGATTTTTGAAGAGCTCTCTCCTCTTCTCTGGGAAAGAAACAATCATAATCCTGTTGAACTGTTACGACATATCTCCAATGATGAACTGGAGGCCCGGTGCCAGTTTGAATACGGTGAAAAAATTGATAAGGCCTATTCACGCTATACCGACTACCTGAACGACAAGAATACCTGGGCGGCAAAGAACGCTCCTGAACTGGTTAAGAGCCCTGTCGCCTATTTCAGTGCTGAGTTCGGTATTCACGAAAGTGTCAGAATTTATTCCGGCGGCCTCGGCGTTCTTGCAGGAGATCACCTGAAATCAGCCAGTGACCTTGGCATCAACTTTATTGGCATCACCCTGTTTTACAAAGAAGGCTACTTCCGCCAGTACCTCAATCATGATGGCTGGCAGATGGAAGACTATCCTCTGCAATATGCTGAAAGCCTTCCAATAGAAAAAGTCACCGATGCTGACGGCAATGATTTAATCATTTCGGTCAAAATAGCACAAAGCGAAGTTTTTGCACAGGCTTGGCGCCTCAAGGTAGGTCGGGCAACACTTTACCTGCTTGACACCAATATTGCCGCCAATGAACCTCACTATCGTGACATCTGTTGCAGGGTCTATGGCGGCGACCAGAACATGCGTATCAACCAGGAGATTCTTCTCGGTATCGGCGGGGTTAAACTGCTTGACCAGCTCGGCGTAAATCCCACGGTCTATCACATGAACGAAGGTCACTCGGCATTTCTGACGCTCGAACTGCTCGCCAAGGAGCTTGCAAATGGAGTACCGGAAAAAGAGGCCATGGCAAGTGTTCGTTCACGCTGCGTCTTCACCACGCACACCCCGGTTCCTGCGGGTCATGACCGCTTCTCGAGAGACATGATGCATTACACTTTCGATAAATACCTTACAGCAATCGGAATGAGTTTCGATGACCTGATGAGGCTTGGATCTGAAGACAAGGACAATATCTTCGGTCTTTTCACCATGACCGTGCTTGCACTGAACCTGTCAAGATCAGCAAACGGTGTTTCAAAACTGCATGGAGAGGTGTCACGCGTCATGTGGCAGCACCTTTATGCCGGCAAGAGTGTTGATGAGGTGCCGATTGGACATATCACCAACGGCGTACACGCCAGCAGCTGGACATGTGGCCTTACCGACAATTTCTGGAGAAAATTCACAGGAAGCGTTGACGAAATGTCGCTCTCACGCGAAACCGCTGAAGCCGCTCTGGCAAAAGTGACCGACAGTGAGCTCTGGTCGCTGCGATACATACTGAAACGCAATCTTATCGACTTCATCGACCGGTATCTGGCTAATCAGCTTTTTCACCAGCATATCAATTCGTACCAAAACGAATACGACACCGTGAGATCGGCGAAAAACACCTTCTCTCCAGACGTGCTGACCATCGGATTTGCAAGACGTTTCGCTACCTACAAGCGCGCACCGCTAATTTTCAGAGATCTTGACCGCCTCGACAGAATCATCAATCATGCTACCAAGCCGCTGCAGATTGTTTTTGCAGGTAAGGCCCATCCGCATGATGATGCTGGAAAAGACTATATCCGCCAGATTGTCCAGCACTCCCGCCGGCCACAGTTCAACGGTAAGGTTATCTTCCTTGAAAACTACAACCTTGGCGTCGCAAAACGGATGGTTTCGGGCGTTGACGTCTGGCTGAACACACCGGTAAGACCAATGGAAGCCAGCGGTACATCGGGCGAAAAAACCGTACTTCACGGTGGATTGAATTTCAGCGTCCTTGATGGTTGGTGGCCTGAAGCCTTTAACGGTGAAAACGGCTTTTCCATCGGCAACGGTGAATTCTTTGAAAATCATGAGGAGCAGGACAGTTTTGATGCAGAAAAAATGTACAGTGTTCTGGAAAACCAGATCATACCGTCATTTTACGAACGCAACGAAGATAACGTGCCGGAGTTGTGGATCAAGAAAATAAGGAACGCAATTGCTACCATTGCACCTGAATACAACACCCACAGAATGGTCCGTGATTACGCAACGAAGTACTATTTGAAGAAGTAAGAGTACTGAACACAAGATCTGCATACCCTCTTTATTCCTGACTGGCAAACGCTGGTCAGGAGTAATATTGTTCCCATCCCTGTCAAGCACTGCAGCACCATGAGTCAACTTGAAACTGCAAAATCTGCTCCCTGTGCGGCACTCTCGCTGGGCCGGGGACTTGATCTGAAATCACCGGTACTTCTTGCATCGGGCACCGTTTCATACGGTGAAGAGCTCAGTCAACTCTGCGATCTTTCGAAGATCGGAGGCATTGTAACAAAAGCAATTTCACTCGAACCAAGAACAGGCAATCTCCCCCGGCGCATCGCCGAAACTCCCTCAGGGATGATCAATGCGATCGGTCTGGCAAATGTTGGAGTTGAGCGGTTCATTACGGAAAAAGTGCCATTTCTCCGTCAGCTCAATACTGCAGTCATCGTCAATATTGCTGGGCGTTCAATCGACGATTATTGCGAAGTAGTTTCAAAACTTGATCATGTTGAGGGCCTGGACGGCTACGAAATAAACCTGTCGTGCCCGAATGTAAAGGGAGAGTGCATGATTATGGGGGTGAGCCGTGAGGCAACCTTTGAAATTGTCTCAAAACTGCGCAAGATCACTGGAAGGCACCTCATGATCAAGCTGACACCGAATGTCACTTCTATCAGTTCGATTGCCCTTGCGGCCGAAGAGGCTGGTGCAGACTCGCTCTCGCTTATCAACACGGTGGTCGGCATGGCCATCAATTATAAAACTCGCAGGCCCCTTCTTAAAAATATTACCGGAGGACTTTCCGGGCCGGCAATCAAGCCGATTGCCCTTGCAAAAGTCTGGGAAGTCTACAAGGCTGTAACCATTCCGATTGTCGGCATGGGTGGCATTTCCAGCTTCGAAGACGCCATGGAGTTCCTCCTTGCAGGATCAAGAGCCATACAGATCGGTACCATGAACTTTGTCTATCCTGATATCGGCGAAAAAGTTGCTGCCGCCATTGAACAATACTTCTCAGCTCCGGGATCGGTACCTCTCAAGGAGTACAGCGGAAGCCTTCTTGTCGATTAACTCATTTAACCTTTATGACCATGCGTATTGGAATCGGTATTGATGTACATCCTTTTGCAGAAGGCCGGAAGCTTGTAATCGGCGGCGTTCAGATCCCCGGATACAAGGGACTTGACGGTCACAGTGATGCTGATGTGCTGCTTCATGCGGTCAGTGACGCCCTTCTTGGCGCAGCGGCTCTTGGAGACATCGGGCTGCACTTTCCCAATACAAGCCAGGAGTTCAAGGATATCGACAGCATGATCCTGCTCAGGCATGTCGGAAAATTGCTTGAGAAACATGGCTACCAGACCGTTAACGTCGATGCCATGCTGCTTCTTGAAGAACCAAAAATTGCCCCATACATTACCGAAATGCGCAAAAACATTGCACGCTGTCTCGGCGTTGAGATCGGAACAGTTTCGGTCAAGGCAACCACTAACGAAAAGCTTGGCTATATCGGACGTGAAGAAGGTGCTGCGGCACATGCGGTCTGCATTATCCGCTCACTCTAAGCCCCGACCTCTCCCCTGAGAATACTGACCGGCACATAGCGTGTCGCTTTTCTTGCCGGACCCCATGAAGAGACTACCGCAATGAGGATGCCGAATACAATTACGATCAAATAGGCATCCGGCTTTTCAATAATGGTGATCCGGTCACTTTTCAGCACTCCTGCCGTACTTGCCTCAAAACGGATTGCGGACACAAGCCGGCAGATAAAATGGCCGATCGGAGTGCCGATAAGCACCCCGAGAAGACCAATCATAAACCCTTCAAGCATGAAAATACGGGTAATGTTCCTGCCCGGCATCCCCATGGAGCGCATGATGGCTATATCCTTTACTTTCTGTAAAATAACCGTTGTCATGACGGATGAAACACCGAGACCGGCCACGACGAAAACAAATCCTACCAAAACCAGAGTGATGAGTGCATTGCGGTTATAGAACTCAATGACGTTACGGTTGGTTTCATCCCAGCTTTCGCTTTTATATCCGCTGAGCGCTTCCACCCTGTCGGAGGTCTCTTGAGCACGCTCAACATGCGCTGTTCTCAAACCGACACCAGTTACCGAATTGGAGGCAATTCCCTCCATTCTCTGGGCTAAAGAGAGGTTGACATAAGCCTCGCGTTCATCTTTGGCATTAAAACCGCTGCTGAAACGCCCGACAACCATGACTGGAAACTCTTCGCTGTTTTTTGTCACCAGTATAATCCTGTCGTGATAGCCGACATTGAGTTTTTTTGCCAGAAGGTCGCCGACAACGACGCCATTGGGTGTAGACGCCAGCTCATCAAGGGCTTTTTTATCAAGCAGGTTTTTTTTCAACCCTGCGATCTCAGCTTCAAGATGAGGCACGACACCTCTGGCAATACAGGGAGTAAAGCGGGTTTTGTTGCGGGCAATCACTTTACTGAGCACAAAGGGTGAAATACTCCGAAGCTCTTCAACAGAACGGATGCTCTCGATAACCTCGGCATAGTTCTTGATGACCTCCCGTTCATCGAGATTGATGTTTTTGGTCACCATTGAAACCCTGCTCCCGTAGCGCACTATAATATTATCGGGTACCAGTGGCACAACCCTTTCTGCGCTGATAACCACATGGGGAGCTGTGTCGATCACCTTGGCCACAACATTTGATGATGAGCCCCGTGAAACGGCGATAGTCGTTACCAGCATGGCTGAACCAACAGCGACACCAAGAGCGGTAAGGAGTGCCTGGCGTTTTCTCTCCCTGAGATGCACAAAAGCGATCATCGCCTGATCTCTGTAGTTCATCAAAAAATATGTAGTTCAATCATTTCGTAACGCATGGACTGTTATTATATTTTGTGACATATCGTTGAAAAATCACACAAAAAATCTATCTTGACTGACAAATCGGGAAAAACTATTTCCTGACAAATAAATAAATTCGACCATTAAATACTAACCTTGAAATTGAATAGGAGAGCATAATTGTGAAAAGAATTGGTATCCTCACCAGTGGTGGGGATTGTGGCGGTTTAAATGCGGTACTGAAAGGCGCGGCAATGATGGCCCTGTCAAATGATCTGGAACTCTATATCATTCCTAACGGTTATGCCGGTCTTTACAACCTTGTCGATCAGGAGACTATTGTCCGCCTCGATCAGGCTCGCCTCGACCGTTTTGATGCAAGTTTTGCAGGATCAGAGGCCGGCCATTCGAGAGTCAAAATTAAGGCAATAAGCAATCCTGAAAAGTATAACCGCATCAAGGACGGAATGAAAAAATTCGGCATTGATGCACTCGTTATCAGCGGAGGTGACGATTCAGGCAGCGTTATGGTCGATTTAAACCAGCAAGGGATTCAGTGCATCCATGCACCAAAAACCATGGATCTCGATTTGCAGACCTACTCGGTCGGCGGCGACTCGACAATCAACAGAATCGCAGAGTTTGTGCACGACCTTAAAACAACCGGCAGAACCCATAACAGGGTACTGGTCACAGAAGTATTCGGCCGATATGCTGGCCATACCGCTTTCCGCAGCGGCGTTGCGGCGGAAGCCGACTGTATTCTCATCCCTGAAATTCCGGCGGATTGGGATGTTGTTTACGAACACCTTGCAGAGCGCTTTACCCGCCGAATCAGGGAAAGCGACGTCCACAGCGGCACCTATACTATTGTTGTTGCTGAAGGGCTGAAAAATGCCGACGGCACTGATATTGTTGATGAATCAGCAGGCATTGACGCTTTTGGTCACAAGAAACTTGCCGGCGCAGGAAAATTCTCCTGCCAGCAGATCCAGAAAAGAATGAAAGCCGATCCAGCCATGCCGATTTTCATGAAAGAGACAGGCATGTTTGTCGAAGGTGTCTATGAAATTCCGGAGGTACGCGAAGTACATCCTGGTCACCTTGTTCGTTCAGGCAGCTCTTCAGCATACGACATCAACTTTGGCTTTGAAGCTGGAGCTGCGGCCATATTGCTCCTGCTCGACGGCAAAACCGGCGTCACGATTTCCAAAGTCAGAGGTCGCAAGATAGAGTTCATTGAATCCAGCAAGGCGATTGTGCAGCGCCATGTCGATTTGGACCATGTTGCCATGTACGAATCACTCGGCATCTGCTTCGGCAGGAAAGCCAGCCCCTACGAACCAATCATGCGCGAGGTCGATGGCGTTTACGAAAGAATCTACTGATCTGTTCACTCTTCAAGACAATAAAAAAACCCCGCAACAGAACGTGGGGTTTTTTATATCTTGGGGTTTACTCCTGCTAATGCTCAAATACCCAACGCCTGTATCATGAACAAGTCTGCTAAAATCTGGATGAACGGCGAACTGATTGACTGGATTGACGCTAAAATCCATATTCTGTCGCATGTTGTCCATTATGGTTCATCTCTTTTTGAAGGAATCCGCTGCTATGAAACCCTGAAAGGTTCCGCAGTGCTCTTTCTTGACGAGCACATCAAACGTCTCCGGGATTCGGCGAAAATATATCGTATTGAAATACCATACTCTGAAAAAGAGCTGAAAGAGGCTATTATCAGCACGATCCAGGCCAACAATTTCCAATCCTGCTACATCCGTCCGCTTGTTTACCGCGGACAGGGAGCTTTGGGAGTCAACCCCCACCGTGCATCAATCGAGGTTGCCATTGCTACCTGGGAGTGGGGAGCCTACCTTGGAGAAGATGTGCTTGAAACCGGTGTTGACGTCCGGGTCTCATCCTGGACCCGTCCGGCGCCGAACACTCTGCCCGCATGGGCAAAAGCTGGCGGCAACTATTTGAACTCCCAGCTTATCAAAATGGAAGCCTTGATGGACGACTATGCCGAAGGGCTTGCGCTCGATGTGAACGGTTATGTTTCCGAAGGAAGCGGCGAAAATATTTTTGTCATCCGCGACGGCATTATTTACACCCCCATGTCGGCCCAGTCAATACTGCCTGGCTTTACCCGATATGCCATAATGCACATTGCAAAAGAGCTGGGCTATGAAGTGCGGGAAACACTGATTCCACGCGAAGCACTCTATATTGCTGACGAGGTCTTTTTGACCGGCACTGCGGCAGAAATAACTCCGGTCAGAAGCATCGACAAATACCCGATCGGTAATGAAAAACGGGGCCCGATTACCGAAGTGCTTCAGGAGGCATATCTTAACATTGTCCGCACTGGCGAAGATCCGTACAACTGGCTAACTTTTATCTCTACATCGCCAGAAATGCATGAGCTGGAATAACATCATCGGCCAAAAACAGCAGATCCGCGTTCTGCAGAAAGCACTTGCAACAGGGCGCCTTGCCCATGCCTACCTCTTCACCGGCCCAGACGGGTCGGGAAAGGAGTCGGTAGCCTTTGAACTCGCCTCGCTCCTCAACTGCCAGAATGCAGCAACCGGCAGTGAGGAGGGCTCATGCGGGATATGTCATGACTGCAGGCAGATCCAGGTGTTCATGCACCCGAACGTGGAGTATATTTTTCCAGTTGAAGCGGCGTTGCTTGATCCGGGAGACTCTGCAAAAAAAGATAACAAGCGCTTTACCGATGCCAAAGAGCGCTACGACGCATTGCTCGATCAAAAAAAGCTGAATCCTTATCTCTCCCCTGCCATGGAACGCTCCATGGGAATCCTGACTGAACAGATTATCTCCCTGCAGCATAAAGCCATGTTTATGCCGGATCAGGGAACCAAAAAGATTTTTATTATTTCGCAGGCCGAACGGTTGCACCCATCGGCGGCAAACAAGCTCCTCAAACTGCTTGAGGAGCCACCGGCGCATGTCCTTTTTATTCTTGTCTCGTCAAGACCTGAAGCGCTGCTTCCCACCATCCGTTCGAGGTGCCAGTCTGTCAGATTTTCAAGAGTTACCAACCTGGAACTGCGACTCTGGCTGCAGGAAAATCGCCCGGAAATCATGGACCCTGAGCTGAGCTTTATTGTCAGCTTTTCGAGAGGAAACCTCCGGCTTGCCTGGGAGCTTATCAACAATCGCGACAGCAACACGTCTGAAACAGCGACCATTGGACTCCGTAACAAGGCACTCGACTATCTTCGTCAGGTACTGACACCCAGCCGCTTCCACGAAGCAATCACCTCCTGCGAACACAACGCCAAAAACCTCTCTCGCGGTGATCTCACCCTTTTTCTCGACGCTCTCCTGCTCTTCTTTCAGGATGCCAACCATCGCCGGATCAATCCCGACTTTCAGGAGTTGAACAACCCCGACATCAGCGACGCCATCAACCGTTTTGCAAAAAACTTCCCTGACACGGATTTCTTCCAAATCTCAACCATCGCGGAAGAAGCCATCCGGGCAATCGAACGCAACGCCACTCCTTTACTCGTTATGGCCTCCTTTACGACCGAAATCAA
>CAIPKT010000100.1 GCA_903865705.1 uncultured Chlorobiaceae bacterium
ACCCTTGTTTGTTGAAACAATCCTGTCCTGAAGTTCACCCATCTCTGTTGCAAGGGTTGGCTGGTAGCCTACAGCGCTCGGCATACGTCCGAGAAGTGCGGATACTTCCGAGCCTGCCTGGGTAAAGCGGAAGATATTGTCAATAAAGAGTAAAACATCTCGACCTTCCTCATCACGGAAATACTCGGCAATACTCAGGCCGGTAAGCGCAACCCTCTGACGGGCGCCGGGAGGTTCGTTCATCTGGCCGAAGACCAGAGCGGTTTTGTCAATAACGCCAGATTCCATCATTTCATGCCACAGATCGTTTCCTTCACGCGTCCGCTCGCCTACACCAGCGAACACGCTGAATCCGGACTGCTGCTTGGCGATGTTGTTGATCAATTCCATGATAAGAACGGTCTTGCCTACACCGGCACCTCCGAAAAGACCGGTTTTTCCGCCGCGGGAGTATGGCTCAAGAAGATCGATGACCTTGATGCCTGTTTCAAACATCTCTGCTTTCGTAGAGATTTCATCAAATCTTGGCGCAAGGCGATGAATTGAATAGCTTTTTTTTGCATTGACCGGGCCGCGCCCGTCAATCGGGTCTCCGACAACGTTCAGCATTCGGCCGAGTACTTCAAGGCCTACAGGTACCTGAATAGGTTTGCCGGTATTGGCGACTTTAAGGCCTCTCACCAAGCCGTCAGTACTCTCCATTGCAACGGTACGAACACGCTCTTCTCCAAGATGCTGCTGCGTTTCAAGGACGAGCTTGGTGCCGTCAGCTCTTGTAATAGTCAACGCATCCAGAATTGATGGAAGTCGCCCTTCAGGGAAATCAACATCAACAACTGGGCCGATGATTTGGGAAATCTTACCTTCTTGCATAGTGACAGTTTGGATAGGATTTTATGATTTGGTCCATAATTTCGTTTTTCGGACTGTTTCGGATACGAGCCACCTGAGGGAGTCGAACCCACGACCTACTATTTACGAAACAGTTGCTCTACCAACTGAGCTAAGGTGGCTTAAGCAAAGCGAAAAATCAAGTTAAATATAATTTTTTTGACAAAGAATCACAAAGATAAATAACCTATGATTTATGGCTTTCAAAAAAAAGAAGAATTGTATATTGTATTACAAGTTTAATGAAAGTTCTATTTGCATTTTTTAACAGGGACGCTATGAAAAAAATAGTCAGTTACTCTTTAAAGGTAAGGGTGGGTTCTGCCCTCTTCTTTTTAAGTGTAGTCGGGGCGTTGTTTGCGTCTGCCAGTGCGGTCGCTTTGCCATTGGCTCCAAAGTTTGCTGCGGTTTCCCTGGATGGAAAATCAGTAGCATCCAGCCAATTTGCAGGCAAGGCCTATATTGTGAATTATTTCGCATCATGGTGCCCTCCCTGCCGCTCAGAGATTCCTGATATGGTTGCTCTCCAGACAAAGTATGGCACCAAGGGATTTACCTTTATTGGTGTCGCCGTCAATGAAACAGAGCCGGCAATTCGCAGGTTTATCAGCAGCAACAAGATCACTTATCCTGTTGTCATGGCTGACGACCAAATGACAAATGCCTTCGGCAGATTTGTGCCTGGCGGGCTTAGTGCTATTCCCACCTCTTTTGTTGTTAACGCTTCAGGTCGGGTTTCCATGGTCATTACCGGTGCACGAAGCAAAGAGGTATTTGAAAAAATAATTATTGAGGCCATGAAAACACCCGTAACTCTTAAGTAAAGTAGCTGTCACATGATTTATGGTTTTCAAAACCGGTCACAATTTAATCCGGATATCAATTTTTTCTCTTCGACACGTTCGCAGTCAGTGGTGATTGCGAACGTTTTTTTATATAACCCTTAGCCATATTAGAACGATCATGACTGTATTGCAGATCAATCCTCCGGTCTATGTGAAAAACAAAAAGCTGATCCAGTGGGTACAGGAGACGGCTGACCTTTGTTGTCCGAGTGCTGTCCACTGGTGTGACGGTTCGGAAGAAGAGTATGACACCCTCGCTCAGCAGATGGTAGCAAGCGGTACTTTTATTAAACTCTCGGAAGAGAAGCGTCCGAACAGCTATCTCTGCCGTTCTGACCCGAGCGATGTTGCGAGGGTTGAAGACAGGACCTACATCTGCAGCATTCGACGCCAGGATGCAGGCCCGACCAACAACTGGGTCGCTCCCAAAGAGATGAAAGAGACTCTGAAAGAACTTTTCAGAGGTTGTATGGCTGGCCGGACACTGTACGTCATTCCCTTCAGCATGGGGCCGCTTGGGTCGCCTATTGCTCATATCGGCGTTGAAATTTCCGATTCCCCATACGTCGTCACGAACATGCGCATCATGACCAGGATGGGACGCAAGGTAATGGATCTGCTTGATGAAACCAGCGAATTTGTGCCTTGTCTGCACTCTGTCGGTGCGCCTCTTCAGCCCGGCGAGGCGGATGTTGCCTGGCCTTGCAGTGACACGAAATACATTGTCCATTATCCTGAAGAGCGCTCAATAGTCTCTTTTGGCAGCGGTTATGGCGGCAACGCTTTGCTTGGCAAAAAATGTTTTGCCTTGCGGATTGCCTCTTCAATGGCGCGTGATGAAGGGTGGCTTGCTGAGCATATGCTGATTCTCGGTGTTGAATCGCCAGATGGAGAAAAGACCTACATTGGTGGAGCATTCCCGAGCGCCTGCGGTAAAACCAATTTTGCCATGCTCATTCCACCTCAATCGTTTGAGGGCTGGAAGATTACCACTATTGGTGATGATATCGCATGGATCAAGCCAGGCGAAGATGGCCGTCTTCGTGCAATCAATCCGGAATACGGCTTTTTCGGTGTCGCTCCGGGCACGTCGGACAAGTCAAATCCGAATGCCATGGCAACGCTGACGAAAAACTGTATTTTTACCAACGTCGCCATGACGCCTGATGGTGATGTCTGGTGGGAAGGTATGACCGATGTCGCTCCTGAACAGCTTATCGACTGGCAGGGTCACTCCTGGACTCCTGATTGCGGCAGGCTCTCTTCGCATCCAAATGCCCGCTTTACCTCTCCGGCAAATCAGTGCCCTTCACTGGATGCTGATTGGGAAGATCCGAAAGGCGTGCCGATCAGTGCCTTTATTTTTGGTGGACGCCGTGGCGATACGGTACCTCTTGTTTACCAGTCAGCAAACTGGAATTCGGGAGTCTACCTTGCAGCCACCATGGGTTCTGAAAAGACCGCTGCGGCAGCAGGAAAAGTCGGCGATGTCCGCCGCGATCCTTTTGCCATGATTCCTTTCTGCGGTTATCATATGGGCGATTATTTCAATCATTGGCTCCATGTCGGTCGTACCCTGCCTGAACTGCCAAGAATTTTTGGTGTCAACTGGTTCCGCAAGGATGAGAATGGCAAGTTCCTTTGGCCAGGTTTTGGTGAAAACATGAGGGTACTGAAGTGGATAGTTGATCGTGTTCACGGCAATGCCGGTGCAGTTGAGAGTCCGCTTGGCTGGATGCCGAAGTACGATATGATTGATTGGACAGGTCTGGAAGAAATGACGGAAGATAAGTTCATCAAATTGATGTCGGTCGATCGTGAAGCATGGAAGAATGAGCTTCTTTCACATCAGGAGCTGTTTGAAATGATTTACGACAGACTTCCTAAAGAGTTCCCTCATATCCGTGAACTGATGCTCTCGACGCTCTGGATGTCTCCTGAACATTGGTCATTGGCCCCGGAAAATTATTCTTCCGAAAACTAATGATTGTTTTTTATTGAATGAGAAAAAAAGCGCCTGCAAGGGCGCTTTTTTTTTGTGCACCCATCATGGGCGCAAATCAGACAGTTGCAATCAGTTCTCGTCGAGGGTGAACCCGATTTTGACCGTTACCTGCCAGTAGGCAATTTTCTGCTCCTCAACATGGCAGCGGGTTTCAAGAATCTCAACCCAGCGGATGTTTCTGATTGATTCAGCAGCTTTGGTAACGGCATTATTGACAGCGTCTTCAATGCTTGTTGCTGAAGATCCTACCAGTTCGATTTTCTTATAGATATGAGCGCTCATAGCGTTTATTTGTTTTTGTGCTTGAAAAAAATCAGTCATGTAGAGGGCGACCTGTACGTAACTCCATCTACCATATTAGTAAATCAGGGGATATCTGCAAAAAAAACGCATTCAGTCGGTTTGTTTGGACGCAATTATTTCTTGTTCGGCAGTTTGAGTGTCGATCATTTTTTCAGCGAAAAGAGATGCCTGGGCGTAAGTCGCCTCCATGGTGTTCTTGACATCCTCCTCGCCCTAAAGGACAAGGATTCCTATTGCGTCAGACACCCTGTGGTTCTGATAGCGGCGGCGAGCTTCTTTTGTGAGTTTTTCAATCCAATGATCGGCTATACTGGCGGTCTCATCGTTTGGACTTCCATCTCAGGAAAACCGTGAAAACCAGAGGCAACGAATTGGTGAAAAATTGGAGTGGGGTTGAAAAGATGGTACTGGTGCAGCCCGAAACAGCCTATAAACTGATGGCTGTTTCGGGTAAGAAGGGGGTAAATTACATGCCCAGAGATTTGAAGAGGAGTGGAATTGCGCAAAGGCCAATGGCAATATTTGTTGCGCCACAGATTTTCGTGATCATGGCATTCTGCTTGTACCATGCAAACGGCAGTAAAATGGTCAACAGGTTAATGAGCAGGAGTACAGTGGCTAATGGCCATATTGCTCCAAGGAGGATTGCTTTGTAGCTGAAGACCGCCGTAATGAAAAAGATTCCGAGAAAGAGGTGGGCATAGATCTTTCTGTCGCCGGGGTTGTAGAAATGCTTCGCGACAACAACCCAGAAGAGGCCGTAGGTGGCAAAAATGGTGCCGAGGTAAATTCTTTTTTCAGGAGGTATTCCCATATCAAACATAAACATGCAGAGTGCCGTGAAAAGCTGCGCAACACCGCCGAACCAGAGGGCGATATTGGCGAGATTGCGTCCCAGCTTTGCATGATCAGTCTCCTTGTCAAGCCCAAATCCCAACTGTTCAAGTCCGAAGACCCAGACAGTAATCATCAGCCCGAACAACCCGATAGCTTCCGGATTAACAACATTCATCGAAAAAACTCCTTTTTTTTATAGTTGTTGATAAGCGTTAAAAAAGTGGTCATCACCATCTTATGTCAATGACCGCATTAATGTACCGCTATTTATATTGAAAGAGGAAGATTTTGCAGGTCGTATCAATACCTGGCTGTGGCTTTTGATTCCCACTATCGCTTGTTTCCACTGGGATTAACAGGATATCAGCGAGATATTTCGCTTTCTTTTGATACCTTTGAACACTGAAAAATGAGATAACTGAATATTTTTTTATGCGATGACTCTACCTGCAGAAACTGCCAACAAAAATAATTCTGATATTCCTCAGAATTCGAGAAAAAATGGACTTTCTGCTCGATTGCTGTCTGCTTTTCCCGCTTTTGAAAGCCCTAATTTCCAGCGCTATTTTCCGGGGCAGGTGATTTCCATGATTGGTACATGGATACAAATGGTGGCACAAGGGTGGCTGGTGCTTGAAATCACCGGTTCCGCTTTTGACGTGGGGCTCGCCGCAGCGGCATCTACACTGCCGCCGCTTTTTCTTTCCCTGTTAGGCGGCGTTGTTGTTGACCGTTATCCAAGGCGCACCATTCTCTTCTGGACGCAGTCAGCAGCCATGGTGCTCGCTTTTATTCTTGGTATTTTTGCCATGAC
>CAIPKT010000101.1 GCA_903865705.1 uncultured Chlorobiaceae bacterium
ACCCCTGCGGTTTTTGCGGCTGATCTCCTGAAAACCCTTGCACTTTCCCTTCTTCTTGGTGTTCCTTTGCTTGCAGGATTGCTCTGGTTTTTTGAAGTTACCGGTTCGATGGCCTGGCTTTGGGCATGGGGCGGGATTACCGCAGTCTCTCTTTTGATCCAGTATATTGCGCCAACATGGATTATGCCGCTTTTCAACAAGTTTGTTCCTCTTGAGGAGGGCGAGTTGAAAAGTGCGATCATGCATTATGCCGCAAAGGTCAAGTTTCCTCTTACCGGAATTTACGTTCTTGACGGATCAAAGCGTTCAGCAAAGGCAAATGCCTTTTTCACTGGTTTTGGGAAGCGCAAAAGAATTGCCCTTTTCGATACCCTCATCAATGCTCATCCGGTTCATGAACTGGTTGCAGTTCTTGCTCATGAAATAGGCCACTTCAAGAAAAAGCACATTATCATCAACATGATCCTGAGCCTCTGTAACCTTGGTGCGCTTTTGTTTCTCCTCTCTCTCTTCATGAAGAACCGCTCTCTTTTTGATGCATTTTTCATGCAGGATCTCTCCGTCTATGGCAGCCTGATCTTTTTTTCGCTGCTTTATACCCCTGTAGAGTGGATACTTTCAATTTTCATGCAGGCGCTCTCACGAAAACATGAATATGAAGCTGACGCTTACGCCGTATCAACCTTTGACAAGGGAGCTACACTAGCCGATGCACTCAAGAAATTATCACGCAACAATCTTTCGAATCTGACACCTCACCCCTTTTACGTTTTTCTTAACTACTCCCATCCGCCCGTGCTGCAGCGTATTTTGCGCATTAGAGAGTATGCTGTAAACTGTGATGTTAAACCCTGAATTGACAGATTCATTATGACGGAGTCACGTTATTTTATGCCCCCTGAGTGGGCTTTTCATAAGGCCACCTGGCTTTCCTGGCCACACAGGCTTAAGACTTGGCCCGGCAAGTTTGAGCCGGTTCCCGCAGTGTTTGTTGAAATTGCATCCTGGCTAAGCTCTTCTGAGGAGGTGCATATCAACGTTCTTGATGAAGTGATGGAGCGCCAGGTGTGTGCTTTGTTCCGCAACGCACACCATCCCCAACTGCAGATGGATCGTCTTTTTTTTCACCGGATACCCACCAATGACGCCTGGTGCAGGGATCATGGACCTAACTACGTGTTCCGTCAGCAAGAGGGAATACGTGAAAAAATTATTCTGAACTGGGAGTTCAATGCCTGGGGTGAAAAATATGCAAACTATCATGAAGATAATGACGTTCCGGTAAAGATCGCTGCTTTGCAGCAGTTACCTCTTGTTTCACCCGCCATGATTCTTGAGGGAGGTTCAATTGACGTCAATGGAAAAGGTCTGGTATTGACAAGTGAGGCATGCCTTCTTAACCCCAATCGCAATCCCACACTGAGTCGTGAGCAGATTGAGCAGAATTTGAGGCAATATCTTGGTATTGAAAAAGTTCTCTGGCTCGGCGATGGTATAGTCGGGGATGATACCGATGGCCATGTTGACGATATGGCGCGTTTTGTCAATGAGACGACCGTAGTGATTGCGGTCGAGGAAGAGCCGACTGACGTCAATTACGAAGCGTTGCAGGAGAACTACAAGAGGCTCAAAACATATACAGACATCAGTGGTAATCCACTGAACGTGGTAAAACTTCCCATGCCATCACCCCTCTCTTTCGAGGACTTTCGTCTGCCGGCAAGCTATGCAAATTTCTATATCGCCAATACAATAGTGCTTGTTCCGACCTACAATTGCCCGCAAGATCAAAGAGCCCTGGAGATTTTGCAGGAGTTATTTCCCGGACGAAAAGTTATCGGCATCGATTGTACCGACCTTGTTTGGGGTCTGGGCTCCATTCACTGCATTACGCATGAAGAACCGGCACTTCTTGAATGCTGAGATTGTTAACTCGTTGTTTGGTCGTCGTCGGCCTTAGTATAAATGAAAAAAGCGGATGTCTTATCCGCTTTTTTCATTTATGACTTGTCACTCAGCACTCAATATTTATCCAAGAAAAGCAGCGAGGCTTTTGCAGTTTTCATCGACAAGAGCTGCGGATGCCTGAAGAGCTTCAAGCTCGGAAGCGGAGAGGTTGATTTCAAAAATCTGCTCAACGCCGTTTTTTCCAAGTTTGACAGGAACACCGCAATAGACATTGTCGATACCATACTGTCCCTCAACAAGGGTTGTGCAAGGGATGACACGCTTTTTGTCTTTAACGATAGCTTCAATCATTTCTACGGCTGATGCTGCCGGTGCATAGAAAGCTGAGCCTGTTTTTAGAAGGTTCACAATTTCGATGCCACCGTTTCTTGTACGATCAACCAGCGCATCAATTTGATCCTGCGGGAGCAGTTCGGTTAGCGGAATACCGGCAACATTGGTATAATTTACGATAGGTACCATTGAGTCACCGTGGCCGCCAAGCACCAAAGCACTGATATCCTGCATTGATACATCCAGAGCCTCAGCAATAAAGCTTTTGTAGCGTGCGGTGTCAAGAACTCCGGCCATGCCTATAACCCTCTCTTTAGGAAGGCCGCTCGTCTTCCATGCAACAAAGGTCATGACATCAAGCGGGTTGGAGACCATGACAATGATCGGGTTGGCCGAATATTTCATCACCTGGGTTGTGACATCCTTGATGATTGCAGCATTTTTGTTCAGGAGATCCTCTCTTGTCATGCCGGGTTTTCTTGCCAGACCAGCGGTAATCAAAATAATATCTGAATCAGCTGAATCTTTATAGTCATTGGATCCTGTAACATGGGTATCGAACAGGCCTACAGGTCCTGACTCATACATGTCGAGAGCTTTGCCCTGGGGGATACCTTCAACAATATCAATCAGAACAACCTCATTTGCGAGTTGTTTTTCAGCAATGCGAAGAGCGGCAGTCGCTCCAACATTTCCCGCGCCGACAACGGTGATTTTCATAAGTGGTCAATTTTTAAAATGTAAAAGACGATTCTGTTACTGACTCGATTCGTTTTGATCTTAAATTAAAAACGCCGCCTTGGAAAAAGACGGCGTTTTTTAATGTAACCTTATTTATTGGGAAGCCCAACTCAGCAAGGCAGAATGTTGACCTGCTTTTTGTTGTTCCGTCCATTGCGGAAGGTAACCACGCCGTCAATCAGAGCAAAAATAGTGTGATCACGTCCCAATCCGGCATTGATGCCCGGTTTGATAACGGTGCCTCTCTGACGAAGGATAATTGTCCCTGCGGCTACGGTAGAACCGCCTGCTGCTTTGACTCCGAGATATTTCGGATTACTGTCGCGACCGTTTTTTGTCGATCCGCCACCTTTTTTATGAGCCATAACAAAAAATTAACGTTAAAAATCCTGGATGTTCTTTTTAAAGCGAAATAACTTCTATCTGGGTCATCTGCTGACGGTGTCCGTTTCTTGACTGGTAGCGTTTTCTGCGTTTTTTCTTGAAAACGATAACCTTGTCATCTTTGACATGGTCAAGAACTTTTGCCTGAATGCTTCCTGCAGGATTCATGACAGTATTTGCTCCGTCAATTTGTGCCATGGTTTTGATTTCCATGGTTTCACCAATTGCGATTCTTTGCTTGGGGACGAAGAGCGTATCACCCTGTCTTACCAGATATTGTTTGTCGGAAATCTTGATCAACGCCTGCATTACACAAATATTTTAGTGATAAAGGGCTTTAATATAATATTATTTCCCTGAAAATCAAATTACCGAACACAATACTACTACTCTCTTTAGATGGAAAAAAAGTGACCACGCGTATCCTTTTCCTTTGCCATCAGTCAAACGTAAAAGCGCGATTCAGGCTATTGTTTATTAAATTGCGCCGCAGTAGCTTCTTTTTCTTTGTTCGGGTGGAGTTGCTGCTCTGGAACGGGTTTAATAACTGATTATCTAACAATGAGCAAAGCAGAGGGTACGACGCAGAAAGAGCATTCTCCGATGATGCGACAGTATCTGGAAGTAAAAGAGCGTTACCCCGATTTTTTGCTGCTTTTCAGAGTTGGTGATTTTTACGAAACCTTTTTTGAAGATGCCTGCACGGTTTCTGCAGCCCTGAATATCGTACTGACCAAACGTACCGTAGACATACCTATGGCAGGCTTTCCCCATCATGCAAGTGAAGGGTACATTGCCAAACTGGTCAAAAAAGGGTTTAAGGTTGCCGTATGCGATCAGGTTGAAGATCCGGCTGATGCAAAGGGGATTGTCCGGCGTGAAATCACCGATATCATTACTCCCGGCATCACCTACAGCGACAAGGTTCTCGACGACCGGCACAATAACTATCTGTGTGCCGTAGCTTTTCTTAAAGAAGGCAGGACGCTTCTTGCCGGTGTCGCCTTTATCGATGTGACCACGGCGGAATTCAAGATTGCCTCGCTTCATCCCGAAGAGCTCAAGGACTTTATTCTTTCCCTGCACCCCTCCGAAGTACTGATCTCTTCAGCAGATAGAGATCGGTCGCAACTGCTGAAAAAGGCGCTTCCTCAGGAGACGCTTGTTACCGAACTTGATTCGTGGATGTTCAGTGAAGAGCAGGCGCAGGAGGTTCTTTCACGGCAATTTAAAACCCATTCCCTGAAAGGGTTTGGCATTGAGGGTAACCCGGCGGGCAAAGTGGCGGCTGGTGTTATTCTCCAGTATATCGAAGAGACCCGCCAGAACCGTCTCCACTATATTACCCGTATAGGCGAGTTGCATAGCGCCGAGTACATGACCCTCGACTTGCAGACAAAGAGAAATCTTGAAATTATCTCTTCCATGCAGGACGGTACTTTGAATGGCAGCCTTCTTCAGGTGATTGACCGTACCCGCAATCCAATGGGGGCAAGGCTTATTCGCCGCTGGCTGCAGAGGCCGCTGAAGCAGGTTGAGGAGATTCAGATGCGGCTCGATGCCGTCGGAGAGCTTGCCGCATGCCCGCAGATGCGTGAGGGACTATCCGAACAGTTGTCCGCCATCAATGATTTGGAGCGCTGCCTTGCGCGTATTGCAACCTTCCGCACCATTCCGAGGGAGGTGCGTCAGCTCGGCCTTTCGCTCTCAGCCATTCCTCACCTGCAGGAACTGCTTGGTGATGCCGGCTCGGCCCGGCTCGTCACCCTTGCGGCCAATCTGAAACCGCTGCCGGAACTTGCAGCATCTATCGAAAAAGCCATCGATCCTGAATCAGGCGCATCCATGCGTGATGGCGGCTACATCCGTATCGGTTACCATGCCGAACTCGATGAACTTCGCTCTATTGCTTCGACCGCTAAAGACCGCCTCTTGCAGATTCAGCAGGAGGAGCGGGCAAGCACCTCAATCTCTTCGCTCAAGGTCAGTTTCAACAAGGTTTTCGGCTACTACATCGAAATCAGCCGTGCCAACATCGACAAGGTTCCCGCCTATTACGAAAAGAAGCAGACACTTGTCAATGCCGAGCGCTATACCATTCCTGCACTGAAGGAGTATGAAGAAAAGATTCTCAACTCCGAAGAGAAAAGCCTTGTGCTCGAAGCGCAGCTCTTTCATGACCTTTGCCTGCATATTGCCGAATCCGCTTTTGCGATACAGGAAAACGCGGCACTTATTGCCGAAATTGACTCTCTCTGCTCATTTGCACTCTGCGCTATCGAATACGGCTACTGCAAACCGGAGATCATGACGCACGAAAAGCTTTCAATAGTTGGTGGCCGCCATCCGGTGCTCGAGCGAATGATGAGCGCTGAGGATCCCTATGTTCCGAATGACTGCCACTTCGATGAAAAACAACAGATGCTTATCATTACCGGTCCGAATATGGCCGGAAAAAGCTCATTTCTTCGCCAGACAGGGCTGATTGTTCTGTTGGCACAGGCAGGAAGCTTTGTGCCTGCGGAGCGAGCGGAAATAGGGCTTGTCGACCGGATATTTACCAGGGTAGGCGCTTCCGACAACCTTGCCTCCGGCGAAAGCACTTTTCTTGTCGAAATGAACGAAGCGGCAAACATTCTCAACAATGCCACCTCAAAAAGCCTGTTGCTGCTTGACGAGATAGGGCGGGGGACCAGCACTTTCGACGGCATGTCAATTGCCTGGTCGATGAGCGAATATATTTGCCGTTCAATCGGAGCCAGAACCCTTTTTGCGACCCATTATCACGAACTTGCCGAATTGGAAAGCCGTCTCGCCGGTGTGGTGAACTACAATGCCACCGTCGTGGAAACCGCCGACAGCGTCATTTTTCTGCGAAAAATTATTCGCGGTTCCACCGACAACAGCTACGGCATAGAAGTGGCTAAAATGGCCGGAATGCCTGCGGAAGTCATCTCCCGAGCCAAAGAAATTCTGGCAGGGATGGAGAAACGTGACATTGAAATTCCCCTGAACCGGCCACCCAAAATCAAAAGTATGCAGATCAGCCTTTTTGAAGAGTCCGACAACCGGCTTCGTAACGCCGTTGAGGGGCTTGACCTCGACCGCCTGACCCCACTCGATGCCCTGATTGAGCTCAAAAAGCTTCAGGATCTTGCACGAAACGGGGGTAGCTATTGATGAATGATGAATGATGAATGATGAATGATGAATGACGAAAAAATTAAACGTGAGATAAAGGTACACATGGTGCCTTCGATAAGGTAATATATGGCTGTTGAAAAAAAAGTACTACTCATTTTTATTCAAGCTGATAGCGGCGTTGACGGAGCTGCTTCGCTCGACAGCGCTTCAGCCAAGCGAAGCCTCTTCACCTCCCTGAAAGACAGCGCACTGAGCAATATCATCCGGCGGGCACAGTTCGCCATTCCGCCTCTAGCCCTGATGATTCTCAGCTCCCAGAAAGTGGCAGGAGTGAGCCAGACTATCTGCGACCTCCGCTTCGACAAGCTCCCCCTCGACCAGCATTGGGATATGGCCGGCATCAGCGTCCAGACCGGCGCAGTCAAGCCAGCCTTTGAACTCGCCCATGCGCTTCGTTCCCGAGGCATCAAAGTGTTGCTCGGCGGCCCCTACGTCACCATTTTCCCCGACCAGTGCCGTAACCACGCTGATGCTTTGGTGATAGGCGAGGCTGACGACATCTGGCGTGAAGTTCAGGAAGATCTGCTTGTCGGCAGCCTTAAAGCGGAGTACCGGGTCGCCACCTTTCCAGACCTTTCGATTGAGCGCACTGTCGGCAAAAGTGCGCTTGACATCAAAAGCTACTTCACCACCAACGTCGTGCAGACCACCCGCGGGTGCCCCTACAGTTGCGACTTCTGCAACGTCCACGTCATGAACGGCCACCGGCTGCGTCACCGAAGCATCCCCGCCGTTCTCAGGGAGGTCGAAACCTTTCTGAAAGAAGATAAACGGATTTTCTTCTTTCTCGACGACACCATCAACGCCGACGAAAAATACGCCGAACAACTCTTCCGCCAGCTCGAATCCTTCAACATCAAATGGGTAGGCCAGGCCACCACCGCCCTTGGCGAAAAGCCCCGACTGCTCGACGCCTTCGCCCGCTCAGGCTGCGGCGCCCTCTTGGTCGGCATCGAAAGCCTTGACGACGGCAGCAACCACGCACACAAAAAGTTTCACAACCCCTCCAACCGCCAGGTGGAGTGCATCAAAAATATCCGAAAAGCCGGTATCTGCGTCTACGGCAGCTTCATCTACGGCCTCGACGAAGACACTCTTGAGTTGCCCGAAAAGCTCGAAGCCTTCATCGAAGAGACCGGCATCGATGTGCCCGGCATCAACCTCCTTCGCCCCATTCCCGGCACCGGCGTTTTCGACCGGCTCGCACTCGAAGGGCGCTTACTACACTCGCCCGATGACCACGACGCCTTCAAGTTTTCATGGGGTCAGGAGATGCTCTACAAACCTTTACGCATTCCCCTGCAAGAGTTCATTCCAAGCTACACAGCCCTCACCAGCCGCGTCTTTACCGTCCAGAACGCCCTGAAGCGTGCCGCCCGCGCACCCCGGCTGCGTTCAGCCGTGCTGATGTTCAATTTGCTCTATGTGCACATGTACGGTATGGCGCGGAAGGATTTGATGCGGCAGCTCGGGGAGTTGGGGTGATGCGGGTTGCTCCGAATGTCATCTCCACGCGTACTGCTTTGAGGACAGCTTTCACGGTCTCGTAGCGTGGATGTGCTTGAATTGACTGATTTTTTTTCTTTTACCATTCTTTCTTCAGTCCGAATATCGTACTATATTAAGTTTGGAGAAACAATAAACAGGGGAAGGATGCATATTATTACCGACATAAAACCGGTCACCTATCTCAAGGCAAGAGCGGCTGATCTTCTTGATCAAATTAACGATACGCGTCGCCCGGTTATTATTACCCAGAACGGTGAGCCGAGAGCTGTTCTTCAAGACCCGAAAAGCTATGAAGAGATGCGCAATGCGCTTGGCTTGCTGAAACTGCTTGCCCAGGGTGAAGAGGATATCCGCAAAGGGAACATTCGCCCACAAGAGGAAGTATTCACTGATCTTGAACGCCTCTTGAGAGAGTCAGCGTCATGAGCGCATACAGTGTGTTATGGACGGAAGTTGCAGAAAGAGATCTGAGGGAGATTATAGCCTTTATTGCAGGCGATACAGTGCAGAATGCCATGCATGTTCTGGAAAAAATCAAGGATAGAGTGGCGGAATTGAATACGTTTCCCGAGCGAGGCAGGGTTGTTCCGGAGCTTCATTCCTGCGGCATTTTTATCTATCGGGAGCTGATTGTCTCCCCTTGGAGGGTGTTGTACCGGATAGCCGAGGGCAACGTATACATAACGGCTGTGCTCGACAGTCGCCGCAATGTCGAAGATATTCTTCTGCACCGACTCATTCAGTTGTAAATTTTAGCTGCGTTTTGCACCCCGGTTGGGGTACACTTCATTCATTCCAAGGCCAGGCAGATGGCCTTTTCGATGATGATGTATTCCGCCGCATTGAGCTGCCGAAGCTCAGCCTTCACCAGCGGCAGGTGCCTTGCTGCTTTGCCATATCCGTTTTCGATCCTCATCAGTTCCTGGCTCGACGCCATCAGTTCCAGTGCTTCGCCGATGTTTTGTTGCAGGTGTGGCGAGTGGAAGGAGATACCGGAAATCATCTCCCCGTAGGCCTCAAAGCAGGCTCTTCTTGCGACACCCCCTTTGCGCAACGGATCAGCTTGATCCTGTGTCCAATATTTACGTGTGTCATTTGCTTTATGATACAAAAAGTTCTACTATAGAACAGGATGAGTTCTTTTTTAGAACGCACAGTATGATCAGAACTCATCAAATCCCTTTGGGGAAAATCTTGACAGAGTAACAGAACCAGTTGAAGACAACACCACACAAACGGGAGAAAAAATGATAAAACAGGGCTACATTCACATCACGGTTATCCTCGATCGCAGCGGCTCCATGGAGTCGATCTGTGACGACACCATCGGAGGGCTCAACGCCTTCGTCGAACAGCAGAAAGCTGGCTCCGGGGAAGCAACCCTGACGCTTGTCCAGTTCGATTCACAGGATCCATACGAGGTGATCCACCATTTTACGCCGATCGGAGAGGTTCCGGCACTGACCCGGAAAACTTATGTCCCCAGGGGTGGCACGCCGTTGCATGATGCGCTCGGACGGGGAATCAACGACATTGAGGCAAGCATTGGAAAACTCAACGATGATGAGCGGCCGGAAAAGGTAATCGTCGCCGTCATCACCGATGGTCAGGAAAATTCAAGCAGGGAGTTCAACAAAGAGCAGGTTGAGAAGATGATCAAGTCAAAAAGCTCTGAAGCAGGATGGGAGTTCATGTTCCTCAGCGCCGATCTCAATGCTATCGAAGATGCCCAGCGCCTGGGCTTCAGCCGTGACGCCACGGTTGCGTTCGAAAAAAGCTCACATGGCGTGTCCTATTGTATGACAAGCCTCTCGGAGAAGGTGTCTGAATACCGCTCTGGCGTGACGCGAAAGTGAATCAAAGGAAGTCATCGTGCAGTTATCTGCTTTTACAAGAAGAAGTAGTCGAGTTCATAGGTAATGTTCAAAATGAATTGATAGAGTTATCTTATCTCGATGATATTCTAATGAATAGTAAGTGTTCATAATTTCATTACATTGTTGATGGACATTTCATTTGAAAGTAAAGATCTGGGGAAATACGCAAATAATGATCGTTTGGCAGTGCGTAAACTTGGGTCGAGAAGGGCTGAGCTATTCAAGCAACGGCTCGATGACTTGAGAGCAGCAGAAACTCTTGAAGAAGTCCGCCACCTGCCGGGTCACTACCATGAAATGAGAGGAAATCGTAAAGGCCAATGGGCATGTGATTTGGACCAACCTTATAGGATGATTTTTGTGCCTCATGAGAACCCGATTCCTGCGAACAAGCATGCACAATACATCTGGCTTGAAATTAAGTGTGTAGAAATTGTTGAAATCGTGAACTATCACAAAGAAGGCTCGGCATGACGAAGCGTAATGAATATATCCCACAAACGGTTAGCCATCCAGGGCTTACCTTACGGGAAAAGCTGGCTGAACTGGGCATGAGCCAGAAAGAGTTTGCCGTGCGTACCGGTAAGCCAGAGCAGACCATTGTTAAAGTTATCAATGGAGAGAGCTCTCTTACTCCCGATATGGCTGTGCAATTTGAATCAGTACTTGCAATCCCTGCGAATTTTTGGCTGAAGAGGCAGCAGAACTACGATGAAGCGGTTGCAAGGATAAAGCGAAGAGAACTCTTGGCCTTGGCGCGAACATGGGCCTCGTCGTTTCCCTACGCTCAGATGGTAAAACACGGCTGGTTGCCCAAAAAAGAGAGCTGGGAGGAAAAAGCAGAGGCCGTGTTATGTTTTTTTGCTATGTCTGGCCCGAAGGCTTGGGAAGAATATTACTTGACTCAAAAACTGAAGGTTAGCTTTAGGATCTCTTTAGCCCATTATAGTGAGCCTTACGCCATTTCTGCATGGTTGCGCCAAGGTGAACTCAGTGCCATGGAGCTTGACGCACCTCCTTTCAGTGAAAAAACGTTTAAAACAAATCTTGAAAGCATTAAAAAAGTCATGGCCGAGCATCCTGATGATTTTTTCCCGCTTCTTCAGCAATTATGTTTAGAAGCAGGGGTAAAGGTTGTCTATACGCCTTGTCTGCCAAAAGCTCCGATTCACGGTTCAACCCGCTGGTTGCACGATAACACCCCATTGATTCAACTCTCAGCACGTTATAAACAGAACGACCGATTCTGGTTTACCTTTTTTCATGAAGCTGGCCATATTCTGCTTCATGGAAAAAAATATATCTCGATAGAAAACGCTCAACTCGAAGCCGTTGTCGATGAAAAAGAGCTTGAAGCAGATGCATTTGCTGAGCGCTGGACTTTCTCAGAAGAACAGGAGCAGGAAGTAATGCACTGTGGAGCGTTGAACGAAAAGGATATCATCGATTTTGCACAAAAATTCGGCACCCATCCAGCCATGATTATAGGACGGTTCCATCATAAAAAACTGCTCCCTTACCACATTGGCCGAAAGTTTATTCAGCCTGTTCATTTTGACTGATAGCTTGCAAGTGGATTGCCTTTAATCAACATGCAGGGCATGAACAGGCGGGACGTCG
>CAIPKT010000102.1 GCA_903865705.1 uncultured Chlorobiaceae bacterium
ACGACCCAGCGATTCGTCGCATGACCCGTTGTTGTTCCCCGTTTGGTTCAATCCGGAACTTGTATGCTTGCAAGAGTTTCATGCCTTAATATGTTCAGTCTATAGAGAAAAACAAAGAAATAAGACACGGCAGGGTGTCAAGCAGAATGATTCGGAAGAAGCGTTATCCTTGTATTGAGGGTAATCTAAGGGAGGGAGCGTTGTGGTCAACTCACGGGAGGACTTCCACCTCCAAGATCTTGCACATGCTGGGCGCACAAACAGGCCACTTGCAGTGGCCACGCTATCCATCCCCGCCCTGAAGGGCGAGGTTTTCCGCGAATTTTCGATAAAGAGTTTGGCAAACTTAACCCACACCAAAATTTTCCATAACTGCCTTTACCAACCTGATACGCAAGTAAGTAAGAACAAGTGTCTTTCAGTAAAAAAAACGATAACAGGTTGTTTCAAAAGCAAAAAAGTGTCTCTTTTGGAAATACTTTGTATTTTTCAATCCTGAAAGATGGCGGGAAACAAAAGTGCTTCAATGACAAGAGCAGACACATGAAAAAGTTATCACCAAAAGGATTGAAATGGCTGAAAGGGTTCCACCTCATAGCCGTTGCATCCTGGATTGGCGGCGCAGTTTCCCTGCTGGCTCTTTACTTCCTTAAAGAGGGTGTTACTGATGGCGGCGTCTTGTACGGAATAAACAGGAGTATTCATCATGTTGATATGAACATCGTGGTCATTCCCGGTGCTATCGGGAGCCTGCTTACCGGTTTAGTCTACTCCATATTCAGCCATTGGGGATTCTTTAAGCACAACTGGCTTACCTTCAAATGGATTGTGACAGTCACCGCTATTGTGTTCGGAACATTTTTCCTCGGGCCGTGGGAAACAGCCATGATGGATATCTCCGGTAAAATCGGCATAGCATCGTTAACTGATCCGGCTTACTTGTACAATCAAAAGATGAATCTGATGTTTGGAACCGTTCAGGTTATGGTGCTGATCATCACCCTCTTTGTTTCCGTCCTCAAGCCCTGGAAATCAAAAAAACAAACCTGAATATAGGGTAGCTCAAACCACTCACGCAGCCATCTTGCGGTACCGGTTCACCGCCGGCGTAACCATTACCAGGGCATAGCCTACGCGAGCCAGAGCAATTGCACACGGATCTCCATTAATGCATGAACACAGGGCGGTAATGCAGAACCCCATACTTTAGATAACATGGTTTATAGTCCCACCCCCGAGCCAGCCACCATGCAGCTTCTGGGCACCGGCCTTACCGCCCTTGCAGGTGCACGCAAGCTGATGTAACAGTTGACTGCATAAGATAAACTGCTGGCGAAAGACAGGGTGTGAGAGCAAGAGGGCGCCAGATTTCGGGAGTTGCCAGCCAGCAGGTTCGCTTGCTTTAGCACTCTTCAGAATGCAGCAACAGTTGTGGAGCTATTTGTATTTGCTCATTGGTCCACTTCACAAAAACCTTGTCGGCAAGCAATCTGAATATCATAAAATGTTTTTTTGTGCAAATTTCTTAAATTTCCATTGAGAGTATTATTGCCGTAGTATCTTTTATGCATGTCGCATTGTGCACAGCACCTAACTCCAACCAAAGGAGATTGTCATGAAACTTAAAAACTTATTTTCATGCTTGTTGGTTATGAGCTTTACAGCTACGCCGTTATTCGCTGAAAACCCTGTAGCAAAGGGAAAGATTCTTGTTGACGCGGACTTTTCACTAACATCAGAAAAGGCTGATTTGGCTGATGATTGGGATACTAAAGTAGATAATACAAACTACCTTTATGATTTTCGATTAGGCTACGCTGTGATAGATAATTTGGAGATTGGGGTAGGACTAACCTCCAAGTATAGTATACAAGAAGTTGCAAACCCATACGTCAATACAGAAGAAGGAAGTGATTACAAATACTTCAATCTGTTTGCACGTCAATATTTTATGCCTGACAGCAAATTAAGACCATTCTTGCAAGCTGTAGTTGGAATAGGAAATCTGAATAAAGTACAAACGGGTGAGGAAGATCAAAAGTATAATTTAACTCACTTTTGTGCAGGTACAGGCATTGCTTACTTTGCAAATGACTCTATAGGTATAGAATTCTGTGCTCAATATGAGCGTGAATCCGGTAAAGATGATGACTTACATGATCAGTCAAATGATTTTACTTCAAATGCACTTTCACTAAATCTTGGTATGATTTACAGTTTCTAACCGAATTAAAATTTAAATTGTTTTTAAAAGAGACCGCTTCTGCAACAAAGCAGAGACGGTCTCTTTTGCTCTACGCGCTATTATGCTCCTGCTGTATTAACTTGCAACAGCCAAAACATCTGCACCGGTTCAAACCAAACGCTTCTTTTAACAATGCATTCAAACTCTACTGTTTTGACCGGGAGCGGAGTTGCGGCAATTAGTGCTCGGTGAGGCATTCTGCCCGACATGGTATGCTGATAAGCAGCGGTTTACGAACCATCGTTATGGTCACGATCGAACTCTTCAGAAGTTGCTTGATGATTTCAGGAATAGCCAGGAGGAGTTTATTGTTGCATTCAGAAAAAAGTACTCGGACAATTATCCGCCTTGCTCTGCAGGTGCATCGGCACCTGTTTGATGCCTGACGCATGAGTTTATAGTATGGCAATGGATAAGTTGCCCGGGTACACTTCAGGCCAGTAGATGTAGGCGGGAAAAGACATAATCAAGGGAGTCTTCGTTCAGAACAATCCTTGAAAAGCCTGTCTTGCCGAGCTCCATTGGCCGGTTGTCCCTGTCGCTGGTAAACCTCCGGCTCCGCTTGCCGTTATACCAATAGACAAGTCGAATTTTGTTTCCCTCAATTTCAAGAGCCGTGATGCTGCGTTTTCCAATGGCGCAACCAGAGTTGAAGATACTTGGAATGGTGATGCTATTGTACAGGCCGCTGCGGAGACCAATTTTATTGCCTTGCTGGTAACAGGCGCCAAGTTCGATTTTCAGTCCGGCGATTTTTCGTTCGATGACCGCGCGCTGTTCAGCATCTGCGGCTGGATAAGCACGGCATAACTCCTCGATCCGGTAGTTCAGGAAATCAACTTTTGAGAGCGACTCAAACAAGGGACGGTGGGTATGACCTATGATGGAGACAATTTTGGCCTGGTTTGAGAACTCATAAATCGACTTCTCGATAGCGAACCTTCGGGTACTGTTATAAGCGGTAGAAAAATTTCTTATCCCGACGGGTTTAGCAATATACCGGATAAAAAAAACAATCGCACGGCTGACCATCGGGTAGGTTTCCCACAAAAGCACCGACGCCTGGTGTCCGTGAAAAAGCAGAAGAGTTTCATTACCGTAATGAAACTTCAGCGATTCGACCATCGAAGACGCAAGCCGGTACTCCCGCTCATCAAGCAACTCGGAGTCATGGTTACCATAAGTTTTCCAGAAAAAACCGTTCTGCTCAAACTTCAGAAAAAGCTCATAGAAGTCACCCCACTTCGAGACTATGCTTTCAAGAGAAAACTTGAACAGCTCTTCAACATCTCCATTTAAAACAAGACTGTATTTTTCAGGCAGATAATAGCTCTCGAGCATGGTTCTGACCAGTTCGGCATTCCGCTTGAACTCATCGCGCCGGCCTCCATTGCCCATGTGCAAATCGCTGAGAATCAGAACTTTTGACGACGAATCAAGATTAATCGACCTCGCTTTGTTAAGCAGGCGCTCAAGATGGGGATGTTTTTTATACTTAAGACTCATAGTAGTACAACCATTCCTTTCTGTCTAAAGTCTTTAGTATTCCTTTGTAGAGATTCGTTAAAGATACAGTTAAAAAAAGTAACCTCCGCAAGATGGAACACCTCTGGCAAATGATTATATCGTCATTCGCCCTACGGGGTGCACGTCATGAATATCCTGCCCTTTTTCAAAATCAATTGAAAAAAGAGAGGAAATTGGCTTTCTTGTTCACTACATCCCGAAAACAAAGGCTCATCAATCTTTTTGGCAAACATCTTGATTTCTCCAGAACGATTCCGAAAAATCCGTTTCATGCTGCTTCATCGCCAGCCTGACCTGACGGTTATTATGGATAACGTCAACAAGGCTTACAACCTGTCGGCTATTATCCGAAGCTGTGATGGTGTCGGCATCAGTGAACTTCACGCGGTTTCATACCGCAAATCAATCTACACCGAACAAAATGCCGCGGCAGGGGCAAGCAAATGGCTGAAGCTGAACCTCCATTCAGACATTGCATCGGCCTACAAGGCGATCTCGGAATGCGGGATGCAGATCCTTGTTGCAACAGGCAAAGAGGGGGCTCTGGATTTCAGGGATATCGATTATACCATCCCGACGGCTCTGGTAGTAGGCGCTGAATGGGACGGCATATCGGAAGAGGCTATTCAGGGGGCAGACCACGCCATTACGGTGCCGATGCTCGGCATGGTGGAGTCACTCAATGTCTCAGTCGCCACAGCAGTCATCCTCTTCGAAGCGCAACGACAGAGAGCCGCAAAGGGAATGTACACCCGCCCCCGTCTTGACCCGGAATGCTTTCAGCGAATGCTCTTCGAGTACACCCATCCTCGCCTGAGCCGCGAGCTCCGTGAAGAGGGAGCGCCCTACCCGCCCCTTGATGACGAGGGCGACATCTGCCCCCTTCAGGGAAGCGAAAGCTCCCTGTAGCTGTAGAGAAAGGCAATGGTCCCGATTCGGGCGTTCAGCCCCATAACCGGAACAAGAAACATGCTTTTCCCATCCGGCATCGCGTAAGAAACAGGCACTGATGCGGCAAGCTTCATTTGAGGGTAACGCATAAGAAAAGAGCTCCCCTGCAGCTTTCGGTCAGTCGATACTTTAATGGTGCCTGAAGGATCAAGCAGCATGATGACGCCAAACCCCTTGCGATGGATCAGTTCGTTGAAATACTCATCAATCTGGTCATAATTGGAGCGCATCAACTCCTTGCGTACCGACCATGCCAGAGGCAATGCAAAAAGCTGGATATCCTGACGCTGCAGAACCACCGAACGGCTCTCTGCAAGCTCAGCAAGCTCTTTCACACTCTGCTCTCCCATGTAGCGGGTAAAAAATATTCCCCCGACAAGCATCGCAATTACCAGAGGAACCGTGATCAGAAGGAATCGTTTCCAGAGAGATGGCTTTGGCCGTGGAATTTCCTGAACAGCTTTAATGCTTTCCATTGGGTGATGATGATTATGACGTTGCCGTTCCAAAACGGTTGAGATAGAAGCTCTCTTTTTCCTGCATCAGGGCGCGATCATCGGGAGACTGATCATCATATCCTATGAGATGCAAAGCAGAATGAAAGGTGACACGCAGAAGTTCCTGCTGAAAATCAACGGCGAACCGGGCGGCATTCTCCTTGACCACATCAAGCGAAATATAAAACTCGCCATCAATATCAGTTCCCTTGTTGTACCGGAACGTAATGGTATCGGTAGGACAATCGTGGCCGAGAAACTCCCGGTTAATACGCTGTATCATTTTGTTGCCGCAGTAGACGCCAACAATCGACTCAACCCTGCACCCTTCGGTTTCGAGAACAAGAAGAACAGCTTTCTCAAGCTGCTGCTCCTCGATCTCCCTTTTGGTGGTGTTATGAATCTGCAGCATCATCCGCGTGAGGTTTGTGATGAGTTGATAAGGGCGTCAATATGTTTGAGTTGATTTTTACGTACCCTGAAGGTCAGCTCAACCTCTTCATCTACATACTGCTTGTCGACAACTTCCGTGTGCTCGTAAAGATAAGTAATCAGCTTATAGTTGGAGACGTGCACACTGATTTTGCGTTCTGTATAGTCGCGGGCAACCTGCTCGGCAAGAATCTCCTTGAGACGCAGAATATTGAGTCCCCTTTTGGCGGAAATAAAAACCGCATCAGGATATTTCTCGTTCATGTCCTGAAGGAACGAAGGATCTTCAAGAGCGTCAATCTTGTTGAAAACCTCGATAATGTTTTCGTGCTCCACACCGATCTCTTTGAGCGTATCGCGCACCACCATCATCTGATCCTCAAAACCGGGATGGCTGATATCAACCACATGGAGCAGAATATCGGCCTGAAGAACTTCGTCAAGGGTCGATTTGAAACTTTCAACAAGGGTGTGCGGGAGTTTGCGGATAAAACCAACCGTATCCGAAAGAAGCACAAGCTTGTTGATGTTCAGTTCCAGACGGCGGGTTTTTGTGTCGAGGGTGGCAAAGAGCCGGTTTTCGGCAAAAGCCTCGGCCTCGGGGCAAAGCGCATTCATCAGGGTTGACTTCCCTGCATTGGTATAGCCAACAAGTGAAACTCTCGGTACCGTCTGCCTTCCGCGAGTCTGGGTATCATGCTGCAGTGAAACCTCCTGAAGCTTCTTTTTCAGCAGGGAGATCCGGTTGCGAACCAGACGGCGGTCGGTCTCAATCTGGGTTTCGCCGGGGCCCTTGTTGCCAATTCCCCCCTTCTGTTTCGAAAGGTGAGTCCACTTTCCGGACAGACGGGGAAGCATGTATTCAAGCTGGGCAAGTTCCACCTGCATCTTTGCCTGTGCCGATTGAGCCCTTATGGCAAAAATCTGCAGGATAAGACCGGTACGGTCGATAACCTTGCACTCAAGTGACTTTTCAAGGTTTCTTGCCTGGGCAGGCGACAGATCGTCATCAAAAATGACAAGATCAATTTCCTTCTCCTTAACAAACAAGACAAGTTCCTCAACCTTGCCTTTTCCGATACAGTAAGCCGGATCACGCAGCTTTTTATCCTGTATGAACGACTCTACTACGTCCGCTCCTGCAGTATCGGCAAGAAAAGTAAGCTCATCAAGATACTCTTCGACAAGGGATCTGGGTGTTTCGGGAGGGGAACAAAGGCCGACAAGAACAGCCTTTTCCCTTCTATTTTCAGGTTCAACAGTATTCAACAGGCAGTAATAAATTACGTAAGCATTTGAATGATAAAGAGCTGCAACTTGGCTTGTTGCTATATTACAACCATTGTTTTATCTTGACAGCTCATTCTTGATAAACGTACTGGGTCATTAAAAAGGTACACATTTTTGCTTTCACGCCACACCGCAAAAGGGTAAAAAAGCTGTGACGACCAAAACAGGCTAATATAAGCACTCATGGCAGATGAATCACAACGATAACGGAAACAGTAAGGGGTCGGAGGCTGAAAAGCTGATAACGCTTGAAGATGCCTATACCTATTGCCGGCAGATCTCAAAACATCATGCCAAAACCTTCTACCTTGCGAGCATGTTTCTGCCAAAAAAACAGCAGAAACCAATTTTCGCCATTTACGCCTTGCTCCGCACGGTTGATGACATTGTCGATATAGCGGAAGTTAAACTGACCAATGGCCTTATTACCAGCGAGGAGATCCAGAGGATGCTTGACGGCTGGAAATTGAAACTTCAGTCATGCTACGATGGAAAATGTGACCATGACCCGATCATGATGGCTTGGCACGATACTCTGAAAAGCTATTCGATCCCTATTGAGCTTCCGCTTGACCTTATGGACGGCGTTGCGATGGATATCGAGTTCAAACCCTTCGAGACCTTCGATGAACTTTACGTTTACTGCTACAAGGTCGCAGCGGTCGTCGGGCTGATGACCTCCGAAATTTTTGGTTACACCGACAAGCAGGCACTTGAACATGCCATTGAGCTGGGCATTGCCATGCAGTTAACCAACATCCTGCGCGACGTCGGTGAAGATGTTGACCGTGCAAGAATCTATCTTCCGCTTGAAGATCTTCGCCGTTTTAACTATTCGAGTGAAGAACTGATGCAAAAAAAAATGAACGATAACTTCCTCAACCTGATGAAGTTTCAGATCGAACGGGCAAGAAGCTACTACCGCTCCTCCGAAAAAGGGATCCCCATGCTTGAAAAGCCAAGCCGGTTTGGTGTCTGTATCAGCAGCGTCAACTACGGCAATATTTTAACCGCCATTGAAAAAAACAACTACGATGTTTTTTCAAAAAGGGCCTATCGCTCTTTTTATCAGAAAGTGAGCACCATTCCTTACGTCTGGCTGAAAACGCTACTTTCCTCCTGAAACACAGCAAAATCCTGCACAACAAAACTGACCAACAGATCCCGGGCAGAATTGACCATATTTTTTCACTTACCGAATACCACAGGCCAACGAAGATCATGCATAAAGAGAACGAACCGAACAAGAATATCCCTGAACAGCCAGCCCCGATTTCGCTGAACGATCAGATGCAGCGCCGTTTTGAGGAGCGCCAGCAGCTTATGGAGGCTGGAGTCAACCCCTACCCTACCCATTTTGAGGTCACCCACTCCTCCCTGGAAATCATATCCAATTTTGTGGAAGAGGCCAAAACGCCGGTCTCTGTGGCCGGACGAATCATGACCATCAGAAAGATGGGGAAAGCCTCCTTTTTCCATGTTCAGGACTCGGCGGGCAGAATCCAGATCTACATGAAAAAGGATGAGGTTGGCGATGCGACCTACGACACCTTCAAACTGCTCGACATCGGCGATATCATCGGCGTCAAGGGATTTACCTTCAAAACCAGAACCGGCGAAATTTCTGTCCATGCCGAATCGCTGGAGTTGCTCACCAAATCGCTGCGCCCGATACCTGTCGCCAAGGAGAAAGAGGTTGATGGCGAAAAGGTTGTCTTTGACGCTTTTACCGACAAGGAGCTTCGTTACCGCCAGCGCTATGTGGATCTGATTGTCAATCCGGAGGTCAAAGAGACTTTTATCAAACGGAGCGCCATCGTTTCCTTCATGCGGAACTCATTTTCCGGCAATGGATGGCTCGAAGTTGAAACCCCAATTTTGCAACCTATCTATGGCGGCGCCGCTGCACGCCCCTTCACCACCCACCACAATGCGCTCGACATGCAGCTCTACCTGCGCATAGCCAACGAACTCTATCTCAAACGGCTCATCGTCGGCGGCTTTGACGGCGTCTTTGAGTTTGCAAAGGATTTCCGTAACGAAGGCATCGACCGCTTCCACAACCCCGAATTCACCCAGGTTGAGCTCTACGTTGCCTACAAGGATTACAACTGGATGATGAAGATGGTCGAAGAGCTCTTCAGCCAGACCGCCATGGCCGTCAACAAGAGCGAAGTGACCACCTTTCTCGGCAACGAAATCAGTCTCAAGCCACCCTTCCGCCGCCTGAGCATTATTGACGCCATTGCCGAATACACCGGCAAGAATATTGGCGGGCAATCCGAAGAGCAGCTTCGCTACACCGCCAAGGATCTCGGCCTTGAACTCGACCCTAAAATCAGCAGCGGCAAGATTATCGACGAAATTTTCGGTGAATTTGTAGAACCAAAGCTCATTCAGCCAACCTTCATCATCGACTACCCCACCGAGATGTCGCCCCTTGCCAAGGAGCACCCCAACCAGCCCGGCATTGTTGAGCGTTTTGAGCTGATCATCGGAGGCAAGGAAGTCTGCAACTCCTTCTCCGAATTGAACGACCCGGTCATCCAGCGCGAAAGGCTCGAATCGCAGGCAAAACTGAGGCAGCGTGGCGATGAAGAGGCCATGATTGTAGACGAAGACTTCCTCCGCGCCATTGAGTACGGTATGCCCCCATGCGCCGGTATCGGCATTGGTATCGACCGCCTCGTTATGATCCTTACGGGGCAGGACTCCATCAGGGAAGTTATCTTCTTCCCGCATCTGAAACCGGAGTAGACGCGGAAATTTTTACCGCAAAAGCTTAGAGCTACTTAAATCTTGACCGACCTGACCGCGGCCATAATTGCGTGCGCAATTATGGCCGAACTTGTTTTCTGCAAGTTCCTTAGAATGGGATCACAAAGAAATGCCATAGTACTCGCGGTACCAGGCAACAAAACGTTTGATGCCTTCCTGTACGGTGGTTTCCGGCTTATAATGAACATCCTCCATCAGTTGGTCAACATCTGCGCAGGTGTCGGGCACGTCACCGGGTTGCAGTGGCAGAAACTCTTTTATGGCAGTCCGGCCAAGCTGATCTTCGAGCGCTTTAATGTAATCCATAAGCTCGACAGGACTATTGTTGCCAATATTGTAGACTCTCCAGGGCGCCTTGCTCGTGCCAGGATCCGGCTTAATGCCTGACCATTGAGGATTGGGCTCGGCGATATGGTCGAGCGTCCTCAGAATTCCCTCGGTAATATCATCAATAAAGGTAAAATCCCTGCGATGCTTGCCGTAATTGAAAACCTGGATTGGCTTGTTGTTCACGATAGCATCGGTAAAGAGAAAGAGTGCCATATCCGGCCTTCCCCATGGGCCGTAGACGGTAAAAAAGCGCAGTCCTGTTGTAGGCAGGTTGTAGAGGTTACTATAGGTGTGTGCCATCAGCTCATTGGCCTTTTTGCTTGCTGCATAGAGCGAGAGTGGATGATCGACGTTGTCGTGCACGGAAAATGGCAGGGTTTCGTTGGCGCCATACACCGAGCTTGACGAAGCATAGACGAGATGCTTCACGCCGTTATGGCGGCACCCTTCAAGAATATTGAGAAACCCGACTATATTGCTTTCAATATAGGCATGGGGATTCTGGATTGAATAACGCACACCGGCCTGGGCAGCAAGATTAACCACCCGCTCAAACCCGCCCGTTTTAAAAAGCTCTTCCATTGCTCTTCTGTCGGAAAGATCAGCTTTCACAAAGGTAAACCCTTCAAAAGGCGTAAGCATCGAAAGCCGAGCCTCCTTGAGTGAGACATCGTAATAGTCGTTCATGTTATCGATGCCCGTTACCCGCTCTCCCCTTTCGAGCAGTCGCTTGCAAACATGAAATCCTATAAATCCGGCAGCACCGGTCACCAATATATTCATCGCATTTTGATCAGTAATGGGTTATAACCAGGATATGAGCTGCCTTCGAAAAGGGTAAGCTGTTTTCCGCCTGTTCATTATAAAAACAATTTAGCGCCTTGACAAGGCAAAAAAGAATGCGGAGTACAAAACAAAAAAAAATGAAGCGTCTCAGTCTCAAGTCAAAAGCCAACAAAAAGCAAAACTATTGACTGTTTTTTAATTATTTAGGCTTATTCATGAAATATCCGAAATTATTTAAGTATATAACAGATGCAAAAGGTGATTCTCCATAAACAACAAGAATCCATACCCGTATGATTCGCTTCTTTGAGCGCTATGAAGCCGAAACCTGTCAGTTTTTTGACGAGGTTATCTCAAAAGAGGGAACTCCCCGTCCTCACTACGACAAGATGCTTCACCGCTTTGGTCAGTTTTCGGTTGATGATATCAAGGCTCGTCGCGAGATTGTCAATATATTTTTCCGGAACCAGGGTATTACCTTTACTGTTTATGGCGAGGAAGAGGGTGTTGAACGTCTTTTTCCATTTGATCTTATCCCAGGAGTTGTGCCTGCCCACGAATGGCAGACCATCGAAAAGGGGCTTACGCAGCGGATTACGGCACTCAATGCGTTTCTGCACGATATCTATCATGGCCAGAAAATCCTCAAAGACAAGATCATTCCTGCAGAACTGATCCTCGGCAGTCAGCACTTCAGGCGGGAATTTATCGGGGTCAATCCCCCGCTTGGTATCTACATCCATGTCACCGGCAGCGATATCATTCGCGACGGGCAAGGCAACTACATGGTGCTTGAAGACAATCTGCGCACCCCGAGCGGTGTCTCCTATATGTTGCAAAACCGGCAGGCCATGAAACGCGCGTTCCCGGTACTGTTCGACAAATACAAGATCCGTCCGATCGAAAATTATCCACAGGAGCTGCTTCGCACCCTTCAGGAGATCAGCCCGGTGTCGCGCCGTGAACCGAACGTCGTGCTGCTTACCCCCGGCATCTACAACTCTGCCTACTTCGAGCACAGCTTCCTTGCCCGCCAGATGGGCATTGAACTGACTGAAGGAAAAGACCTTGTCGTCAACAACAACAAAGTCTATACCCGGACCACACGCGGACTTGAGCAGGTTGATGTGATTTATCGCAGGGTTGACGATGCCTATCTCGATCCGCTTGTCTTTCGTCCTGACTCAAAACTTGGTGTTGCAGGTCTTGTCAATGCATACCGTAAAGGAAATGTTACCCTTGCCAACGCCATCGGTTGCGGCGTAGCCGACGACAAGGTGATTTACAGTTTTGTGCCGCAGATCATCAAATATTACCTTGGAGAGGATCCGATTCTGGAAAATGTTCCAACCTGGCTGGCAAGCAACCCTGCCGACCTGAAATATATTCTGGCGAACCTTGGTTCGCTGGTGGTGAAGGCTGCCAATGAATCAGGAGGCTACGGTATGTTGATCGGCCCGGAATCAACCATTGAGCAACAGGAGAATTTTGCGGAGATGATTGTTGCCAATCCACGAAACTATATTGCCCAGCCGACTATTTCGCTGTCGCGCCACCCCAGCTTTTTCAATGACACCGAACTCTTTGGGTGCCATATCGACCTTCGACCCTATGTATTGTACGGCAAAACTGTTACTATAGTCCCCGGAGGCCTGACAAGAGTGGCCCTCAAGCGTGGTTCACTGGTGGTCAACTCCTCTCAGGGGGGAGGCAGCAAGGACACCTGGGTTGTCGATGAATAAACACTAATTCCTTATTATTTATGTTAAGCCGTGTTGCCGAATCGCTGTTCTGGATGAGTCGTTATTTCGAACGGGCAGAAAATACTGCCAGGTTTCTCGACGTCAATTTCAACCTGCTGCTTGACCTCAATAAAATTACACATGTCGAGAACCCAAGCTACTGGATAGCCCTTATCCTTGTCACAAGCGACAAGGATCGTTTCAACAGCATTTATGACGAATACTCTGCCCGAACCGTTACTGATTATCTGGTCTTCAACAAAAGCAATCCGAACTCCATCACCTCCTGTATCGGTCTAGCAAGAGAAAACGCGCGAAGCATCATTGAAAGCATTTCAAGCGAAATGTGGGAGCAGGTCAATAACCTCTACCATTACCTGCAGAACGTTACTCCACAATTTGTGCAGAACGACCCCTACGGATTCTACAAGGAGATCAAAAATGCCTCGCATCTCTTCCAGGGCATTACCGACAACACCTTCTCCCACAATGAGGGGTGGGACTTCATTCAGATTGCCAAGTATCTTGAGCGCGCCGACAATATTGCCCGGCTTATTGACGTGAAATACCACATGCTGCTCTCCGAAGCGAAAAGCCAGCCTGAACTTGTTGCAGGATCAGAGGATATCATTCAATGGATGGCTGTGCTCAAAAGCTGTAGTGCGCTCGAGGCATTCCGAAAGGTCTATCTCTCAAAAATCGATCCCGACAACATCCTTCGTTTTCTTATTCTCGATCGGACCTTTCCGCGCAGCATCAACTTTTCTGTCTGTGCGGCTGAAGATGCCCTGTGGCGCATCTCGGGGAGCTCCCGTCACCGCTACGTCAACAACGCCGACAGACTGATCGGAAAACTTGAAGCAGAACTCAGTTATACGGCCATTGAAGATATTTTTACCACCGGTTTGCATAACTATCTGGCCGACCTGGAACAGCGACTGGTGAAAGTTGGAGAACAGGTTCACCTGACCTATTTTGCCTATCACAGTCCGGAAATAGAGTCAACAGACATTGAAGAAGCCCTTCCCTTTACCGGAATAGCCGGTGGACGAGCCAACTGGAGCCAGGCACAACAGCATCAGCAGCAGCAATAACCGGAAGTAAACAAAAAGAGCATGATTCTGAAAGTTGAACACTCAACCCTGTTTGAATATGACAATCCAATCTATGAAACAGCAACCGAAGTAAGGCTCCACCCTGACAATAATTCTGTTGCTCCACAGCGATGCACAAGCTTTGATCTTCAGATAGACCCCCCTGCATCCATTTTTGAATACACCGATTTCTATGGCAATCAGGTCAACCACTTCAACCTGCTCCAGAGTCACAAACGGGTAAAAATCGTTGCAACCTCCGTAGTTGAAACCGGCATGGGACGCGCTGAAGCTGGCGAGAATGAAGATTTTTTTCTGATGGATTTTTTGTGTCAGAGCCGCTACGTTCATTTTGACCCTGCGATACGCGAATTTACAACCCGGTTCGCAACCAATACCGACAGTTTTCAGCTTGCCGAATCGATCTGCCGCCACATCAACGATTCCTTCATCTACGAACCCGGTGTGACCGACGTTCACAGCACCAGCGCCGTCGTCATGGCTCTCGGCCGGGGAGTATGTCAGGATTTTGCCCATATCATGCTTGCCGCCTGCCGCCACCTTGAAGTTCCGGCCCGCTATGTCAGCGGTTATCTCTACGGAGGGAGTACACCCGATGGGCGGGATGAAGCAAGCCATGCCTGGTGCGAAGTCTTCTGCGGTAAGGAAAAAGGGTGGATTGGCATGGATCCAACGCATAATACCCTCTTTGTCGATGAGCGGTATATCAAAATCGGTTCAGGCAGAGACTACGACGATGTGCCGCCAGTGCGGGGTACCTATAAAGGAAACGCCGAGGAAAAACTGACGGTGGCGGTCAGATTAAGCTCAATGGAATAGGTTGATGGATAAGGCAATCGATTTTCCGTGTTCAGCACAGGAGCTTGTGCCTGCTTTTGTTTTGTGTCAGTGTTTGGCTACCTTGGCAGATGAAATTCAGCGTCATTACCACCGATCCGCATAGTTCAGCCAGGTGCGGAGTTCTTGAAACCAGCCACGGAACCATTCCTACGCCGGTCTTTATGCCGGTAGGCACCCGTGCAAGCGTTAAATCTGTTGAACCGCATGAACTGCGGGAGCTCAACGTCCATATCATTCTGGCCAATACCTACCATCTCTACCTGAAACCGGGTAACGAGATTTTGCAAAAAGCCGGCGGTGTCCATCGGTTTATGAATTGGGACGGCCCGCTTTTGACCGACAGCGGCGGCTACCAGGTTTACTCGCTCTCCGATCTGCGCAAAATCAGCGAGGAGGGGGTCATGTTCAAATCGCACCTTGACGGCTCAAAACAGTACTTCACCCCTGAAAATGTGATTGAGACCGAGCGCATTATCGGCAGCGACATTATGATGCCGCTCGATGAATGCCCTCCATCAACCGCCGACAAAGAGTATGTCCGCATCTCCGGAGAGCTGACCATTCGCTGGGCTGAACGGGCAAGAAAGCATTTCAGCCTCACCTCTCCGCTCTACGGCCATGAGCAGTACCTTTTCGGCATCACACAGGGCGGAATTCATGCCGACCTGCGCACCATCTCAAGCAAATCGCTGGTTGATCTTGATTTTGACGGATACGCCATCGGCGGCATGGCTGTCGGAGAACCGGCTGAGGAGATGTACCGGATCCTTGAACTTTCTCACCCGTTGCTGCCAGAAAAAAAACCGCGCTACCTCATGGGAGTCGGCACACCTGAAAACATTTTGAATGCTATCGAGCGCGGTATTGATATGTTCGACTGCGTCATCCCGACACGCGAAGGGCGCAACGGCAGGGTCTATACCCGTCATGGCAAGATGAACCTTCGCTCGGCGAAATTTGCTTCAGACTTCAGTTCCATCGACGAAGGGTTCGACAACGATGTCTGCCGAAACTATTCACGCGCCTATCTCCGCCACCTCCTGAACGTTGGCGAGATTCTCGGTCTTAAACTCTGTACCCTGCAAAATATCTCTTTTTTCATGTGGCTTACTGCAACGGCACGAACGGAGATTCAGAAGGGCTCTTTCATCGAGTGGAAACAAGATTTTCTTGAACGATTCAACTACAATGACAACACATAAAGTTTTTTTTCTGAGCCTCGGCTGCTCCAAAAACACGGTCGATTCCGAACGGCTGATGGCACAGGCTGAAGCTTCGGGGATCATCTTCACCGACACGGCAGATGAGGCCGACACCATTCTCATCAACACCTGCGGATTCATTGAAGATGCCAAAGAGGAGTCCATCGCCGAAACCCTTGCTGCCATCGACAAAAAGAGTGAGGGGAAAATCCAGCGAGTCTATGTGATGGGATGCCTCACTGAACTTTACCGTCGTGAACTCCACGAAGAGATGGCGGAGGTGGACGGGTTTTTCGGTACGCGCGAACTGCCCGAAATCCTTGCAGCTCTTGGTGCCCGGTATAGAGAAGAGCTCTATGACCGCCGATCGCTGCTCACTCCTCCCCACTACTCCTACCTCAAAATAGCCGAAGGATGCAACCATTCCTGCTCGTTCTGCTCGATTCCGCAAATAAGGGGACGCTACCGCAGCCAGCCAGTAGACCAGCTTCTGCGTGAAGCCGCACTCCTGAAAGAAGCGGGAATCAAGGAACTGAATGTGATTGCGCAAGATATCAGCATGTTCGGCTATGATACGATGGGCAAGTCGATGCTCAACGACCTGGTGCTCCGCCTCTCCGACATGGAATTTGACTGGATCCGCCTGCTCTACGCCTATCCGGTGAACTTTCCGCTTGAGGTGATTGATACCATGCGCGAGCGTCAGAACATCTGCAACTATCTCGATATTCCCCTGCAGCATTGCAACGACCGCATACTGAAATCGATGAACCGCGGCATCAACAAGGTGGAGACTGTTCGGCTCATCGAAACCATCCGGGAGAAAAACCCCGATATCCGCCTGCGCACCACCATGATTGCCGGCTATCCCGGCGAAACCCGTGAAGAGTTCGAAGAACTGCTGGAGTTTGTGGAGGCAACCCGCTTCGACCGCCTCGGATGCTTCCCCTACTGCCATGAGGAACATGCACCATCCTTCGCCCTTGAGGAGACTATAACCCCCGAAGAAAAGCAGGAACGGGTAGCGGAGCTTATGGAAGTGCAGGAAGCTGTAGCGGAACAGAACAACCGCGTTTTTGCCGGCAAAACGGTGAAGGTACTGATCGACCAGATTGAAGAAACCACAGCAATTGGCCGAACAGAGTATGACGCTCCAGAAGTTGACAATGAGTGCCTCCTCTCCATTGGCGACGCAGCAGTCACCATTGGCTCATTCTGCATGGCAACCATCACCGACACTACTGCCTATGAACTGATCGGGCGGGTTGACCGGTAGGGAAGCGAGTTATCTGCCCCCGCGTCCGATCCGTCAATGATTGCTACAAGATTATAGTGCTTGGTGTTGTGGCCATGCGGTTTGCGCTCTCCCCTTTCCCGATCAAGTAATTTTTCATTACATTACAAGCAGAACACAAAAGCTCTGAGTTATGACTGATTGGCAAAAACGCATTACGATTAATACCGAACAGTGTGGTGGGCGGCCATGCATAAGGGGATTGCGTATACGGGTAATCGATATTCTTGACCTGTTGGCGAATGGCCTCAGCCATACAGAAATACTTGAAGAACTGCCCGATCTCGAAAAAGAAGATATTCTTGCTGCGCTGAAATATGCAAGCAGAAAACTTGACCATCCTGTCATAGCAGCATGATCATCTGGATCGATGCACAGCTCTCCCCCTCAATTGCTGCATGGATCAACCGCAGCTTTCAGAATATTCAGGCCCAATCAGTGAGATCTCTCGACCTTCAGCGAGCAGATGATAAAACCATATTTGATGCCGCAAAACAAGCTGAAGCGGTTATCATGAGTAAAGATTCCGATTTTCTGAAACTTGTCGATCAGTTTGGTGCCCCACCTCAAATAATATGGATTACCTGTGGTAACACCTCGAACAGCAGAATAAGAGCAGTCCTTGCAAAATCTCTTGGAAAAGCTGTTGAATTAATCAATTCGGGTGAACCAATTATTGAAATCGGCGATAAAACCTGAATTTTCAACGGATAAGCATATTTTCCATGAAAGAACATCTTTCCCGGACGAACGACACCGGACAAACCTATCTGCAGGAAAAAGCTGACGCATCAGGATTGAACTTGCTACGCACAGTGGAGAGCATACTTGCCTGATTGATTGTTCCAGCAAAAAGGGTTGTTGCGTGTAACGAATTCATTATGCACGTTACATGTAACAAGGGAAATCGCGAATTAAGAATGAAACACATGAGCAGAGTTCTTGAACGAGTGCATAAGCACAGGGCGAAATTGCGTGCGGTGGGGATGCGACCGATACAGATATGGGTTCCCGATACACGTCGTTCCGGTTTTGCAGAGGAGTGCAGGCGGCAATCTTTGGTGGTCAAACAAGATCCGCATGAAAAGGAACTCCTTAATTTTCTTGATGATGTTGCAGACCGCGCGGGTTGGGAAGCATGAAGAGAGGAGATCTGGTTACCATTGCACTACAGGGTGATTACGGTAAGCCTCGTCTCGCAGTTGTCGTTCAATCAGATTATTTTTCTGAACATCCCTCGCTGACCATCCTGCCGGTAACGAGTGAATTGCGGTCAGTCCCGTTATTCCGAATTATGATTGAGCCGACAGAGGGTAACAATCTAAAAAAAAGATCCCAAGTGATGGTTGACAAGGTCCAGACCATCTCGCGTGAAAAAATCGGACTGACTTTCGGAAAACTTGATGATGCATCAATGCTTGCCGTTAACCGGGCGCTCGCAGTGTGGCTTGGATTTGCATAGGCCGAATAGCTAACCACCAACTCATTCGCATGTTCTTTGAACACATCATCAGTCCAATGTTTTTGGGAAATGGTGCTTCCCTGAATAGACTCTACCTCATAAATGCTGCGTTTGGACGCATTCTCACATCTCAACTGTTCAGCAATATAACTGAACGAAATCTTACTCAACAGTTCATCCGGCGCAAAACCCGATTCGGGAGACAGTGACTCCTGAAAGTTGAAGCTTCAGATTCCCAAGATTCTGACCCATTATCAAATCCCTTTTTATGGTTTTCAATATCTCTTACTGCTGTGCTTCAGATGTGTAATTTTCAGTATCCTGCCAATTTCACCGCCCAGGCGACACCGCAACCAAAAGCGCCCGCAGCCGACAACACAACAACAAGCACAACAGAACAACCCCGTGTCGTTCGATAATAAACCCGGTTGTAAAGCGCCTTCTTGGGATTGGTTATCCAGCCATATCCACGAGGAGCTTTAAGGCCCAGAGATTGGCGGGCATACCGCTTCCACGAGGTGCGGGCAGCAATGCGCTTTTTAAGCGACGGTATTCTGAAACCAACTTTCATGGCTACCGGGTTATTTCGTTTTCAAAGGCGAGCTTCCCGCTTTGACATTGCTCACGGATTTGACCGATATAGTCTGCCGGAGAGCGCTTCCCTACTTTGATGTTAATCTCCTGCTGAACATAGACATAGTTCGCTACCTGATTATACTGGCTCTGGCTGAAACCATTCTCTTTCAAATACTGCCGGAGAAAAATATGATGGATATCACCCCGGTGTTCAATCATCTCCTTGACACTGATGTCGCGCGACTTACGACTCGCCAGGGTACTCTCCTTTTTTTTGCGAGTCTTCAATCCATTTCACCACTTTGTCGAAATCGCTTTCAAACAACCGATCCTGTACAATCCGGTATTTCTCAAACTCACTCTCAGCATGAGCTTTGGCTATTTCTGCGCTCACCTTGCCTGCATCCTGCAAAATTTCCCGATCCCAAAGTTTCAAAAACCCGCCCAGGCGTTCTTCCCAGTCTGCCATGGTCATTGGAATTCGCCGCATGGCATGCAGTTCGGCCATATCCAGATAGGCAGAAACGATACGCTGCATCTGCTCAAGCTCAAACCCGGTCAGGTAGTTCTTTGCAATGGAGACATCATACTTGTGGATCTTGCCTTGCGGAGCCCCCTCCCAACTGGTCAGACCCATGTTTTCTTTCTGGTGATCGGCACGCTCCACGATAACTTCCGTTGCAGTCTGGCCATGTATGGAGTAGTGCATCTTGTTCTGAACGGCTGCGAAAAAGCGCTTTGTAGCTGTGGCTGATCGGTCGTAATCCAGTGATGTGGAATAGATATCAGTAACTTTCTGATAGAACTTTCGTTCGGAAAGCCGGATTTCCCGGATTTTTTCAAGTTGCCGCTCGAAATATTCATCGGTCAGGATGCTTCCACCATGTTTAAGGCGTTCCACATCCATCGTCCAACCCTGAATCGTATAGTCCTTCACGATTTGGTTGGCCCACTTGCGGAACTGGACTGCACGCTCGTTTTCAATTTTGAAGCCGACGGAGATTATCGCCTGAAGATTATAGTGCTCCACTTCACGCCGAACTTCCCGACCACCCTCAGTTTGAACTATTAAGTATTTCTTAACAGTTGCCCCTGGTTCCAGCTCATTATCGGCAAAAATACGTTTCAAGTGCTGGTTGACAGCCGAAACCGAGACATCATAAAGGGTAGCCATCATCTTCTGCGTCAGCCAGATATTCTCGTCCTCATAGCGCATTTCCACACTGGCCTCTGAATTACCGCCAGCAGCAACAAAGGTCAGATATTCAGCAGCCGAGGAGCGAACAACAGAGACCTCTTTTTTCTTGCTCATCCGTCAACCTCCCTTACGCGTTTTATAAATATGATTTCTCTCTCTTGTCGATGAGAATTCAAAATATAACAACAAGCATACAAAATGAGCCATAGAGCTTGCCTGAGCCCCCCTTTGTCCACTTGAGTCTGGAATGATTATTGAACAGGTCATGACGGTATCCAGACAATTCTGCATAACTCCGAACTGGAAAGAGTCTTTATAGGTGGGGTGGTGAGTGGAGTCCCACTGAATCGCTTAGCGGAAATGACCCCGGCATGGAATCCCCAATACACTGTCTTCACACTGCGCTCATCAAGCACCCCCTCCCGCAAGCATACCCTCTTTGCGGTATATTTATGGTATATGCTTGGAAACATTGAAAACATTGCGCTTTATTAACAATCGTAAATCAAACGAACAGAGCATGCACACGACAATAAAAACACCTTACCTCTTATTCAGCACATGTTGCTGTCGGAGCAGAGAGGATGCAACGATAAAAATCCACGACTCGTGTAGGTGACACCATAGAGCATTTTTTGCCATGGCCGGTTCCTGACACAACAGAGAGCCGGCTTTTTTTTTACATTTTTTGCCAAATAAACCCGTTTAATAATTTAATACACAGGAGAAAAACATGAATCTCGAATGGCTAAAAAAAATAACCATTGCTTCTTCAATGATTTTGGCATCCGGAATTCCGGGATCCATCGCTGAAGCAACCGCAGTAACACTGCTGAATGTTTCTTATGATCCTACAAGGGAACTCTATCAGAGTGAAAATGCTGCTTTTGCTCAATACTGGCTCAAGAAAACCGGTCAGACAATACAAATCAACCAGTCACATGGAGGATCAGGAAAACAGGCCCGGGCAGTCATTGACGGTCTGGATGCTGATGTGGTGACGCTGGCACTTGCCTACGATATCGACGCAATCTCCGACAGCAAACTCCTTCCTGCCAACTGGCAGCAACGGCTGGCCAATAACAGCACGCCCTACACCTCCACCATTGTCTTTGTTGTCCGGAAAGGCAATCCGAAAAAGATAAAGGGATGGGACGACATTGTTAAACCCGGCATTTCAGTCATCACTCCGAACCCGAAAACCTCAGGCGGCGCGAGGTGGAACTACCTGGCTGCGTGGGGATACAAACAGAAACAGACCGGATCAGCAGTAGAGGCTAAAAATTTTATCAAGGCATTGTACCACAATGTCCCGGTGCTTGATACCGGCGCTCGTGGCTCAACTTTGACCTTCGCACAGCGCGGCCTTGGCGACGTTCTTCTTGCTTGGGAAAATGAGGCCCACTTGATTTTGAAAGAGTTTGGATCAGACAAGTTTGAAATTGTCGCTCCGGCAGTCAGCATCCTGGCAGAACCGCCAGTGGCTATCATCGATGTAAATGTCACGAAACATGGCACCCGTAAAGTTGCTGAGGCTTACCTGAATTTCCTCTACACACCACAGGCTCAGGATATCATTGCCCAGAACTCTTACCGCCCTCGCAACCCTGCAGCGCTCAAGAAATACGCAGCAAACTTTCCAGCAATCAAGCT
>CAIPKT010000103.1 GCA_903865705.1 uncultured Chlorobiaceae bacterium
AATTGGGAAGCAGGCCTTGTCCAACCGGAGCAACGGGCAGAAGCAAACCGGCACAAGGCAAAGTTTATTGTCTTTACAGGTGCTCAGGGCTCCGGCAAACGGGCCGTGGCCAAAGCGCTTGAGCAAGGGCTTTTTCAAAACAGCAAGAACGCTTACTACCTCGGTGTGGCTAACATCGACCGCGGACTTGACGCTGATCTCGGTTCTCAGTCAGACAGCGCTGGGGAGCGGTTGAGAAGAATCGGGGAGCTTGCACGCATCCTCACCGATGCCGGGCTTATTTTTATTACCACCATTGATGATGCTGACGATTACGATATTGAAACCCTCAAGTTGCTCAACAAGCCGAACGATATTCTTGTCATCAATTTGGGTGAAAATGGGTTTTCCCGATACCAGCCCGATCTGCAGATTCAGACTTTTGAAAACCTCGATGATGCAGTGGCAGAGGTTGCTGCTCTGCTGAAAACAAGGGAAATTATCATCGATTACCAGATATGAACTATCTGCCGGTAAGCCTGAACATCGGCAACAGGCATGTGCTTATTGTCGGTGGAGGCAAAGTTGCTCTTGAAAAGCTCCAGTTGCTCAGCCGGTTCCGGTGTTTTGTTACGGTTGTTGGCGAAGAGCTTTCTGATGAAACGCTTCAATATGCCAGTTCCAGTCATATTCGTCCATTTCAATTGGAAGATCTTGAGGGTGTTTTTATTGTCTATGCGTGCAGCAGCGACAGGGAGGTGAACCGCCTTATCAAGCAGGAGGCCAATGCCCGGGGCATTCTGGTCAATACCCCCGATGATCCCGAACTTTGCGATTTTCTTTCGCCGGCATTTTTCAGTGATGGCCCGATGACCGTCGCGGTTTCATCCAGCGGCACCGATGTGCGCAAGGCCATAGCCTGGCGAAACCGGATAAAAACATACTTGTCCAATGACGAAGGCCTCATACCTTGATTCTGACAGGAAAGATGTCGCCATCTATCCTGCCTCCCAACTGCCCAATCTTCTTTCCGACGGTCTCGATATTGTAGCGATTACCCCAAAAAGCAATCTTCAGCATGGAGCTTCAGACCCTCAACAGGCTGAAATGGTTGCGATTGTTGCCAAAAAGGAGCGTGCTGACCTCAAGGTACTCTATGCTCCCGTTGACATTCGGCAGCGTTACGGAAAGGTATTTCTGACCGGTGCCGGGGCAGGCGGCCGTGACTCACTGACGCTTCGGGCGGACGCCCTTCTGCGCCATGCCGGTGTAATCATGTATGATGACCTTATCGACACAGGAATGCTCAATGGTTACAATGCGGAAAAAGTCTACGTAGGCAAGCGGAAAGGTCACCATCATGCCGATCAGGAGGCCATTAACAGGATGCTTTTCATGGCCGCAACAAAAAAACAGATTGTTGTCCGACTAAAGGGGGGAGATCCCTTTATTTTTGGCAGGGGAGGCGAGGAAATGACCTATCTGCGTGATCGGCATGTTGATGTTGAAATTGTCCCGGGTGTTTCTGCTGTACAGAGTGCAGCGGCTTCGGCTGGAATACCTCTTACCCTGAGGGCGGTTAGCGGTGGAGTGACGCTCTTGAGTGCCCACAATGCGCTTGCTGGAGCCGGCGACCTGACTCTGGTCTACTATATGTGCGCGAGCCGCCTGACGGAACTCCGCCGTACGCTTGTTGAACAGGGGATCGCTCCCTCAGTGCCGGTTGCCCTTATTTATAAAGCTGGTTTTTATGATGAAGCAGTGACCCTGACAACGGTTGATTCCATGCATTTGCAGGAGCACGCGTCGCCATTGCTTGCCATTATTGGTCGAACGGCATCTCTTTACAGGGAGCGACCGAAAATCCTTTATACTGGTGATGAACCCTGCCGGTGCCTCATTCCAGGGAAAATAGCTCCCTTGAGCGCCCTGAACAATACCGGGAAATCTGTGCGGGATAGTGACCTTTCGCTCTTTTCAGCCATAGCGTTCACAAATCCAGGGGATGTTGAATCTCTTCTTGACCTCTTTGGCCCCCTACCGTCGCATCTCGTGCTCTATGCTTATGGAAACGTTATTGCTGAACAGCT
>CAIPKT010000104.1 GCA_903865705.1 uncultured Chlorobiaceae bacterium
AAATCTCCAGTTGTTTGTTTTAGAAATAAGAACACTTCAGTTCAAAGATCCCTTACGCTGCTTTTGCAGTCAGGCCAATTGCTTCAGCATATTTCAAATAGGTCTCTACAGAGGCAACGACTACTCTTGCTTCAATGGCAAGAAGCTCAATACCTACAAGTGATACCCTTACCCATGCGTCAACGACTACACCCTTATCAAGGATACGGTCAATAACCTCTACGAGGCTTGACGAGCCGATTGTTTTCTCTACTGCCATGATGATCTCCAGTTTTTGATTTTCATTTACCGTCTTGTTAAATGAGGGACAGTACGCCTCGCTATAAAAAAGATGCATATAGTGTGCCAAATGTTCAGATTATCGTTGAACATTTTGGCGCACTATATGTAAACTGTTTTACAATTGAGTGATATGCTGTCGCTTTTTTTCATTTTCATTTTTCAGTTTGAATAAGAAAAAAACAAGCCAGCTTGTTTTCGGCATTAATCCGCACAACTGTGCGGGTTAATGTTCGATTCTCATGCAAACATCAGCTTATTTCCCCCTTATTGATGGAGGGAAACAAGCTGACTATCGCGTTATTATAAAAGTAATTAGAGTGAGTCGTGCCGGTGAGGCCTGAGGAGGAAATGGTAGTATTAAAAAGGAAGTCCCTTGTCGCTTATCTTACGCCTGTTCGGCGAGTTTACTCCATCGGGTCATCTGTTTTTCAAGCTGCTGCTGAAGCCCATGAAGCTCAGAACCAAGTTGCTGCTGCAAAGCGAAATCACTGCCTGCCGACACCAGACGTTCGGCTATCTCCGACTGACGGGTTTCAGCCTCATGAATCGAGCGCTCTAGCAGTTCAAGCTCACGCTTCTCCTTGCTTGACAGTTTTGACTGCGCGGGCTTTACCGATACCGGTGGAAGAATCTTCTGAGCCTCTTTCCCTGATGATTTCTTCTCATCCTTGCCCTTGGCCGCCAAAGTTGCCTTCATTTCAAGATAGACGGTATAGTTGCCCGGATAGCGGCGAATACTGCCGTTCTCCTCGAAGGCGAAAATATACTCAACCGTCCGATCAAGAAAATAACGGTCATGACTGACCACCAAAAGGCAACCCTGATAGGTATCGAGATAATCCTCAAGCACCCGGAGCGTCGGGATATCAAGATCATTGGTAGGTTCATCAAGCAAAAGCACATTGGGCGAATCAATAAGCTGCTTTAACAGATAAAGTCGCCGCCGTTCGCCGCCGGAAAGGGTACGGATATAACTATACTGGGTAGATGGGGCAAAGAGAAAGCGCTCAAGCATTTTAGAGGCAGAGAATACCATGCCATCCTTGGTCTTGATCTGCTCGGCATGCTCCTGAATATACTCGATCACCCTTTTTGAGTCGTCAAGCCCCCTGCTCTGCTGATCGTAGTAACCGATATTCACCGTCTTGCCATGTTCGATGTGGCCGCTGTCGGGCTTGACACGCCCGGTAATCATATCAAACAGGGTGGTTTTACCCGACCCGTTCGGCCCGATAATGCCGATACGATCACCTTTCTGCAGATGGTACTCAAACGACTGCAACAGCAACTTGTCGCCGTAGGATTTCGAAACCCGGTGAAACTCAATAATTTTATCGCCCAGTCGTCCCGCGCCAAACCCGATCTCAAGCTCTTTCTGCTTCTCCTTCCTGGGGGCATAAACCAAACTTTCAGCACGCAGCATCCGCGCCTTCTGTTTCGTCGTCCGCGCCTTGCATCCGCCCCTCATCCAGTCAAGCTCCTGACGAACAAGGGCAGAACGCTTGCGGTCGTCCCGTATCGCCTGCTCCTCCTGTTCAGCCTTCTGTAAAAGATAGCTCGAATATCCCCCGGAATAAGTGACTGCCGTCCGGCCATCCATCTCAATCATACGCGTAGCGACCCTGTCAAGAAAATACCGGTCATGCGTAATCAACAGCACCGCGCCCTGATAACGCCGGATATATTGCTCCAGCCACTCAACACTGTCGGCATCAAGATGGTTTGTCGGCTCATCAAGAATAAGCCCGTCACTTGGCACAACAAGCGCATGAGCCAAAGCCACCCGCTTCCGCTGACCTCCTGAAAGCGTGCCCATAAGTGCCGTAAGATCGTATAGACCAAGTTTACCAAGCACCATCTTGGCGTTTGACTCAAGCTCCCATGCGCCGCAAACATCAAGTTCATGGGCAAGCCGGCTCATCTTCTCAATCAATGAAGGATCCTCGCTGTGGCGTGTTTCAAGCTCCTTGCAGACCAGTTCATACTCATAAATCAGGTCCATCGCCTTATCACTCGACTTCAGGATAGCTTCCAGCACTGTATCCTCAGGATTGTAAGGCGAATCCTGAGGCAGATAGGCAATCTTTTTCTGGTTAGCCACCATCACCTTGCCTTTATCGGGCGTTTCCACTCCGGCAAGGATTTTCAAAAGCGTACTCTTCCCGCTCCCGTTCGCTCCGATAATACCGATCTTGTCGCGGTCATCAATGCCAAACGACACATCCTCAAACAAATGCTTCAGACCATATTTTTTCTGTAACCCTTCAACCGTTAAAAGCACCATACCGTCTCACCGTTCCTTATATCTTATATTCGTTTCATTACCCTTCATGACCATGCAAAAGATGGGAATATAACTATTGCAGTCCGTTTAGCACCCATCTCATTGCGCAGTTTTTCTCCGACAAAAAAAGCGAATAGCGCATAAAAAAGCATTTATCAACAAATAAAATGAGTGTTTATTTGTTTCCGGTTTCCGGTTCTCTTTTTTTTTTATAAACTATGCAAACTTAAAAACAACATACAGGATAGTTCCCGCAAAACCGGGCTGAAACAGCCCCAAAAAAGAGTACGTCAGATGAGTGAATTTGAAGAATTACTGACAGGGAGCGATATAGCTGTACCGGACGTTTTACATCAGCTACCATACCATCAGCAGCAGGAAGTGGTTTTTTGGGTAAAAAACCTTGTAAGCCATAAAACTGAAGGACTTGACGACCTCTTCAATGCCATAAGCATGATCGTCAAGTATATTCCCCACTTCATGGTCATCCCACTCATGGTAGAGCATATCCGTCCCCGGATTGCCGCCGGAGTATGCATTAAAATGGGTGTCGACCAAGCTACCGGATATGCCAACGACCTTCCTTTGGAATATTTCAGCGAGGTTTCCAAATATCTTGACGCCACAACGATGGCTCAGATTCTCGAAAAAATGAAAAAGCACACCGTCGAAAAGTTTATCCACTTTGAACTACAGCACCACCAGAGCCGAATACTCGACATCTCAGAGCATCTCGACCGGCGCATCCTGGAAATCGTTGCAAAGCTTGTCACGCTTCCACATCATGAAACCGATCCTGCCAATAACCCTCACAGGACCATTATCGACAAAATCAGGGCGATGCAATAACCAACGCATTCGGTAACCCCACATAACCGAGCCCAATAACAGCAATTCTGACAGGAGTGGTCATAAATACAATATCAGCAGTCAAAAGAAATTAATAACGGTACCCCAAAGCAAGACTTCATAAAATATCTTGCTACTCCTTGCTCAGGTCAATGTGGTAGCCGTTGGCCTTAAGAAGTGCGTGCTGTTTGGCGAGGTTAAGATCGTTGATTACCATTTCGGCAATCATTTCGTCAAGGGTTATTTCAGGGATCCAGCCAAGATCGGCTTTAGCCTTGGAGGGATCACCAAGAAGGGTCTCTACTTCTGTAGGACGGAAATAACGGGGATCAATACGGACAACAACGTCGCCTTCATTCAGAGAATCATAGAAGCAGGAAGGATCTATGGCATCAATGATACCAATTTCATGGGCACCAGCTCCCTCCCAGCGGATTTTGATACCGAGCTGCTCTGCCGACTTCGCAATAAACTGGCGCACCGTATACTGCACCCCGGTGGCAATAACGTAATCCTTCGGTTCATCCTGCTGGAGCATCATCCACTGCATACGAACGTAATCCTTGGCATGACCCCAATCGCGAAGAGCGTTCATGTTACCAATGTAAAGACACTCCTCAAGCCCTTGGCTGATATTAGCAAGACTTCGTGTAATCTTTCGTGTTACAAACGTTTCACCTCGTCTGGGAGATTCGTGGTTAAACAGAATGCCATTACACGCATACATCCCGTAAGCCTCGCGATAATTGACCGTTATCCAATAGGCGTACAACTTGGCAACCGCATAAGGACTGCGCGGATAAAACGGTGTCGTCTCCCGCTGAGGTATCTCCTGCACCAAACCATAAAGCTCTGAGGTCGATGCCTGATAAAACCGTGTTTTCTTTTCAAGACCAAGAAACCGGATAGCTTCAAGCAAGCGCAACGTGCCCATACCATCAACATCTGCCGTATATTCCGGCGCCTCAAAGCTGACGGCCACATGACTCTGTGCACCCAGATTATAGACTTCATCAGGCTTGACTTCGGCAACTATGCGGGTAAGGTTACTGCTATCCGTCAAGTCGCCGTAATGCAGCACAAAGTTACGATGATTAACATGCGGATCCTGATAGAGATGATCTATCCGCTGGGTATTCAAACTACTGGCCCGGCGTTTGATGCCGTGCACTTCATACCCCTTTTCGAGAAGAAATTCGGCCAGATACGATCCATCCTGGCCGGTTATACCGGTAATAAGAGCAACCTTCATAGTCAATTAGTATTGTTTTTTAAAAAATCGCCGCAGGCAAGCGTCAACCCTTCTTCCAAAGAGACGCATGCATGCCAGCCGAGGTTGTTCAGAAGAGTACTGTCCATCAGCTTTCTTGGAGTACCATCAGGTTTAGCAGGATCAAATTGTATAGCGCCCTCGTAACCAATCACCTTGGCAATAGTCAGCGCCAGCTCATTAATAGTGATATCGTCGCCCGAGCCTACATTAATATGGCTCTGCATTGGCGAGGAATGGGCTTCATAAATATCTTTATCAAGATTCATCACATGCACGCAAGCCGTAGCCATATCGTCGATATAAAGAAACTCCCGGCGAGGAGTGCCGGTCCCCCAAATCATAACCTCAGAATCACCATTGATTCTGGCCTCATGAATACGACGAATCAACGCCGGAATAACATGGCTGTTCTGCGGATGATAATTGTCACCGATGCCGTACAGGTTTGTTGGCATCACACTACGGTAATCAGTACCATATTGCCGGTTATAACTTTCACAAAGTTTGATGCCCGCAATTTTAGCAAGAGCATAAGGTTCATTGGTTGACTCAAGCGGGCCGGTCAACAGTGCGCTTTCGCCCATAGGCTGGACGGCCTGTTTTGGATAAATACAGCTTGAACCGAGAAACAATAGTTTTTGAACGCCAGCCTGCCACGCCTCATGAATAACATTAGCCTCAACCATCAGGTTCTGGTAGATAAACTCCGCCGGATAGGTATTATTGGCATATATCCCGCCCACTTTTGCCGCAGCCAGATAAACTTGATCCGGCTTTTCCTCCTGAAAAAATGCACGTACCGCCGCCTGGTTCGTCAAATCAAGCTCACGGTGTGTTCTCATAACAAAATCCTGCAACCCAAGCCCCGAAGCCAAAAGATGCCGTAAGATCGCTGATCCAGCCATACCCCGATGGCCCGCTATATATATTTTATCTGGCACTAGGTAACCTCGCTTTGCATGTTCTGTAATAATTTAAAAAAAAGAACGTCCTGCCGACTAAAACACCGTTGGCAATATGCTAAGAAATACACAATCAAAAACAGCGGCTACAGCCGATACCATAAAATGCACTGCCTACCTGCGGCTCCAGACGCCACCCTTTATAGGGCGTTGTAAAGAGATAGCTGCTGCCTATCCCGATAACAGCTCCGGCAATCACATCACGGGTGTGGTGCTGTTTTGATTCAACCCTGCTGTACCCGACAAATGACGCTGCAATATATGCGGGTATCCCGTAACTCCACCCGTACCGTCCACGAATAAACTCTGCAGAAGCAAATGAAGTAGACGTATGGCCGGATGGAAACGAGTGCTGCCCGCCATTCGGGCGTGTTGCATCGATAGAGTACTTCAACCCATACGTAACCCCCAGCGTCACCGCTCCTGACTCCGAGAACTGAACAAAGCCATCGCGATCATGAAAAGCCAACGCAAGCCCGGCAGCCGTGGCAGGCAAGGCAAGCTGAAGAATTTCACCAGCCCTCTCAACACCATCGCTTGCTTCAGCGGCATCACTCAAAACAAGGCAAAACAAAAGGCTCATGAAGATCACATGTGCCCGATAGGTAAAATTACTCATAACACTTTGTTTGGTTACTGGTTATCCCGAAGGCCACTCGAGCGTACCCATCGGGCCATACAAGGTCGGAAGAAGCATGCGTTCGTGATTCAACAGGCGCAAGCGGGTAAAAAAACTGCTACCGCTTTCCCGGCTGATTCGCCCATCACGGTTAGCCTCCATCAAGAACGGAGGTGGCGTCTTTTTTGAAGCCGTTTAGCGCCAGCCGAAGCAGTTGCGAAGAGTCTGAAGCTGCATAACCGGCTGACCGGCCAGCGCCTCCCTAATGCGAGGTTCAATCGGACGCGGGTAAAAAAAGAATACATTCATGAGCACAACTGACCCTTGAAATATGAAATTCATGGACACAAACTACGTAATTTAAAGCAAAACATAAACAACCTGACGATCAAAGCCAACCCCTATTTTTTTCAAGCACTGTATATCCCGCATATCGTTTCCAGCACTCCTCCGGAGCTTCTCCCTTTTTACCATCGACAGTTTTGACTTTAGAGGTGCTCTTTGATAACATTCGGCACCCCGACTGCTCCCGTGTAAAAGACCACAAGCGTTACCGGTACATGGCCGGCATTATATCCGTTATGCAGGGTATTGATGACTTCAAAAATGGCGTCACCCTTTTTAAACAGAAAAGTACGACCATCTTTCAGTTCTACGGTCAGCGCACCCTCCATAACGTAGGCATAAACCGGCACAGGGTGCTGGTGCCAACCTGTTGATCCTCCGACAGGAATAGTCACAATAAGGGCAGTAACTTCAGGTTGAGCTGTATTAAGATAAATCAGCGGTTCACCGTCGCTCGATGTTGACGAGGTGATCAGTTTTTTCACCTTCACGTTACGATACTCATTCGCTTTGGCGGCAAAGGCTGGCGGCGAAACCAGGAATAAACATAAGAACAAAAGACAAAGATTTTTCATAACGAACTTTATTTAGTACCGTATTAATCGGTGCACTGTATTTGACCGGGCTTGCAATACTGTTTTATCATGAAACTTATAGCCCAAGGCAGTAGTTAGAAGAACAAGATAAATAATTAGTATTTAATGATCATGTATGAATGAACTTTTGCAGAAGCCAAGAAAAGTCTACGTTTCAAGAACAATTGAGTTCAATGCTGCTCACAGGCTGTTCAATCCAATCTGGTCTGATGTTGAGAATGTTGGCGTTTACGGCAAATGCAGTAACAAATACGGGCATGGGCATAATTATCTGCTTGAAATAACTATCTGCGGAGTTGTTGACCGAAACACAGGGTTTCTTTTTGATTTGAAGGAGCTTAAGGGTATCCTTGAAGAAGAGATTACTGCCCGGTTCGACCACCGGCATCTGAATCATGACGTGCCGGAATTACAGGATTGTGTGCCAACTACTGAAGTGCTTGCTGTGCTGATATGGGATATACTTGAAAAACGATTGCTTGCCATCAATAATCGGGAGATTACACTCCATGAAGTCAAATTATATGAAACAGGAAAAAATGCCGTCCGATATCTTGGAGAGTAAATCCCCCCTACGAGGAAGTTGTTACGATGATGATGACTGCATTGCTGAGGGAGCAGAAACCGATCCGCTATTGCTTGGCGGTATGTCGAATGCGGTGACAGCTATGCTTGAAGGGATCGGCGAAGACCCGAGCCGGGAAGGGCTGCTGAAAACTCCTGAACGGGTTGCGCGTTCGCTTCGCTTCCTGACAAGAGGGTACCGGGAGGACCCTGAAGAGTTGTTGAAAAAGGCGGTTTTTACAGAGGCTTATGATGAGATGGTGCTGGTGAGGGATATTGACCTTTTTTCAATGTGCGAACACCATATGCTTCCCTTTTTTGGAAAGGCTCATGTGGCCTATATTCCTGATGGAAAAATTGTGGGACTTTCAAAACTTGCCCGGGTGGTTGAGGTTTTCGCGCGACGCCTGCAGGTTCAGGAACGGCTTACCCAGCAGATCCGCGACGCCATCCAGAGTGTGCTGAATCCGAAAGGCGTTGCTGTCGTCATTGAGGCTCGGCATCTCTGCATGGTTATGCGTGGCGTCCAAAAGCTTAACTCGGTCACCACAACATCGGCCATGTCGGGGCAGTTCATTACCTCACAGTCGACAAGAAGCGAATTCCTGCGTCTGATCAAGCCGTAGCGCGCCTCCGCCAAAAGTTACCATCTGTCCCGGAATTGTTCGGGACGGATAGCTTGCCTTTGTTGCGCTACCCTTCTGCCAGCCACCCGTCGATAATCGCTCTCCCCTTCTCTAATGCTTCGGGCATGAGCAAAGATACTTCCGGGCTTAATCCGATATTGAGTTCAAGTTCTCGGGGGGGGATACCTATCAGCACAATCTCTTTGGGCATTTTACCGCGAAGTTGAGCAAGCCCGAGCAGTTCGCTGAAACCCATCTGATGGGAAGACATCTTGCGGTGAATGAAAGCAGGAAGCTCTTCATTTCGATAGACATAGACCCCGCGATCATATTCAACCGGAATAAGCGCGTCAAACACCAGTACGGCATCGCAGGATTCGATATAATCAAGCAGGTAGATCCCCTGTGTTCCTCCGTCGATCCAGTTAACTCGCTCCGGAAAAGAGGATGCGCCTCTGAATGCGTTGAGAGCGGTCACTCCAAAGCCTTCATCACCATGGAGCAGGTTGCCAAGACCGATAATATTGATTCGATTGTACTTCACTGAAAATTGCATTGATTAGTCATGGAAAGTGCAAAGTGCGGCGCCCATCAGAAAAGCCTGCTGCGGTAGATTCTTATCCCCCGCAACAGGCTTGAGTATGACAAAAAAACAAGGGGTACCTTCATCTTCAATCAGGTTCTTCTTCAACCTTGTGCTTATAGCCGGTAATGATCGAAGAGGTAACGCTGGTGCGGTCGACCACATCGTGACGGATGACGGCATAAAGGTGCATGATAACGTAGATCGGTAACATCCATGACCCCAGATGATGTATGAAATGGAGGGTATAGCTGCCGCCAAAAAGCGGAATCATCCAGCCAAACAGGGTTTCGCTAAATCCACCCGGATTGTTTTCACCATACATCGCAAGACCCGAAAAAATCATAAAGATTGACCCACAGAAAATAAAAAGAAAGTGAGCCAAGGCTGCAACAGGGTTATGGCCTACATAGTTCGGCTCATCCGAACGCAGAAAAAGATAGGACTCAACCTGCTCCCTGAAGGGCTTGCCCCACCAGGAGGGCGACCAAGGCCTGAAACCGCCAAAGCGGGCATATTTATCGCCACCAAAAAGCGCCCAGTAGAGGCGAAAAAGAAAGTTGGCGATAAAAATAAAGGCCACGACAAAATGCAGGTAACGCCACCAGGCCATCCCCTTGTAAAAGACCGCCTCACCGAGAGGAGGGTTAAAAAGGGGTGCTGCAATATACATGCCCGTTACAAAAAGAGCAACCATACACAGGGCATTGATCCAGTGATACAGCCTGACAGGAAGCCTCCATACGTAGATTTCTTCTATTATTCTCCCCATGACAAAGCTCCGTTTAGACGATTGTAACCGATGTTATCTCGTTGCCATGCATATCAAACAGATGAGAGGCACAGGCAAGGCACGGATCGAATGAGTGTACCGTTCTGAGAATCTCAAGCGGCTGTTCGGGATTGATCATGGGGGTACCCTTCAAGGCCGACTCGTAGGCACCTGAAACGCCATTGGCATCACGAGGAGAGGCATTCCATGTGGACGGCACAACAATCTGGTACTCCTTGATCTTCTTGTCCTTAATTTGAATCCAGTGACCAAGCGAACCTCGCGGAGCTTCGGTGTAACCGAATCCCTTGCACTCGTCAGGCCAGGTTGAAGGATCCCATCGATCACTGTTGAACGTACGAAGATCTCCAGTTTTGATGTTGGCAATGAGTTGATCGTAGTAATGACGCATGAACCCTGCAGTCTGCTTGCATTCAATGCCTCTTGCTGCAGTACGTCCGAGCGTCGAGAACAGGGCCTCTGGGCCTACTCCGAGCTTTGAAAGTACCATACCGACCGTATCCTTGATCATCGGGTCACCCTTGGCGTAGGCAATCAGCACCCGGGCTAGCGGGCCTACCTCCATCGCATGGTTGTTCCAGCGAGGGGTCTTGAGCCAACTGTACTTTTTGTCGGTATCGAGATGCGCGAAGGGGGGCTTGGGGCCTGTATAGTTAGGATTGGTCTCTCCCTGCCATGGATGAAGCCCCTTGCCGTCTCCTTTGGAGTAGGTATACCAGCTATGGCTTACTTCTTCGGTAACCTGTGATGCGTCCCTCGGATCTACGTCAATAACCGTACTGAGATCCTTGTTGAGAATTGCTCCCCTTGGCCAGAGAAGTGTTTTGAAATCTTCAAGCGTGGTCTCGGGAAAATCGCCATAACTGAGATAGTTGCCAATGCCGCCGCCGTGCAGCCAGCCCTTGTAGTATCCTGCAATGGCCAAAAGATCGGGAATATAGACCTGATCGATAAAGGTGTTCGTATCGTCAATGATTTTCTTGATCATCGACAAGCGCTCAATATTGATCGCGGTGTCACTGTTTGGATCGATGGCGCAGGCCATACCACCAACCAGGTAATTCGGATGGGGGTTCTTGCCGCCAAAAATAGTGTGAATCTTGACAATCTCTTTCTGGAAATCAAGCGCTTCAAGATAGTGCGCTACAGCAATCAGATTCACTTCCGGTGGAAGCTTGTAGGCCGGGTGGCCCCAGTAACCATTAGAGAAAATTCCAAGTTGTCCGCTTTCAACAAAGCCGACAAGGCGCTGCTGCAAATCCTTGAAGTAACCAACAGATGATTTCGCCCATGGAGAAATGCTTTGTGCTATCGCTGAAGTCTGTTTTGGGTCGGCTTTCAGGGCGCTAACCACATCCACCCAATCAAAGGCGTGCAGGTGATAAAAATGAACCAGGTGATCCTGTGTGACCTGGGTTGCGTTCATCAGGTTCCTGATGATACGGGCGTTGGTCGGAATGGTGAGACCAAGTGCATCCTCGACGCAACGAACTGAGGCGAGGGCATGAACCGTTGTACAGACACCGCAGATACGCTCGGTAAAAGCCCATGCATCTCTTGGGTCGCGCCCTTTGAGGATAACCTCGATACCGCGCCACATCGTGCCGCTGGAGTAAGCATCCTCAATCACATTACTGTCGTTCAGCGTTGCCTCTATTCTCAAATGTCCCTCAATACGAGGAATCGGATCAACAACTATTTTTTTGGCCATGAGCTACTCCCGGGGTTAGGCTTTATCTTTATTATCATGCTTCTCTTCTTTCGCCTTCTTGACTGCGGTAACGGCCGCATGGGCGGCGGCTCCGGCAGCAGCGGCGCCTACGGCAATCACACCAATCTTGTCGGCATTGCTGTCGGTACCGAGGAACGGTACTTCGGCAAGTCTCTGGTAGAATGGGCCCCTGTCCCAGAAGTTTGGCTCGGAGCAGCCAATGCAGGGGTGACCGGAACCGATGGGGAAACTAGTTCCTCCGTTCCACTGTATCTTGGAGCATGAGTTATAGGTGGTCGGACCTTTGCAGCCCATTTTGTAGAGGCACCACCCTTTTCTTGTGGCTTCGTCTTCAAAGCTTTCGACAAACATGCCTGCATCAAAGAATGCCCGGCGGTAGCATTTGTCGTGGATACGCGTCTTATAGAAGGCTTTTGGACGGCCAAGGCGGTCGAGGTCAGGCAGGGTGCCGAAGGTATGGAAATGGGCAATGACGCCGGTCATGACTTCTGATATCGGCGGACAGCCTGGTACCTTGACGATTGGCTTGTCTTTGATAATGTCGGAAATAGGGGCGGCTCCGGTGGGGTTCGGATGGGCGTTCTGCACGCACCCGAACGAGGCACACGAGCCCCAGGCGATGATGGCTGCTGCATCGGCCGCAGTCTCTTTCAAGGTGTTCAGGAATGAGTCGCCGCCGACCATGCAGTAAACTCCGTCGTCTTTGGTGGAGGCGTTTCCTTCAACCGCCAAGATGTATTTTCCTTTGTACTCTTTCATGATTCTGCGGCGCTGATCCTCAAGCTGAGTACCTGCGGCGGCACTGAGGAGGTCGTCATAGTCGAGCGATATCATGTTGAAGAGCAGGTCTTCGATAGTGGGGTGGGAAGAGCGGATAAACGACTCGGAACAACAGGTACATTCAAGTCCGTGAAGCCAGATGACCGGCGTACGGGGCTTGTTTTCCATGGCCTGAACGATGTTCGGTACCATCGATGGTGAAAGTCCGAGATAGACGGAGGTCAAAGAGCAGAACTTCAAAAAGTCTCTGCGGCTTACCCCCCTGGCCCTGAATACATCGGCAAAAGTCTGATTACGTTGCATTATACTGCCTCCCTTTTATAAAAGATCATAGTAGCTGGAAAGAGCTTGTAATAAAAAAGCGAGAAATAAAGGTGCGGTTCTGGCGCCCGCCTATAATTTGAGAGCTTAAAAACAGAATACGATTGAAGCTAACATTTGTTTTGTGAAATACCATAAAAAAACCCCGTTCATCCTTGCGGAAAACGGGGTTATAACAATTTTATCGCCACAAAAGATGTTATTGCGGAGGCATCGTAAAACCAAACATTGCTGATGAGTAATTAGCAAAATCTGAAAGCGGTGCAAAAAAGATTCCGAAAACAAGTGTCAATATCATCAGAACTGTCATGAAAATCTGCGGTGCCAAGGTGAGGTTCATGCTCTTGTCATCAGGGAGCTTTGATTCGCGGAGGAACATGTTGAGCGGAATCAACATATAATAATAGAGCGATATCACACTGGTCATGATGCCGACAAGCGCTATGCCGAGATAAAGTGAGCCTTTTGCAAGCAGGGCTGAAAAGATGTAGAGCTTGCCGATAAAACCGACGGTTGGAGGAAGACCGACCAAGGAGATGAGGAAGACGGTCAGCGCGGCTCCTGCAAGCGGCATTTTTATGCCAAGCCCGCGGTAGTCATCAAGATTTTCGCTTCCAGTTTTGTTGGCAATAAGAATGACGACATAGAATGCGCCGAAATTCATGATGAAATAGGAAAGCAGGTAAAGCAGTGTCGCCTGAGTGTTCATGACAATGATACCGAGCAGGAGGTAGCCTGCATGGGCAATGGATGAATAGGCAAGCATGCGCTTGACGTTTTTCTGCCAGAGCGCTACGACGTTGCCGTAGATCATGGATGAAACCGAGAGAAGAATGAGCAGCGACACCCAGTCAAGGCCAAGCTTGTTCTCGGGTGGAAGCCCTACATGGGGAATGGCAATGTAGAAGAAGCGCATGAGCAGTGCAAAGCCTGCCGCCTTGGATGCAACGGAAAGATAAGCCGTAATGGGAGTCGGTGATCCTTCATAAACATCGGGTGACCAAAAATGAAAGGGCACAGCTCCTATCTTGTAACCGAAACCGGCCAGAACAAGGAGTGATGCAAAAATCATCACCAGCGAATCGGAACCATGCGCGGAAAGTTCGAGGCTGATTTTAATAAGATTGGTCTGGGCAGTGATGCCGTAAATAAGCGAGAAGCCGTAAACCATGAGGCCTGATGATACAGCGCCGTAGACCAAATATTTCAGGGCAGCCTCCGCTGAACGAGCGTTGCGCTTGAAATAGCCGGCAAGGATGTAACCGGTGAAGCTTACCAGCTCCATCGAAAGGAAGATCATCAGCAGATCAGCCGAGGAGGCCATCATGATCATGCCGATCACCATCGCAACGACAAGCGCGTAATACTCGCCCATACTTTTCACTTCCCGGTCAAATTGCTCATCAACCATCGTTACAATAACGGCGATGATACCGGAAAGCACAAAAAAGTATTTAAAGAAGAGGGCAAACTCGTCCAGGACGTACATCCCGAAAAAGAGCTCCCCTGCCGGCAGGCTATGCTGCTGGAAAATGAAGATGGTGCTGCCCGCAAGCCCGAGAAGGGTTGTTATGGAGAGCAGATTGTTTTTGCGCTCTTTAGCTACCAAATCGATAACGATAAGGAGCATAAAAAGCGCGGACAGATAAATTTCAGGTATAAAAAATCCAACGCTTGCTTTTAGACTTGCAATGATACCCTGGATTTCAGCACCTGATGGCAGCTCGAACATAATTCTCTTCGTTTATTCTTTAACCTCTGTCAATTCCATTAAATCACATCTGTGACATCACTACGGGCGAAAGCACTTGAACCAGCTTGTTAATGCTTGAAGTCAACATACCAAGCACAGGCATCGGATAGATGCCGAGGAAAATGGTGATCAAAAGAAGCGGCACAAGCATGGCAAGTTCGCGTCCGTCAAGATCAATTTTTCCTTTCCAGTCATGGAAATGAATATGCTCATGGCCGTCAGCTCCAATTTCAAGATCATAAGCTGCATCTGCCTTTCTCTTTCCGAGGAACATCCTCTGGAGCGACCAGAGCAGGTATGCTGCACCAAAAACGATACCAAGGACGGAAACCATGGCGATATAGCGGGTTGTAGGTGAGCTGAAGGCTCCGACAAAGACCAGCGCTTCTGAAATAAAGCCGCTCAACCCGGGAAGACCAAGGGAAGCGAACCAGGCTACCGTAACAATCGCTGCATAGACGGGCATGTAGGATGCAAGTCCACCGAATTTATCGATCTGACGGGTATGTGCACGGTCATAGATAACGCCTACAAGAAGGAAGAGCATGGCGGTAATAGTGCCATGGTTGAACATCTGGTAAAGTGCACCAACCATTCCCTCGCTGTTTCCTGCTGAAAGGCCAAGCAGCACATAGCCCATGTGGCTGATGGAAGAGTAAGCAACCATCTTTTTAAGATCCTGCTGCGCCAGCGCACAAAGTGCACCGTAGATGATATTGATGGCACCGAAAATACCAATCACATACATAGATGCCTGAAAGACCTCAGGGAAAAGCGGGAAGTTGATACGAATCATGCCATAGGTACCAAGCTTCAGCAACACACCGGCAAGAATAACCGAGATCGGTGTCGGTGCCTCAACGTGAGCGTCCGGCAGCCAGGTATGGAACGGGAACATCGGAACCTTAATGGCAAAACCGATAAAGAGAACGATGAAGGCGACATATCGCCACATGACATTGTCAGGCCCGAGAATAGCATCCTTTATAAAGTTGCTCTGGGTAGCCATGGCAACAAGACTGAAGGTATGGTTGCCGGTAACCGGATCAAGTACGCTTAAGTAAAGACCGATCATGACAAGGAGCATGAAGACCGAGCCGAACAGAGTGTAAAGGAAAAACTTGATGGCTGCATATTCACGATTGGGGCCTCCCCAGATACCGATAAGGAAGTACATCGGAAGAAGCATAATTTCCCAGAAAACGTAGAACAGGAAGAAATCAAGCGAAACAAAGCAACCCATCATGGCTGATGCGAGAAGGTTATAAAGGATAAAATACCCTTTTACCTGTTTCTGGATGGTCCAGCTTGAAAGCACGCCAATTGCCGAAACCAGTGCGGTCAGAATGACCATAGTGACAGAGATTCCATCAACACCGAGGAAGTACTCGATGTTCAGTGAACCGAAACCACCGAGATGCAGACTGATCCATGGAACCTTTTCAACAAATTGGAATGACCCGAGAGGGCTTCCTCCAGGTCCTGCTGTTATTCCAGGCAGCGAAGGATCGTAACCTTTCCAGATCAGAACTGCCAGCACTCCCTGGGCAAGAGCCGCAAGCAATGAAACAATTCTGATTATCTGCTTTTGCGATGAAGGCACAGCAAGTATTACCAGACCGGCAATAATAGGCAGAAAAACAATTAAACTCAGCATGTTCCGTGTCTGTAAGTTATCGGATTAAAAGTAAATCTCTCTTAGTAGATCAGTCGTGTAAAATAAAAAACAAAGTAACCGAATACGGCCAAAAGCACCATGACGACATAGGTCTGGACCTTACCGGTCTGGAGCTTTTTCAATACAGCGCCCGACGTGTTGACGGTGAAAGCTGTAAAGTTAACCATGCCATCAACAACATGCCTGTCGAAACCGTCATTGACAAAGGCAAATTTCTTGACCAGTAAAGCAACACCGTTGACCATACCGTCAACAATATTGGTGTCAAACCAGGAAAGTATTTTAGCGAGCACCATAGAGCCTCTGATAACGGTGGCTTCATAGATTTCGTCCCAGTACCATTTATTGAGCGAAAAGAGATAGAGCGGCCGGATCAGGCGTGCAGTCTTTTCGGGGTCAATAATTTTGAAAACGTAAACCACAAAGGCCATGATTATACCAAGCGCTACCATAATGCTTGAGATATAAATCGCCGTGTAGTGAGCCGCATGACCGGCATGAACAATTTCAGCCTGACGTGGATCTGTGTAGAGATGACCACCCTTCGCTTCGCCATGTGAGGCAACAGCTTCGCCATGTCCACCAACTGCTGCAGCGGATTCAGTGGAAGTTGCTGTTGCGCCATGTGCTGGAGCAGGAACTTCACTAGTCGGAACAACTCCTGCAAGGTGCGGTGCGGCTGTAGCTGTAAGCAGTGCGCCTTTCTGAGGGTTGGCTTCACCGACAACAGTTGCGGGGGTCGGAATCATCTTCATGAACCAGCCTTTTGCACCGTCAAGCGGGTCGGGTGAATAGACCGCGTAAACGGAGAGAGCTGCCAGAATAACAAGAGGTGCCCGCATGTTCCAAGAAACCTCGTGCACTGAGTGAGCTGCATGATGATCGTCGGCATGGGTGTCGTGCGTGTCGTGCGCGTGATGAACCTGGTGACTCTTGTCGGCAGGTTTCAGGTGCGTGCGACTGTCACCGAAAAAGACGAGCCAGATTTGACGACCCATATAAAAAGCGGTCAACATGGCGGAAAAGAATCCAAGAACTGGAATAAGATAAAATATACCGCCGCCTTCTACCTTGGCAAAACCGATGGCACCGGCAAGAATTGCATCTTTGCTCAAAAATCCGCTGGTAAGTGGAAGGCCGGCAAGGGCGAGGGTTGCAAGGGTAAAAGTAGCAAAGGTCCATGGCATGTGCTTGCGAAGACCGCCCATCCAGCGCATATCCTGCTCATGGTGCATGGCGTGTATGATGGCGCCTGAACCAAGGAAAAGACATGCTTTGAAAAATGCGTGCGTAACAAGGTGGAAGAGCGCTGCGGAGTAGGCTCCAACACCGAGGCCGAGCACCATGTAACCAAGCTGCGAAACGGTTGAGTAGGCCAGAACTCTTTTGATGTCGTTCTGGGTTATGGCGATGGTTGCTGCCATGAAGGCCGTGCAGGCTCCGATAAAAGCAATAACGTGCAGTGCGTCCGGCGTGAGAATAATAAAGATACGGGCAACAAAGTAGACGCCTGCAGCAACCATGGTAGCCGCATGAATCAGAGCCGATACCGGAGTAGGACCCTCCATGGCATCAGGAAGCCATACATGGAGCGGAAACTGAGCGGACTTGCCCACGCATCCCATAAAGAGAAGGATTCCGGCAGCGGTCAACCAGGCATTGGAAAGACCGAAGTTCCCTGCTGCAAGGTTGGCATAGATCTGCTCGAAGCTGAAGGTATGGAACTGTGAGTAGAGAATCAGGATACCCAGCCACATGCCGATGTCACCAACACGGTTGGCCAGAAATGCTTTTTTCTGCGCATCGGCCGCGCTGTCTTTTTCGAAGAAGAAGCCGATAAGAAGATAGGATGAAAGTCCGACGAGCTCCCAGAAAATATAGATGGCGAAAAGATTGTCGGAAAGCACGATACCAAGCATCGAGAAGGTAAAGATGCCCAGGAAAGCAAAATAGCGGCCATAATTCTTGTCGCCGGCCATGTATCCGGTCGAGTAGAGGTGAACCAGAAGGCTGATAAGGGTAACCATTGCCAGCATGATGGAGGTTAGGTTATCGATAACGATACCCATCTTTATCTGCAGCGGGCCAACTCCGGGAACGTTGCCTAAATCAATCCAGGTAAAATCCCATGCAATCCTGAAAGCCGGGTCGTATGTCTGTACGATGACCGTCCAGAAAATATAGGCTGAGATGCCGAACGCTGTACCAAGTATTCCTACCCCTATAAAATCACCGTTTCTGGCTATACGGCGATTAAAAAAGATAAGAATGATAAACGAAAGCAGCGGCAGCAGCAGTACGACTATTGATAACTGAATTAAACTGTGCATGTTCCTTTAGTTTTTACACCGAAATAAATTAAAACAGATAGTGCTTTTACGCTCCGTTACTCTTTCATGGAGTCAATACTTGATACATCGACACTCTTGAATATCTTGAATATGTTGATCACGATAGCAAGTGCAATAGCTGCTTCGGCCGCAGCAATGACGATAACAAAGAGGGCAAACATTACCCCTTCCATTCCTCCGTTATACTTTGAAAATGCCAGAAAATTGATATTCGCTGCATTAAGAATAAGTTCAACACCCATCAACACAACGATTGCGTTCTTCCTGGTCATGACGGCAAAAAGCCCAAACCCCAGAAGAAAGGCTGATATTGTCAGGTAGTGATTGAGCCCTATGGTTGTCAACTGTTCCATGTTTTGTGATAGACTTATTGATTCGTTATTTCCCTGACTTGTCGAAACGTGCAAGAAATGCAGCCCCGATAAGTGCTGCAAGCAGCAGTATGGAGACCATTTCAAAAGGCAGAACATATCGTGACATAGTTTCAAATCCAATCCGCTCTACTATGCTTCCCTGCAGGGTGGTTTCGGAAGGCATCCAGCCATGCGTGGTATAAAAGGTGTAGAGCAAAGCTCCTATGATGCCGGCAAGCAAAATTGTGCCGGGTATGATATGCGTTACTTCGCTTTTCTGGCCCGTCTGCATGATACTGTTGGTAAACATGACACCAAAAAGCAACAGGACAAGGATGCCGCCCACATAAACAACAACCTGGGTAACAGCAATGAAATCAGCGCTCAGAAAGACATAGAGCGCCGCAACGCCAAAAAAAGTAAAGAGCAGCGAAAAAGCGGAATAAATAACATTCCGGGTAAACACGACAAACGCGGCTGAACAGACCGTAATGGCCGCGAATAGATAAAAGATGACCGTATAAGTTGGGTTACTCATGGTGTTAGAGCACATTAATTTTTATCGCCTGATTCTCCGCCCTTGCTTTCATTAAGGGCATCTGCTGCCTTCTTCTCTTTTTCCGCCAGTGCCTTTGCCTGAAGTTCAGCATTCTTGCGCTTTTTGGCCTCAGCCTCAAGCCGGGACAAGTTGCCGAAATGATACATAAAGTTGCTTCGGTCAAACTCGGAAAAATCACTGACTGGAGTGTGCACAAGACATTCTGTCGGGCAGACTGTTGTGCATATTCCGCAAGTCATGCACTTTGCCACATCAATATCAAAAACAGGAATCCAGAATTTTTTCTGCTGCCCATCCGAGGTCTTACCGCACAGTGCCAGATCATCAGCCGCGACCTTAATGGTCTCCATAAATATACAGGCAATCGGGCAGGCTCTGACGCACTGACCGCAGCCGATGCAATCCTCGATATCGTTATAGAGGCGGTAGCGACCGTTTTTAGGTGTTGGTATGACCTCCCGCGGGTATTGCAGGGTGCACAAACCGTCAACCTGACGGAAATAGTCGACATCATCAAGACCAGCATCGCCTTTGCGATGGATGGCATTGAAAAAATGCTTCAGGGTGATTCCCATGCCGGTGGCGATAGTAACTGCCCCGGTTTTTATATTCCCGAAATACTCACTCATAATCTATACGTCATTACTTTCCCGGTCGTTGACTGTTGAACTCTTTTAAGGCACATAGACTTCCCATATTGCGGTCAGCACAAAACTGACAAAGGCAAACGGGGTCAAAACTTTCCAGCAAAGATACATAAGCTGGTCGACCCGTAAACGTGGAAGAGTCCAGCGAAGCCACATGTGTACAAAAATAAAGAAGAATCCTTTTGATATCATCCAGAATGCACCCCAAATTGGGCCGCTTGTCATGTCGTTCAGGGCAAGTGAACCGATGTTGGGCAATGGTGAGTTCCATCCACCAAGAAAGACGATGGAGATAATGGCGGAAACCATAAACATGCTGCCATATTCTGCAAGAAAAATAACAGCGAACTTCATGCCGGAGTATTCGGTGAAGTAACCGGCGACCAGCTCTGATTCTGCTTCCGGAATATCGAAGGGAGCGCGGTTAACTTCGGCAAGCGAGGCGATAAAGTATATGATAAATGGCAGCCAGGCAATAGGCGACTGAAAGAGAAAGAAGTGCGCAAAACCAAGTGTGCCCGACTGCAACATGGTGATCTTTTGCATATCAAGCGTACCGGCCATCATGGCGCCACAAAGAAGTGCGATGGCTGCGGGAATTTCATAACTGACAATCTGTGCAACGCTTCGGACAGCTCCGTAAAGAGACCACTTGTTGTTGGAGCCCCAGCCGGCAGCAAGAATACCGACAACTTCAAGTGCTACGATGCCAATTGCATAGAACAAACCGACGTTCAGGCTTGCCCCGATAAATGCGGAACTGAAGGGCAATACAGCGTAAGCCAGAAAGGAGCCGACAAAGAGGACGCCCGGTCCAATAACAAAGAGAAACTTGTCGGCCGAGGTGGGGACGATATCCTCTTTCTGAAGCAGTTTCAGAATGTCGGCAATCGTCTGCAGGATACCCCATTTGCCAACTTCCATAGGACCAAGCCGATCCTGCATGAAAGCTGAAATCTTCCGCTCGCCGTAAACGCCGTAGGTCAGTGAGTAGAGGGCAATAAAAACAAGGGGGATGGCGGCAAGAATAACCAGACCAAGTGGCAAGCCAATGAAATAGAACCCGGCAAGTGCTTCTGACCAGGCGTTGAGATTAGTACCCATAAGAAAAGGCATGCTAAATTGCGATAAAGCCATTGAACTCATCGGTCAACCTCCCCGAGCACAATATCGATGCTGCCGATAATGGCGACAAGATCGGGTATAAGCTGACCTTTAGAGAGGTCTTTCATCGCTGAAAGATTGACAAAGCAGGATGACCGTCCTTTGCAGCGAAGGGGTTTGGTCGACTTTCCGTCGCTCTGAATGTAAAAGCCAAGTTCGCCACGCGGATTTTCGGCACGGGCATAAACTTCACCGGCTTTTGGACGAATGCGCTTTGGAATGGCTGATCTGGGATTAAAGCCTTCAGAAGTTGGCATTTTTTGGATGCACTGCTCGATAATTTTAAGACTCTCGTCCATTTCAAGGGCACGGACCAGATGGCGCGAAAGGCAGTCGCCGACAACGGATACTTTGCCGTCCGGAACAGGGACGTTAAAGTCAAGCTCGGGATAGATGGAGTAGGGATCGTTTCTTCTCAAATCCCACTTGACTCCTGAACCGCGAAGCATGGGACCTGACCAGCCGTAGTTGATGGCAACATCAGCAGGCATGATGCCTATTCCTCTGGTACGTTTTACAAAGATTTCGTTTTCAGTGAGAAGGTTGCAGAGTTCTACTGTTTTTGGTCTGAAATAGGTAATGAACTCCCCCACTCTTTTGAGAAAATCGGACGGGACATCGTATGCAAGACCGCCAATCCAGATATAGTTATAGAGCATTCGGGCTCCTGATGCCCATTCGAGAAGACCGAGAATGATTTCACGATCACGAAAACAGAAAAGAAAGGGGGTAAATGCGCCAAGGTCAATGCCATAAGTACCGATGGCGACAAGATGCGACGCTATCCGGTTCAACTCGGCAACAATAACACGGATAAACTCTACACGGCGGGGTATTTCAATATCAAGAAGCTTTTCAACTGCGAGAGCATAAGCAAACTCGCTGTTCATACCTGCTAGGTAATCAAGACGGTCGGTATATGGGACAATGGCGGGATAATCGACATTCTCACAACACTTCTCAAAACATCGGTGGAGATATCCGAGATAGGGTACCGCTTCGGTAATGACCTCTCCATCGGTAAGACATTCGAGCTTGAGAACACCATGTGTTGATGGATGCTGAGGGCCCATGGCAAGAACCATCTGCTCAGTGGCAAGATCCTTTTCTATAACGACCACATTATCGCTTTTTCGGGTGACCCTGACCGAACCCAGTCCGGATGTATCTAATTCCTGCATACTTGAGCTGCTTTTACTATTAAATCCACTGTTAGTAGGGCACCTTTATTCCGTGATATGATTCCTGTACCTTGTAATCCTTAAGGAGCGGAAAACCTTCCCAGTCGTCAGGACAAAGAATTCTTCTTAATTCTGGATGGCCGGTGAAGAGCATGCCAAACATATCATAAGCTTCCCGTTCATGCCAGTTCGCTGTATGCCAGACATAGGCCGCACTGGGTATCGAACCGCCAACGCGGGCGCACTTCAGCTTCACTGCCAGCTTATGATTGAACAAGCCAAGCGACTCTATATTGCAGACAATGCCAACCTTTTCTTCGGCCTGATAGTCCACTCCGCTCAAGCAGGCCATATAATTGAATTGCAGCTTTGCGTGATCACGCATGAAAAGAGCGATTTCAGGCCAAAGCGCCGTATCGAGGACCTCAAAAAACGGCATAGTCTCATTGGCGTCGAATGCTGACACCGCTGAACCAAATTTTTCATGGATAATCGCATAAGCTGCTGCACTCTGCTGTACCGACTGCGAAAAAACCTTACCTTCTTCCATCTGAGTGGTATGCCTGTTTATTTAATTATGCTCCGACAGCCTTACGCGCTTCTTCAATAACGACCTGGGGATCAACACTTTTTTCAGCCAGCTTCTTCAGTGCATCCGCTCTGGAAACACCAATCTGTTCCATGCGTATCAACTCCTGGATTTTCATAAGACCGCCAATCAGCGATTCGGGTCTTGGCGGACAGCCCGGGACGTAAACATCAACAGGAATAATACGATCAACACCTTTGAGAACGTGATAGCCATGTTCCCAATATGGGCCTCCACAGTTGGAACAGCTTCCCATTGAGAGGACGTATCGTGGTTCAGGCATTTGCTCATAAAGACGAATAACTCTTTCGGCCATCTTCATGGTAACCGTGCCGGCAACAATCATAAGATCGGACTGGCGGGGAGAAGATCGCGGAAAGATACCGAAACGCTCAAGATCGTAGTTGGATGCATTGGTCGCCATCATCTCAATGGCGCAGCATGCAAGACCAAAGCCCATCGGCCAAAGGGAGGACAACCGGGCCCAGTTCAGAACGTTATCAACCGATGTTACGAGAACATTATGATTTGTTATCCCGGCATCAAGTAAACCCATAACGGCAAAAGAATATTGTGAAAGGAGTTAACCCCTGAGAGAACCTGATTTCGGGGACGGCATTTCAGGCATTTTAGGAATATTCGGAGTAGGCCGTACCCAGTCCAGATCCCCTTTTACCCATGCATACGCAAGACCGAGTACAAGAATACCTGCAAAAACAAGAGCTTCGACAAGCGCAAATTCGCCAAGCTGCTTGAACACTGTCGCCCAAGGATAAAGAAAGACAACCTCAACATCAAAAATGATAAAGATAAGGGCTACGACATAAAAGCGGATATTGAACTTCACCCATGCACTGCCTACAGCTTCCTCGCCGCACTCATAGGTTGAATTTTTGGCGGGATTTGGCCGGCTGGGACGAAGGAGCCGGGCTGTGAGATAACCGCCGGCGACAAAGACAACACCAAGGGCAAAGAAAGCAAAAACATTTCCAAAATTACTCAGAGTCTGATCCATGTAACGCCAATTTGAGTTAATCCCGGTGGGATACAGCAAGTTACTTTCGGTCCTGTACACATAACTTTGTTACAGGAGCGCAAATATAAAAAAAAATTCCTTTGCTCACAGAAAAAAAGAAGGTTTTTAAGGCGCTTTTAAGAAATGAAGCTCCCCACCGCATGCAGCGGGGTATCTTTTTCATAACAAGTTCAGTCATTTTCGCCGCGAGAGGCGGGAAATATGACCCGTAGAGATTTATGGCGCGTTATAAAACCTGGTACCAATACGCATAAAAAGCCTTAACAAAAAGACTGTCAGAATAACTACGATAAAAAGGGTAATCGTCAGCGTAACAGCCCAGGATGCGGTGAGAGCAAACAAGCCCGGCCCAAGTGCGTACAGTATAACTGCACCGATAATCGGTGACCATACAATACCAACAACAATGGGAAGCCCGGTTTTCATAAACCGCTTCTTGGTTTCCAAATCAGGAAATAGTTTCATAATTTTTTAAAAAAAGAGGCTTCCGATTTGCTCGGCCAGTGTGGCATCGAGCTTTTTTAATAGTTCATACTCGCGTTTCAGCCCTTTCATATCGCCCCTGGCCAGATAATACATGGCTATCTTGCTGTGGGGTTCTGGATTGTCGGGTTCAAGGTCGAGTGCTTTTTCAAAGGCTTCCCTTGCTTGCTCATATTCACCGAGGTCAAGGTAGGCATCACCAAGTACGCAATAGGTCTCGGCATAATCAGGGTCGATCTCTATCGCCTTTTTAAGGGTTTTCAGAGCAGCTTCTTCTTTGCCAAGGGTAAATTGCACAAAGCCAAGATGCTTGTATGCCTGTATCAAACCCGGATCAAGCACAATGGTTTTCATCAGATCGCATGCCGCTTTTCGGTAACTGCCCATCGACAAGTTGGTAACAGCACGTGCATAAAGTGCCTCAGGGTCGCGACGGCGTACCTTTATGCAGCGGTCAAGCAACTCAAGCGCCTCCGTGTTGCGGTGATGGTCGATATAGATCCGCGCAAGCTCATACTGCTTCAGTGGATTTTCGGGATCCTGCTGAAGTTCGGCCTCCAGTTGCTCCATTTCTTTATCAGATACAGCGTTCAATGATTTTAAGTTTACGGGTTATGCGCAAGACTTGCAAAGGCGCCCTGCAAGTTACTGAGCGTCTGAAGCTCATCGAGTACCCGACCGGCAAGCCATCGGCCAAATTCGGGTGACTCATTGATGCATCTGACATACTGGGATAAAGGAAATGCTGCATTCTCAAGCTTTTTGCTGGCATCATATTCGGTCTCGCTGTTGTCGGCAAAAAAACCGTAGGGAAACATGACCACTCCCTGATACCCTTCACGCTTAAACTCCTCAAGCGCTTTTTCAATGGTATCGGCAGTCCACTCCCCACCTGTTGAATGGTTTAAGCAACCTTGGCGAACGTCGCTAAAAATATTGTCAGGGTGAGCCATGATTTTACGTTTCATGACATCGAAGAAGGCTATGGTTTCTTCAAGCCCGGTAAAGAGTTTGGGTGGTTTACCGGCTCGATTTTTGACAAGCGTACCGTGAATAACGAGGACAAGACCGATTTTACCTTTTTTGTTGAGACGAACAGGAGCTGAAAGCTGCCCGAAAAGATAGTCTATATAAATATTGTGAAGTCGATCGTCTTTCCACAGTTTGCTCATCACTCTTACCTGGGCAAAGGTACTGTCGCCATAAAGGTCGAGAACCATCTGGCAGGCCACACCGCATGAAAATGCCGATTCAACCGGTATCATCGGCACTACCACAATCCCGTCGTACTCCTGGCGCAACTGCGGCAGCAGATCATCGAGATAGGGCGGCACAAAATAATAGGCGTCAAAAACGTTTACCTCTGCTCTGGAAAGCAACGTGTTGCCGCTTGCCGCAATAAAATCAGCAAGTGTGCGGGTCTGGGCCCGGTTGATGGTAAGGAGAGATGAACGGTAACGGTTCAGCTTCCAGTTGAAATAATGCTTTGTTGAACGATAATCAGCAATAAAATAGATCATTGCTGTCGGAATTTTAACAATCTGGCGGGTAACAACTTTCAGGATTTTCCTTGAGCAGGGCCACAGGTTTTTGACGGTAACCTTTTCCACCTCTCCGTATGTAGTAACAACAACGGCATATTTCTTTCTGTTCACAGTCCCTGCCACCATTGCAACTCCGCAACAGTCAAAACAAAACCTACCAGAGCGCCCACAAGGGTTTGCATAAAATTATGGGCTTTCAGAACAATTCTCGACCACATGAGCAGCGGCACAAGAAGCAGCAGCCATAACGAGACAACCCCGAACTGCATAAAAAGCAGGCCGACAGATGAAGAAAAGGTAAAGAGATGAATACTGATCTTCCACTGAAGAGTGACCAGCAAAATAAAGACTGTATTGACCGCATTGAAAAGCAGGATGCCAGTAAGAAGCCGCGGCGGGTTTAGCTGCTTCATAAACTCGTAGCCAAGAGCATTGACGGCGATAAGCACCAGCAAGGGTAAAAAGCGCTGCTCACGGAACGTTATATTGTAGTCAGAAATCCTGCCTATTTTTTTGAGCCCGGAAATCAGAAGGATGGGGGCAATAGTGCTGGAAAGAAAAAGCACCATCAAATAGGACATGCTTTTTACGTCGCCGGCACACCCAAGCATGACAATCGCAATATAGACTGCTGGCGCAACGACAATTGGACTTATAACCCAGGAAATAACGTTTGCAACACGGTGGAAATTAAACGGCATAGGCTCAAAACGTATAAACCGAAATGAAAATGTTAGCGTCATACGCCGCAAAAAGTATCTTGAAAGATAGTTTTTATTAGAACAAAAACCACGTATATTCTTAGTCTGTACTGCGAGAGTGGTGAAATTGGTATACACGCTAGTCTTAGGAACTAGTGCCGTGAGGCGTGAGGGTTCGATTCCCTTCTCTCGCACCGCTCAAAAACAGGCCAAAGTGGCGGAATTGGTAGACGCGCTGGACTCAAAATCCAGTGAGTGAATAACTCGTGTGGGTTCGATTCCCATCTTTGGTACGACTCTCAAATCCAGGCAATTTTAGCAGGACGACTTCTTCATGAACAGAATGTATTCACCGTGGCGTGAAGTTTACATGCAATCTTTCAAGGAAGACAAGCCTGCCGGTAAAGACGGTAAATCTGTTTTTGCCGATATTCCTCCGGAAGAAGATGAAAAGCGTTTTGTCCTCTACAGGGCAAAAAAATGCTTCATCATCATGAACCTCTACCCCTACAATTGCGGACATCTCATGGTAATACCCTACCAGCAGACACCCGACTTTTCAGAGCTCGACAAAGAAACCAAACTTGAGGTGATGGAGCTTACCGATCTCTCCATCAAAGCCTTGAAAATTACCTTACGGCCGCAAGGGTTCAATGTAGGCGCCAATCTTGGCCGCGTTGCTGGCGGAAGCGTAGATAACCATATTCATTTCCATATCGTCCCACGCTGGGAGGGCGACACCAATTTCATGCCGGTCCTCGCCGACGCAAAAGTCCTCAGCAATGATATGCGCTCGACCTATCTGAACCTGAGAAAAGCGTTTACTGATCTTACCCAGGCAGAAGGACAATAGTCTTGTTTGCTCAATGGAAACCGCTCCCTGCCCGATAAGCGGCTCCGCCGAATTCACCCACTTGCTCCAGGTACCCGACCGTTTTGATGCTACAGGAAAAGAGCGATGGACGTTAATGCGTTCGTGCGCCTCCGGGCTCATCATGCTCAATCCGCGTCCCGACAGCTCTGAAATATCCGTTCATTACCATACGGGGCAATATGACCCTCACCTGCATGCGCAAATCAGCGCAACTATAGCACAGAGAGCCTACCTTGCCGCCCGACGCTTTCTGCTTCGTTACCGGGCCGGTCTCATCCTGCGGGGAGCCTCAAAACCCCTGCGGCAACTTCGCATACTGGAAATCGGCTGTTCCACGGGAGATCTCCTGAACTATTTCCACCAGAAAAAGAGAATCCCGCTTCAGAATCTGGCCGGAGTCGAGCCTGAGCCTGAAGCTGCGGAGTATGCCCGGACTGTTTTTGGATTGAAGGTTTATCCATCATCAGGCGATGCCGCAGACGAAGAAATAAGGTTTGATCGAATCGTTTTGTGGCATACCCTTGAGCATATTCACGCTATCCACGAAACACTGGATTATGCGGCTCAACAGCTTGCACCGGACGGAGTGCTCATTATTGCCCTGCCCAACCCTGAAAGTTATGATGCAAAACACTATCAGGAAAACTGGATAGCCTGGGATGCCCCGCGCCATCTCTACCACTTTGTGCCCGAAACCCTTGAAAAACTGCTTGAACAGCATAACCTGAAAGTTGTCCATCGCCAACCCTACCCCCCCGACTCAATCTACAACACCCTGCACAGCGAAAAACTGCGCTGCAAAATCGCGCGAAAAGGATTTCATGCTCCGCAGTTGGGATTTGCACTGCTGAAAGGGATCGCAGCCGCAGTTGTCGGAGCGGTTCTGCCACTGAAAGCATCAAGCCTGGTATATTTTGTAAGAAAGAGTATTTGATTGCACTCCAAGAACAAGCAATAAATCCGGTGCGGCCACATACACAAAATTGCAGCATTTCACCATATAACCTAAATTTACCAACCAATAGCATAAGAAGCATTGATTACTGTTCCCGTCAATCAACCCTTTGAAGCGACCTCGACCCCCAAGCGTCCGAGGGCTTTTTCGAGCTGGGTGCCTGCAACGAGATAGTCGTATATGGCCTGCAGATAGTTGGTTTTTGCCTTGTTGAGTTGCAGTTCGGCATCGGTCAGCTCAAGACGGGAGCCGATACCTTCTTTGAACCGCAGAAGCGATATTTTATAGCTACGCTCTGCGACGCTTATGGTTGTAGACTGCACTTCGATTCTCTTCTGCGCCTCTTTGTAGTTTAAAACCCTTACCTCTATTTCAGCCCTGACGTTAGCCTTGAGATCCTCAAGCCTTGTACGGGTCTGAAGCTGCGCTATCCGGGCCTGTTCAACCTGGGCGCTTATGCGATAGCTGGTAAAAATCGGGAGGGTGAACTGAAGTCCTACGGAAGATGATGCCGGCCAGACGGAATCAGATGGCCGTATCTTGTCGTCAAATGCCGTTTGCGTCTCAAGCTTGCCAAATGCCGAAATCACTGGAAACCGCTCGGCACGGGCGGCATTGATTTTTTGACTTTCCGCCTTGACCTGAAGATCAAGCATGCGCAGATCAGGCCGTGAATCGAGCGCCTCACGATAAGCCGTGGCAATATCAAGCGGATATGATTTTGAAGAGAGCTCCAACTTGCCGCTCAACACCACGCTGCTGTCGGCCGGCAGACCCATCGAATTTTTCAGCTTGGTCAAGGTAATAGCTACGCGGCTTTGCGCTTGTATGAGATCAGGCCTGAGATTTTCTACCGAGAGAAATGCCTTGAGCGTATCGATATCAGCGGCAACTCCCTGCCGGAACATCGCCCTGGTATCTTTTCGCGATTGTTCCCAGCGGGCAATGCTCTGTTCAATCAGATGCAACTGGTCTGTTGATATAAGGGCATCAAAGTAGGATATCTTGATATCGGCGACAACGGCCGCTTCGGTATTGCGGTAAGCCTCTTCGCTCATCTTGCGGACAATGCCCGCGGCATTTATACCGGCAATGGCCGACAGATTGAAAAGCGGCTGACGGACATCCAGGGTGGCGCGACCGGCGTTGTCGGAGCTTGTTTCGAGAAAACCTGAAGGAATAAAAGGGCTTGAAGGCAAAAGAAGAACGGAGGGCTTCAGTGTGCGGGTATAGGTAAACCCGGAAGTAATCTGGGGCAGCACCTCTGACCAGGTCTGCCGGATTTTCTGAGAGGCCATGTCGCGATCAAGGCGGGCGATTTGGAGCGAACGGCTTCTTTCGAGCCCGATACGCACCGCTTCATCAAGTGTGATTGATCTTGTCTCCCCCGGAGAGGCGGCAACGGCGGCATTGGCAGTAGCAGTGGCATGAGGGGACGAAGTGGCTGCGAGTATCATAAACAGCAGCAAAAATAAAAATACCGATCGTATCCTGTTCATAAACTGGTCTGTCTTGATGAAAAAAACTTGCCTCCATGCTGCGTGTCCACGCTGGTAAGATAACTGCATGAATAATATACAAAGAGCATCCCGTTTCGAAACAATCAAGGTTTGTAGCGCTCATTCCATAAAAGCCGAAGGCGCTCCCTGATATACTTTTCGCGACCTTCATCTCCGGGACGGTAATAGGCTTTTGGCTCCATGCCTTCAGGGAAGTAATGCTGCGCAACAAAGTTGGCCGGATAACTGTGGGGGTACTTGTACCCAACGCCGTACCCTTCCTTTTTCATGAGTTTGGTCGGTGCGTTGCGCAAATGAAGGGGAACCCTCAGATCCTGCATTGTTTTGGCCTCACTCATGGCGTCATTGAGACCCTGATAACTTGCATTTGATTTGGGAGCAGATGCAAGGTAGGTGACACCCTGGGCCAGATTGATCCTTGCCTCAGGCATGCCTATCATGGCAACCGCCTGAAAGACGGAGATAGCAAGAGTGATGGCGTAGGGATCAGCATTGCCGATATCTTCGCTGGCAAAAATAACCATCCGCCGCGCTATGAATTTGGGGTCTTCCCCACCATCAATCATTCGGGCAAGCCAGAAGAGCGCGGCATCGGGATCGGAACCCCGCATGGATTTAATAAAGGCTGAAATGATGTCATAATGGTTCTCGCCGCCCTTGTCATAAACAGGTGCTTTGTACTGCAACGCTCGCTCAAGCAGCTCGCGATTCAACACCATTTCCTTAGCCCCTGTGGGCAAAAGAGCGAGGGCCGCTTCAACAGCATTCAAGGCCTTGCGCGCATCTCCTCCGGAAAACTGGAGCAGAAAATCAAGGTCGGCAATGTCAATGGAGAGTTCCCTGAAAAGAGAATCTTCTTTCAGGGCCCGCCGAATCACCATTTCAATTTCATCCGGCCCAAGAGGCTTGAGAATATAGACCTGCATCCTGCTCAACAGTGCGCCATTGACCTCAAAAGAGGGGTTTTCGGTCGTTGCGCCGATAAGCACAATAAGACCCTGTTCAATGGCATGCAGCAGCGTGTCTTGCTGCGCCTTGTTAAAACGGTGAATTTCATCAATAAAGAGGATCGTCCTGCGTCCGGCACGCCTCGATTTTTCAGCATTTTCAAGTGCCTTGCGCACCTCCTTTACTCCGGAGTCGATGGCTGAAAGCTGTTCAAAAGAGTAATTGAGCGCTGAAGCGCAGATTTCGGCAAGAGTGGTTTTGCCTGAACCGGGAGGGCCCCAAAAGATCATTGAGGGCATCTGGCCACCGGCAAGAAATTTTCGGAGCGGCCCATTTTGCCCCACAAGGTGCTCCTGTCCGGCCATATCATCCAGGGTTCGCGGGCGTACCCGTTCAGCAAGAGGCCGAAAATAATCTCCTGAACCTTGTAAAGGGGAAAAGCCGAATAAGTCGGACTGCATGGTTTCAGTGTCAGCCATTTAAAATCCGTTTTCCTGAAGCCATCCTTCATCAATCCGCGAATCGGCCCGGGGTGAAGAAGTGGCTCGTCCAAGCTGGCGCGCGACATATTTGCCCAGAATATCGAACTCAAGGTTAACCAGGCTACCGGCTTTAAGACCGTTAATGGTCGTATGGGCAAAAGTATAGGGAATAACCGCCACGGCAAAGAGCAGCGGTTCAAGCTTTGCGACGGTCAGACTGATGCCGTCGATTGTTATCGATCCGGCCGAGACAATAAACGGGCTGAAGGCATCCGGGAATGCTATCCAGAGTTCACGGCTGGAACCCAGCTCCCTGATTTCGTGCACAACCGCTGCACAATCAACATGGCCAAGTACAAAATGGCCACCAAGGCGGTCAAGGGGACGAACCGCCCGTTCAAGGTTCACCAGAGCGCCATGACGGAGCGAGCCGAGCGTTGTTTTGGAAAGGGTCTCCTCGACGGTATCGACCTCAAACCACCCGTCACCAAAAGCGACAACGGTCTGGCAAACACCGTTAATGCTCACGCTCTCGTCAATCGATAGGTTGGCGAACTCATCGGTATTGCCAAACAGCACCTTGAGCCGCAGGCCGCCCTGCCTACGCGTCGCGCTCCCAATTCGGCCGACATCCTTGATAATTCCTGTAAACATTTTTAGTTACGCGAGTACCTTAAGAGCGGCACTGTAATCGGGCTCATCAACAATTTCAGCCACCTGTTCGGTATAACGCACAATACCGTCGGCATCGATAACGACAATTGCACGCGAAAGAAGCCCCTTGAGAGGACCCGAAGCAAGAGTAACACCATAATCGCGGCCGAATTCAGGAGAGCGGAAAACAGAGAGTGTGACAACATTTTTCAATCCTTCAGCTTCACAAAAACGACTGTGCGCAAAAGGCAGGTCAGCGGAAATACAGAGTACGACCGTGTTGTCGAGCGATGAGGCTTCTTGGTTGAAACGCCGGACTGAAGAGGCGCATACTGACGTATCAAGGCTCGGAAAAATATTGAGCACCAATCTTTTGCCAGCAAAATCAGCAGGTCCCGCTTCAGAAAGATCGGTTTTTACCAAGCAAAAAAAAGGAGCTTCTGAGCCTTTGACAGGAAGTGAGCCAACCGTTTCAACAAGAGTGCCCTTGAAGGTAATTTGTGCCATAAAGAAATAGTTTCAGGTTAAAAAAGGATGATAATAACAGTAATAAATATTGAATACAAAAAGAGAACCATAAAAGGGGCAAATGCGTTCACCTGAAAATGATGACGCCATCAGTCCCAGGGACCTTTACCACGGGCCATATTGAAACGTCCGGCTCCAAAAAAGAAAACGGCAAGAGCGCCGAACAAGTAAAATGCCTGGAGTTCAAGAGCATATCCGCCATGTGGCGATACCGAAAAAAGCTCTTTGGTATGAACAAGAAAGATTGCCATCATCATGACGAAGGCCTGAATGAGGGCCGCCTGACGGGTATAGAGCCCCAGTATCATGAAAAACGGGGCCAGAATTTCACCGACCAATATCAAGTGAGAGAGATATCCCGGAAACCCGGCGCCACGAAGCATCTGTTCCACATTTCCATATCCGTGCTGAAGCTTGCTTATGCCGTGAAAAAGCATAAGTGTACCAACCAAAACCCGCAGAATCAGCTTTCCAAGATCACTGTTATTTACAAAACGGTCAAGCATAAGGAGTCTCCTTTTTGGATATTTTTTAGCCATTGCAAACCCCGTTTTAATATTACTCCTCTTTCCTCTGATGATAACCCTCCGGTTTAAGCTTCAACATAAGCCTCCAGCAGCACATCACGACCAAAAAATTCTGGCAGCCCGAAACGCAGATTTACAGCCTGATTCGGTATGCTGATACCAAGAGGCGCAAACGCGCTCAAGCCGTCTCCGCCAAACAACTTCGGCGCAATAAATATAAGTATTTTATCAACAAGCTTTTCACGAATGAATGAAGCTGACAGACGGCTTCCTCCCTCTACCAGCACCGAAAGAATCCGGCGTTTATGAAGTTCCGCAAGCACCTGTCGCAAATCCAGCTTCCCGGCATGCTCATCGACAAACAACACCGTCACCCCTTTTTCCATCAACCGGGCAACCTTCGGCAAACCGGCAAACGAAGTTGATGCAACAACAAGAGTCGGAGCCTCGGCGTCAAAAATTTTTGATTCAAGAGGAAGGCAGAGCCGGCAATCAAGAACGACCCTGAGCGGATTGCGCCCGGAACAATGCCTGACGGTAAGCTGAGCATCATCGGCACGAACAGTCGCCTCACCGGTCATCACCGCATCATAGGTACTCCGAAGACGGTGCACCTCGCTCCTCGACTCCTCACCGGTAATCCAGCGGGACGCTCCAAGCGAAGTTGCAATTTTGCCGTCAAGGGTCTGGGCAAGTTTCAGAGTCACAAACGGTAATCCGACCGTATGACTTTTAATAAACGCCTCATTACATTTTCCGCATTCAGCCTCCAGCACCCCTTCGGTCACTGAAATCCCTGCGGCATAAAGCTTTGCAATCCCCTTTCCGGCAACCTCGACATGGGGATCACGGCAACCGATAACAACACGCGCCAACCCCTTTTCAACAATGAGATCGCTGCATGGAGGAGTTTTTCCGAAATGGGCGCAGGGCTCAAGGGTCACATAAAGTGTTGATTGATGAAGCATACGTTCATCAGCAACTGAAGCAATGGCATGCACTTCGGCATGAGGGCCGCCAAACTGCTGATGGTAGCCCTCGCCAATAATCTCCCCGTTATAAACAATAACCGCACCCACCATAGGGTTTGGGCTCACCCTGCCTGCACCCAGCAAGGCAAGCTCAAGGGCTCGCTTCATAAAAAAGAGATCATCACGCTGCACCATTCCTCACTCCTTCTGATGAGCCGGCAGGTTAATTTGCACCAGCCTGATACCGGAAAGCCGCAGCAGTTCGTCTATATGCTCAATTTTATAGGGCTTAGCGTAGTAGATGGTTTTTATACCCACGTTGATGAGCACTTTCAGGCAGTGAATACAGGGGCTGGCGGTAATATAGATATCTGAATCCTTGATCGACACGCCATGCTTGGCCGCCTGGGCTATGGCATTAATTTCCGCATGAATCGCATTGACGCAATTCTCCTCCACGGTGCCATCAGGATGAATACTTCGGTAGATACGGCAGTTGCTGTCGTTACAGTGAGGAAGCCCGGATGGCGCGCCGTTGTATCCGGTAGAAAGAATACTGTTCTCCCTGACAATAACCGCGCCAATGTGCCCCCTTGTACAGGTTGCCCTGCGTGAAATAAGATCAGCGACACTCATAAAATATTCATGCCAGCCAAGCCGTTTTTCAGCCACAGCGCCCGCCTTCCCTTCCTCACCGGAGCAGCAACATCCGCTCTTCGTTTCTTCCTGCATAGTCCTGTTTTTTAATACATTGTAAAAAGTGACAGACAACAATATTCATTAAAATAGAGAAAAAGATCGGGCTTACGCAACCGGTTCATCAATCATGCTACGCAATTACTTTACCCTTTACCATGCGGCAATGGAGCTGCACGAGCGGCTTGCGGGCGGTTATCTCACCGAAGCATATTCGGAGCATAAAAACGAAGTGACCCTCAACTTCGTTACGCCTGGCCACCAGCACCTCCGCCTTATCGTTTTGACCCATACTCCATTTCTCTGCCTCTACACAAAAGAGGGATTGAAGAAAAAAGCACGCGATTCTGCAAGCCTGCTGACCGGGCTCTCCATGCAACCGGTTACGGGAGTTGCCATCTCCCCCACTGACCGCGAAATCCATATTTATTTTGAGGATTCAGCTATCCTGGTATTGCAACTCTTCAGTTCAAAAACAAACCTCTTTCTTGTCAGAGACAATTGCATTATCGAAACGTTCAAGCATAACAGCACACTTGCCGGTCAACCATATCAGCCGTATGAAGAATCCCCCGGAATATTGCGAAAGCTTGAAACTCTGGCCATGAACAAGGCTCTTTTTTTGGAGAAATACAACAAACCGAACGTTGAAAACATAGCCAAAAGCACAGCCGACAGAATAGCCGCCGATCTTCCGGGCTTTGACCAAACACTGGTGCAGGAACTTCTGAAACGTGCAGGAACAGAGGATAACCCTGAAGCCCTCTTCAATGCCTTTCAATCGGTATTTTTTGAGCTGCTCGATCCGCAGCCGGGGGTTTCGGAAAAAGAGGATGGCCTATTGCAGTTCACCCTGCTGCACAATGACGAGAAATCCAAGCGTACTTTCGACTCCGTCCTGGATGGACTGGCCCATTACAGTATCTCCATGCAGCGCGTTCTTGAAACAAAGGAGGAACTGAAAGGTCTGCGTACAAAACTGTTGCGGCAACTGGAAAAAACCCGAAAATCGCTTGAAGGATTCAATCCCGCATTGCTCAATGAGTTTGCCAAAAACTATGAGCAGTGCGGCCACCTGCTCATGGCGGCACTCTACCAACCGCGGACAGAACGGAAAAGCATCAGTGTCGAGAACATTTTTGAACCCGGAGCACCGGATAAAATCATTGTCTTGAAAGAAGCGCTGACGCTGCAGAAAAATGCGGAAGAGTATTTTTCAAAAGCCTCAAAAACCAAAGGCAAACTTAAGGCAATGGAGGATAGGCACGAGAGGCTTCGGAAAGAAAAGGAGACCCTTGAAACGCTGCTTGCTGAAACTGAGAGCATTTCAAGCCCCAAAGAGGCTCGCTGTTTTATTGAACAACAAAGCAGAAACCCTGGCAAATCACGCGAACCGGCGCTGAAAAATATCCGTACCGCACCGCCGTTCAGAACCGTGAACATCTCGGCATCAATCACCCTTTTTGTCGGCAAAAATGCGGCTAACAATGAGCTGCTCACCTTCAGCCACACCAAGCCGGACGACATCTGGCTTCATGCGCGGGGATCTGCCGGCTCTCACTGTGTCCTGAAGGGTACAACACTCAGCAATCTCCCTGCGATCCGGCAGGCTGCCGAAATTGCCGCATGGTACTCGTCAGCAAAAAATTCCGCACTGGTTCCGGTGATCTATACCCTGAAAAAGTATGTCCGGCGAGGCAAAAAACTGGCTCCCGGTCAGGTAATCGTCGAACGCGAAGAGGTTCTGATGGTCAAGCCCTCAAACCGCCTGTTCAGCGATCAGGCTTAATCAAAAGCAGCGGTATGGAAATATTTTGCCGGATAACCCTTGAGACGCTTCCGAAAAGCATTCTTTCCGGCAAACTGTGGCCATGGGCAGCCATTGCCACCAGATCATAGCTCTGCTCCTCAATTTCTCTCAAAATTTCTCGCTCCGGCTCTCCGCTCTTGATCATCGAGTCCACCTCAATCCCCTCTTCACGCAGTTTTTGGCTGTAACGATCGAGAATCAAGGTTGCCTCTGCGCGAAGAAAGCGCTCCTGATCAAGGGTATGTGAATGAACGACATGCAGCAAATGCAGTTTGGCTCCAAGCTGAAGGGCAAGAGCCGATACCTGTTCGACAAGGCAGTCATCGACCGGTGAACAGTCGATGGCAACAAGAATCTCACGGTAAACCTTCATCTCAGTTTCCTCCAGTGATGGTTGTGTAAAAAAAATAGCTGTTGAGAGCAATCACAAGCAGAGAAACAAGAGCGGCCGTAATAAACTCTGCGTTCCCGCTTCTGAAACCGCCCATCACCTTTCGGTTACGGCAGAGCATCAGTAAGGGAATAAGGGTAAAAGGAAGCTGCAGACTCAAAATCACCTGGCTCATAATCAGGATGCGAAAAGTGTCCAGACCCAAGAGAATGACGAGAAGGGCCGGAATAGCCGTAACAAAGACAGCAACCCGGTAAAACAAGGTGCGGGGATCCGCCGGCCTGCCAAGAAAACCCGTTATCACATCAGCTTCCGCCATGGATGAGGTAATGGAAGAACCGACACCCGAAAAAACAAGGGCAACGGCAAACAGCAGACCGGCAAGCGGTCCGGCTAACGGTTTCAGAGTTGCCGATGCCTGTTCGATGCTGTTGACCGAAACATGATTATTGAAAAAAACTGCTGCCGCAACAATGATCATCGAAGAGTTGACCACCCACCCGAGCGTCATGGCAACAATGGTATCCATCTTTTCATAACGAAGCAACTCTCTTTTCTCTTCTTCCGAAATCCCCCACTCCCTGCTGTGAATAACGTTTGAATGGAGAAAGATATTGTGCGGCATCACCAGCGCTCCGAGAATGGCCAGCGCAACATAAATGCTCTCCCGGCCAACCCTCGGCACCACAACGCTGGGAGCTACTGCGGCCCAATCAGGCCGAACAATAAACAGCTCAGCAAGATAGCAGAGCGTGATAATACCAAGGAAACCAACAATGATGGTTTCGACCCGGTGATAGCGTTGGCTGATGATAAGAAACACCTCAAGAAGCAACGTCAACACCGCACCCATCCAGAGCGGTATGCCAAACAGCAGACTGAAGCCTATCCCGCCTCCCAGAAGCTCGGCTACATCAGTTGCAATACAGGCAAGCACAACACTCACGCCCAGAAAAGCGCTAACCGGCTTCGAAAAATTATCGCGGATGTTGACCGCCAGCGATTTCCCCGTAGCGATTCCCAGTTTAGCCGCCATATGCTGAATGAGCACCAGCATGAGGGTACCAAGGGTAACCACCCACAGCAACTCATAGCCGAACTTCGACCCTCCCTCAATATTTGTAGCCCAGTTACCGGGATCGACAAAGCCAACCGTCACAAGAAACCCCGGACCAAGAAAGCTGAGAAGCGTCTTGAGCGAAAACGCCTTCTTTTCCGGCATCCTGGATAGATCAGCGACGGCCCCCATTCCTGCGTTTTTCAAATCCGACATGATTAGGCTTTTTTAAAACAAAATACGCTTGCGATCCTGCTCGGGGGATGCATGCAAGGAAAAAGAATTCTGACTGAACGCAAGAGAGAACTGCTGGCTGCCAAGAAATCGAAGCACTGTTGAATAGTAAATGTAGTACTCTGATTTCACAATAATAGTACACCTGGATTATGTTTTTTATTTTTTATTACATAAATTATACAATGTTTTATACTCCCAAAATATCGTCACGGTCTGAGAACTCAGGTCTATCAGTCTTATCTGCTTCAGGCAATAAAAGATTACTCTTATGAAAGAAGAAACAAATAATTCCTCTCTCCTGAAGAATAAGATAGATGACTCTGTCGATAAGCAGAAGGAACTCAATGACACCGGGTCTCCAAGTAAAAACGAGAATGAACAGCAAAAAGCATTCAACCATCTCGCCCAACATGTAAAGGTACTTAACTTATTATTTTATAGTCTTATAAAGTAAACTATAATTTTAACAGAGATGAATCATGGCACTCACCAGGATCGCCCCTCCCTGAGCCAGAATGCCATTGACCTTGTGAGAGACGAGGGCCCGTTATATCTGCTCTATAGCTTCTCAGGCTGGGGATTCGAGAATGGCATTAAGACAACTGACGAAGTCGTAGGCGACAGGTGAATTAAAGTAATCCAACCGAAGGCGTTAGAATAAATAAATCGCATTGAGCAGTCTCTTTTGGCTGGTTTGCTTTTTCAGGGCGTAGGTTGAATTTTATGAGGAGGGATTTTGTTAATGGTTTCTGTTCGATTTAGATTCCCGAGAGTTTGTGTCTCTCTTCAACCTACATTTTTTATCTCCATGGAAACTTATAAACTTGTCCTGCCTGAACACCTCAATCATTACGGTTTTCTCTTCGGCGGCAATCTTTTGAAATGGATTGACGAGATTGGCTATATCACCGTCTCTCTGGATTACCCCGGTTGCAACTTTGTAACCGTCGGCATGGACAAGGTGGAGTTTAAAAAAAGCATCCGGGGTGGTTCCATACTCTGTTTTGTGACTGAGAAAACCAAAATCGGGCATACATCAATCGAGTACACCGTCCGCGTGTACAAAAAAAGTATCGAAACCGGTGAACGGGTTATGGCTTTCAGTACGCATATTACCTTTGTCTGTCTTGACGACAAGGGAAAAAAGAAGGGACTTTGCTGCGGCTATAAAGAGAAAGGCACAGAAAACAACTGCATCTAAACTGTTTTTCAGTTCCTCCCGCTATCGGGAGGTATTGAATACCGCACCGGTCAGACTGATCACAAGGGAAATGCCGATAAAGGCCATGACAATATTGGCCAGCCACATGGATATCATGGGGTCAAGGAGTCCCCGTTCGGCGATTTTTTCACCAGATATCATGATCACCCAGTAGAGCACAAAAAGAAGAAGCGAGATGGCGGCACCAACACCGAAGCCCCCTCGCCTCGCAAAAACCCCAAGAGGAGCTCCTACCAAAACAAAGACAAAGCAGGCAAGGGAGAGTGCATATTTTTTATGATAAGCCGCCATATAGCGGTTGTACATGCTCCGGTTTGCTTCGATGCTTTGAAGTTCCAGGTCAAGCCGGGCAAGCTGGCGCTCGACATAAACCACGGCGTCAGCATTCAGTTTGCCGGCCGATTGAGATAATTTGATTTGCGTTCCGGAGTTGCCCGGGCTCTTTTCGGCAATGCGTTGCCCGATCTTTTCAAGCGGTATTTGGATAAACTTTTCTGATGATGAAATTCTTCTCCTGAATTCATCACCAATAACAAGCAGCTCTTTTGCTGAAAGTTCTGTGTCGCCCGAACGCATCCGACTCTCCGGAGAGCGTGAAAAACCAAAACCAGATGACTCAAAAACAAAGCGGTGCTTCGCGAAACTGATTTTGCGATAGTTTTTGTGATCGGGCTGACGTACTTGATGAATTTCACCATTGAGCAGCGTCATGACCAGATACTGATAATCACCGGTGAAGTCAATGGTGCCTTTTTCGGCCGTCACCATCGTCGTGTTATCCCGCCTTGTGGCATCATAGATCACAATACCTCTCAGTTCCTTTGAACGGTCATCTGCCTTGCGAACAAATATGGAATAGCCGTCCACAAGGGTTGAAAATGCGTTTTCCGTTAATCCGAAAGCTGGTTTCGATCGTGCGATGTCGACCATCAGGGATTTTGCATAATAGTTGGCTCGGGGAAGCACAACATTATTGAAGCGCTCAACAAAGAGCGACAGGAAAAGTCCTGCCAGGAGAACCGGAATCATAAGCCGGTAAAGTGAGATACCGGAGGCCCTGAATACGGTCATTTCAGAGGTAGTAGTCAGTGACCCAAATGTCATGACGACCGCAACGAGAACGGCCATAGGAGCCGCAAGACCGACCATCCATGCCGACTGCAGCGCAATAAGCTCCAGAATGGCGCTAAACCCAATCCCCTTGCCGATAAAACGGTCAGCAAAGGTGGCAAAAAACTGGAGTATCAGGACAAAAATAATGGTGACAAAAGCAAAAAGGAAGGGCCCGACAAGCGATTTCAGGATATAACGATCAATGATTTTCATAAACAGCTTTCCCTTGAATCCCCTTTGTTTGCAATGATAGCCCTCTGCCGTGACGGCTTATTTCGAGCAGGCTTATACTTTTCAATATAACCCGAATCACCAAGCACCTGAAGAAAAACCTTTTGCCACAAGTAATACAGCTTGCGTTATATGAATATTTCGTATCATAAAGTAGCGGGTTATTACATCAGTCATCGGACTGCACAGCACATCGGACAACATTCAACTTACTTTTTGAACCTATGCATCAAGTATAACCCGGTTAAAAGCGGCACAGCTTTACAAAAAACAGATATTTTCAGCGGCAGTGAAAACTTTTTTATCACATAAAAGGCCAATTTGCCATATTTTGGTAATGATGGTATTGTGTCTCTCAAGTTGTTCTCTATCCGGATATGCCGCTGAAAGCACAAATGCATCTCCTCTTGCCACTGCAGCACCCGCTGTCAGCCTATCCCCACTCCCTGATGGCTTTATCAAAAGGGTCATCAAAAAAGGCGAATCACTTTCACAAATATGCACGACTGACTCAACAGTGCGGGTCATCTTCATGAAAGTCAATCGGATCGACGAACGACACTTTCCTACAGGAAAAGAGGTGCTGATTCCAGTTGATGTCAACAAAGCCATGCTCTACACTCCCGTTCCCTCCATGCTCACCGACAGCAGAGGAGAGCGCGAGATCAGAGTTTTTATCGACCTTCAATATTTTGGAGCGTATGAAGGCGGAAAACTTCTTTTTTGGGGCCCGGTATCCTCCGGCAAAAAGCAGAAGCCCACACCTCCCGGAAAGTTTTTTGTCAACTACAAAGAACGGTTCAGGCGCTCCATCAAATATGAGAACGCCCCTATGCCGTTTTCAATAAACTATAATAAAGGGTTTTTTATTCATCAGCAGTCACTTCCTGGCCGTCCAGCCTCACATGGTTGCATCAGGCTTCTGAAGATGGACGCCGAACGCCTTTTTTTCTGGTCGCAACGCAACGACCCGGTCACGGTGGTCAATAACTGAAGAGAAGCCGCTCCTTCAAGCTCCTTATTGAGTGGAGATACCCGTCACGTAGACTGCATCAGCCTTTGAATATCAAGGAGATTGGTGTCGATACTATGATTGAGTTTTACCGCTTTATTAAAGGGTACCGATACAATTTTTTGGTTAGCCAGCCCGATCATGATGTTTTTCTGGTCATCAAGCAAGGCTTCAATGGCTGCGACTCCCATTATGGTTGCGTTCACCCGATCGTTAGCAGTTGGACTCCCTCCTCGCTGAATATGGCCCAGAATCGAGACCCGTACATCCAGATCCGGATTTTCTTTACGCACTTTATCGGCAATTTTCATAGCCCCTCCGGTCTCATCGCCTTCAGCAACAATAATAATGCCGCTGGTCTCCTTGTCTTTGTACCCTTTATTCAAAAACTTTGTCAACTCTTCTTCCTGCTCTTTCGATTCAGGAATTAAAATAACCTCAGCTCCGCAGGCAATGCCGCTATTCAAGGCAAGCAGACCCGCCTCATGACCCATCACTTCAACAAAGAAAATTCGTCCGTGTGAACGGGCTGTATCCCGAATTTTATCAACCGCTTCAACAACAGAGTTCAACGCAGTTTCGTATCCAATGGTATAATCAGTCCCATACATATCGTTATCAATGGTGGCTGGAATTCCAACAAACGAAATATTGTACTCCTGCGACATCTTCAACGCACCAGTAAAAGAGCCGTCGCCGCCAATAACAACAACTGCATCAATTTCAGCTTTTTTCAATTGCTGATACGCTTTTTCACGACCCTCAGGAGTTCTGAATGCATCACTCCGGGCAGTTTTAAGAATGGTGCCGCCCAACTGAAGAATACCACTGACGTCCGACGATTTCAGCGAAATAAAATCACCCTCAATCATTCCCTGATATCCACGACGGATGCCCACTACTTTCAGCTTATTGGCTATTGCTGCACGTGTTACGGCCCGGATTGCGGCATTCATTCCCGGAGCATCACCACCTGAAGTAAACACAGCTATCTTCTGCAGTTCCCCATTTTTCTTTGAACTCTGCGGCACACTCTTTTTAACTACAGTCATCATTATATTTTTACCTGTTTCATACCCAATGGGATCGATGTTGCAATGTTGCAACGTCCATTCAAGATCACACAACCCGCGAGGTAAAGTGGCTTCAGGGCAAAAAATAACACGATTCCGCAGAAAAAGAAACAGATTCAGGTAACCCGCCGCAAAGTTCACTGTTAAGAATAAAATCTCTTAACGTCCGATTTTGTCAGAATTACGAATATCGGGGCGCTCCAGATTGCTGTAAGGTTTTTCAGGAAAAGCCGTTCTGCAAAGAGTGGTTTTACCTGATTGCCTTGGACCGGTAAGCATTACAAAAGAATATTATAAGCCCCCCGATGCTGCAGGGTCGGCATTAGATGACGTGCAATCATTGTATGCAATATTAAAGTTGAATCTTAATATTGCATAGTAAAGCAAAAACCAAGAAAATTTGACCAACGTCCATTCTCCTCCCGGTCTCCCACCTTTTCTTGCCCTTGCCGCTGTCAGACCTGCATGGGTAGGTTCCTGATTTTGAAGAAGGAATGCAAAATTGAGTTTACATGATGTTTACAATGAAGAGAAGAATACCTCACTCAAATTAGGCTACCTTAAAACTGAAATTTACAGATGTGTCTTAATACAGTCCAAATACTATTAAAAAGAAACCTAAGATGGAGTGGTTGTATTGCGATTTCCATATTCATACAACATGGAGTGACGGGGATTTGTCAATCAAGGATGTTGTGCAGTTGTATGGTGAAGCCGGGTTTGATGTCATAGCTATAACAGACCATATACTTGACAGCAAGAGTTTGTTACAGGCAAACAAAGCGTATGGAAATCATTGCAGTATTGAAAAAAAAGACTTTATCCATTATCAGCGAGAGCTCTGGAATGTCGCCCGTTATGCATGGGAAGCCTATAAGATGCTGGTTATTCCCGGTATTGAGCTCACTAACGATACCTCAAAATATCACATTCTTGCGCTTGATAACAAAGAGTATATCAGCCCGGATCTCGGAGTTGAAGATATCCTGAATGAAATTAAAGCTCAAGGCGGGATTTCTATTGCTTGCCACCCGTATATTCGTAACCATTCCGGTGAAGCACCGTCCGAGTATCTCTGGACTAATCAGGATCGGTTTGCGTTGAAGTTTGATGCATGGGAAGTCGCAAACAGGGATGATCTTTTCAATGTTGTCGGGTTAAAAAAATTCAATTACATCGCCAACTCTGACTTTCATCAGGTCAAACATCTCCGGTCGTGGAAAACGCTGTTGCGGTGCAGCCGAAATACTGAAGCTGTCAAACAGGCCATAAGAACCAACGAAGCGGTTGCCTTATTTCTATACCGGGGAGGTTCCCTAAAATAAACGCACGCAAGCCAAGCAACTGCAGCCGATCCTAAATAGGCTTTCGAGACTAACGATTCAGCCCGTGCGGTTATTGGCTTCCCCCTCGTTTTCCGTTATCAAATGCCCCTACTCAACATCCTCTCTATCCGGTAATATAGAACGGCGGTGAAAGATATGGAATGGTCGATGTATATTCCGGTAATGAAACCACTGAACTACGATGAGACTCACAAGATTGCATTCCGGCCCGGTGTTGGACTTTTTCACTCCGGATTTTACAACGTTGCTTGAGCTGCCGCTTTCCGGTACGGCTATTGCGGCCGGCTTTCCCTCGCCTGCTGAAGAGTATGTGGAGATTGCCCTTGACCTGAACAAGGAGTTGATCAAACACCCTGCCGCTACCTTTTATGCGAGGGTAAAAGGCGATTCGATGGTTGATGCGGGCATTCAGGATGGTGACTTGCTGGTGATCGATAAGGCCCTTGAGCCGAAAGAGGGCTCTATTGCGGTCTGTTATCTTGATGGCGAGTTTACGGTGAAGCGACTCTCTGTGCGGGAAGAGGGCGTTTATCTTATGCCGGCCAATGCTGAGTTCAAGCCTATCAAAATCACTGAAGAAAATGATTTTCTGGTGTGGGGCATTGTTGCTTATGTGATTCACAAACCCGGGTAACCGCCCGCTGGAGATCTCCCCCATGTTTGCCCTTGTTGACTGCAATAACTTCTATGCTTCGTGTGAACGGGTATTCAATCCCACCTTGCGCTTGCGCCCGGTCGTTGTGCTATCGAATAACGATGGCTGCATTATTGCCCGCTCGGAAGAGGCCAAAGCGCTGGGCATCCAGATGGGCACGCCGGAGTTCAAGTGCCGCCCGCTGCTGCAATCGCATGCGGTTGCGGTCTTCTCCTCGAACTATCCCCTTTATGGCGATATGTCGTCGCGGGTGATGATGACGCTTGCCGCCCTTGCTCCGGAAATTGAAGTCTACTCCATCGATGAGGCTTTTCTGGATATGACGAGCTTTGCGCGCTTCGACCTCACGGAATATGGCAGGCTGATTCGCAAGACCGTCCGGCAACATACCGGCATTCCGGTTTGTGTGGGCATGGCGCCGACGAAAACACTTGCGAAGATGGCTAACCGGCTGGCAAAAAAGAACCCGCACTATCTGGGCGTCTGCATACTCAACAGCGAAGCCGAAATCCAGTCGGCACTTGAACGAACAAAGGTTGAAGATATCTGGGGCATCGGGCGGCAGTGGAGCAAGCTGTTGCAGGCAAAGCGGATCGAGAGCGCCGCTGACCTGGCCGCCGCGCCTGCCGCCTGGGTGCAAAAGCACCTGCACATCGTGGGCGCCAGAATACAGGCTGAACTGCAAGGCCAATCCTGCCTGCCAATGGAGCTGGTGCGGCCCGCAAAGCAAAGCATCTGCACCTCACGCTCCTTCGGCCGCAGCGTTACCGCCCGCGAAGAGCTGCAGCAAGCCGTGGCAACCTTCGCCGCCAAGTGCGCTCTCAAGCTCCGCAAAGAGCAGGCCGTTGCCTCCCTGCTTACCGTCTTTATCTCTACCAGCCCGTTCGACGAGTCGTGCGACCGCTACTGGGGAACCAGAACGGCTTCCCTGCCACGGCCAACCAGTGACACCATGACCATTCTGAAAACAGCCCAGACCATGCTTGACGGCATCTTTCAGGAAGGCAAAAGCTACAAGAAAGCCGGCGTGCTCGTCAGCGGAATCATGCCGCAAGCAGCATGCAGCACAACCCTGTCGCTCTTTGCGGAAGAAGCGCCAGCACCGGAACCCGACAAAAAGATCATGCAGGTAATGGACGCGATTAATCAGCGCTACGGCAGCGGAGCCGTGCACCTGGCAGCAGAGAACTCAGAAAGCTGGAAGCCAAATCAGGAGAAGCTGTCAGCAAAGTATACGACACGGTGGGATGATATTATTGAGGTGAAGGTGTAAACTCAAGCCTCCCCGCCCGCACATCACGCCTATTTGGATTGCAATGTTATTGATACTCCAGGTCGATCAGATTCTTGAAGTAATGGAGCGCTACACCTGTATTTGATACTCATATAACATATAACACGCATAACTCAGGGGTTTTCTGTTCTTAGCGAACGGTGAAATGTTTTTGCCGGTTTGTTAATGACGCACAAGATATTTAAGGTTGGTTAGTTGGTTCCAATTAAAATACCCGGTATTCATGTTTAATAAACTCTTTATGAACAAGGTGTGGACGGTGTCCGCCCTCTTTGGCATCTCGCTGGCCCTTTATGGTATTGACTTCAGTATTTCCGGCAACTTCAGGGAAATATCAGCCAGCTTTCTCGGCAATCTCGCCTTCCTGCCCATTTACATCATTGTCGTCACAATCCTCTTCGAAAGGGTGCTCAAAGAAAGGGAGCGCCAGCGGGTAATGAGAAAACTGAACATGGTCATCGGCGTCTTTTTCAGTGAATTCGGCAACCACCTGATAAAAGAGTTGTCGGTACACGTGACGGGAAGCGAAGAGCTGAAAAGCCGCCTGCGTATGACCGTATCATGGAAAAAGCAAGATTTTGACGCGGCGCTCGAGTATGTGCGCCAAAGCAACCAGAGGATCAACATCGATAGTGACGCCCTCCCCGGCCTGAAGCAGTTCATGGCCGGAAAACGGAGCTTCCTGTTGAGCCTGCTGGAAAACCAGAATCTGCTTGAGCATGAAAATTTTACCGACCTGCTCTGGGCAGCGTTTCATATCACGGAAGAGCTCGGGGCCCGGCAGTCGTTCGATCGTCTTCCTCCGAGCGACAAAGAGCACATCAATGGCGACATAAAGCGGGTTTTTGGTCATCTGATACGGGAATGGATCCTCTATATGCAGCATCTCAAGGAGGATTACCCCTATCTTTTTTCACTGGCGGTTCGTCTCAATCCTATGATCGACTCGCCGGATCCCGTGGTGTATCAGGACTGAGGGCTTCCATGATGAGCTGAGCAATTTGTTCTTTGGCCGCCATGCACGATAGAAATCGTTGGCTTGAAAGGGCCTAAATCAATTTATTGCTCTTGACTTTACACTTTTTTTTTACATATATTACCATTGTAACACTTGCAATCTCATTATATGCGTATTAATAGGTTTCCCGCCCAATAAGTGGATATGAACTAAGGCCGCACTCACAAGGCGGGGGTTTTTATGTGGGGGTAACGATTTACTAATATCATTGGGAGATAAAGCCATGCTGAAAAAGTTCTTCTCTATCAAATCACAAAAAGGCGTAACGATGATTGAGTACGCCTTGATTGCCGCTCTGGTTGCTGTTGGTGTGATTGTAGCTCTTGGTCCTCTTAGAGATGCGATAATTGACCTTTTTAATACTGTTGCAACGGCACTCAATAATGCTGCTTAATAGTAATAACTCTTTTACAGCTTAAGCAGTGAAACTACCAGTATTTGCTCTTGCCATCGCCCTCACTCTGGGTGCGATGGCAGCTTTTATCGCAGCCCGCTGGATGAACGATGCTCAAACCTCCGTATCCAGGGTCGTCATCGTTGAGCAGCCCATCGAAGCAGGCAAAGCTATTACGGTTGATCAAATCAAGGCCATCGATTGGCCAAGTTCGACCGTTCCCCGAGATGTATCAACTCGCACAACTGACGTGGCGGGTCGAATTGCCCGCGTCTCCATGATCCCGGGTGAGCCTGTTTTACTTGGCAAATTGGCCCCTAAAACAGCAACGGGAGGCTTATCCTCGACCATCCCGGAGGGCAAACGCGCCATTACAATTCAAGTAACCGAGGTGATTGCTGTTGCTGGATTTGCCCTTCCGGGTAGCTACGTGGATGTTTTGGTTAGCAGCAAAGACGCCAACCAAGAGCCTTTTTCGCGAACAGTGCTGTCGCGCATCAAAGTGTTGGCTGTGGCCCAACAAACCACAGCAAATCCTGATGAGCCAAAAGTGGTCAATGCCGTAACCCTTGAGCTTACGCCGCTTGAATCAGAAAAGCTTGATCTGGCCCGCAATATCGGGAAGCTTGCTCTCGTCTTGCGCAACGAATTCGACACCAGCGTCATAAACTCCGCTGGAGTGCGTCTGCAGGATATTATGAATTCACGGCCCGCTGATGCTGCCACTTCTTCGACGGCTGCATCAGCGCCACCGGATACCCAGACTGTGGCGGCACCGTTGCGTCAAAGCCATGGACCCGAAGAAATTCGTGGCGCCAGCCGCCAAACTGCTGTCACACCCTAACCTACATGCACATGAATTTGATATGTCTAATGCGTTTTACCTTTAGGATGAGTGCTTTTGTAGCGCTTCTTGCTGGCACCGTAAGCGTGAGCGCAATGGCCTCTCCCTCGATCTACCTTGTGCCTGTGGGCGAATCCAGGGTCTACCGGCTCGCACGACCCATTACACGTGTTGCCGTGGGCAACCCGGAGGTGGCCGATTATATCATCATTAACCCTTCCGAACTCTATCTGCTGGGTAAAAAAACAGGCGCAACCAATCTTGTTGTCTGGGATCAAAAAGGCAACTTCACCTCCACACCGTTGCAAGTCAGCCGTAATATCCACCCCATAGAAGTCATGTTGAAAGTCGTTTTGCCCAATGAGACCGACATTCAGATTTTTGCCTGGGGGCCAGCGTTGGTACTGGCCGGCACGGTGTCGAACACCCTGGTTGCAGAAAGCGCCTACCGCCTGGTAAAATCGTATATGGGTGGCACGGTACCGGAAGTCAACCCCGAAACGACCCTGGCGAATAGTGCCTCTGCCAGTGGCTCTGCGGCAACCACCATATCTGGCATGGGCGGTAGCAGCTCTGCTTCTGCCTCAGCCTCAGCCTCAGCCCCGGTTTCAGCGGCATCTGCCAACATACCTGGCGTGGTCAACCTCCTCAAAGTCCGCGACTCGCAACAAGTCCGCCTCGAAGTCCATATTGCTGAAGTTTCAAAGTCATACCTCGAAACGTTGGGCCTCGGCTGGACGCCAAGCTCAGGCAATATCCAAGGCAGCTTCCGTTCAGGGTTTGTCAGCAACGCCACGCTTGACCTCTTTCTGCATGGCAACCGGCTCCAGGTTGAAGCCCAGCGCAAAAACAGTTTGATTAAAATCCTGGCAGAACCTACCATTGTCGCCTTGAGCGGTCAAGAGGGGTACTTCCTGGTTGGCGGCAAAATTTATACGCCCACGGTCGGCTCCAACGGTACGGTCGACTACGTCGAACGCACCTATGGCGTTGGTTTGCGGTTTACGCCCATCGTACTGGATGGTGGTCGTATTTTGCTCAAGGTTGCACCTGAGGTCTCTGAGCCTAACCTGGTACCTGTCACTGCCGGAACAGCAAACAATTTACCCTCCTTTAAAATCAGCTACGCTTCCACCAGCGTCCAAATGAAAGAGGGTGAAAATCTCGTTATTGGCGGTCTTCTGCGCGAAAAACTTACCGAAGACATACAGAGAGTGCCCTTGCTGGGTGACATTCCCCTTCTCGGCGCACTATTCCGACGCATCGAGAAGAGTTCTGAAACGACCGAACTCATGGTTGTAATTCGACCAACCCTGGTCAAAGCCAGCGCCTCTGCGCCGGTGCTCCCCACAGACAGGTTTGCCGCGCCTACTCAAAAAGAGCTTTTCATCGACGGAAAGCTTGAAGGGTCACGGGGGGTAAAATGAGCGCAATGCGCGCAGATGCAGACAGGCTTCATGCCCCAACAACGGAGCGCGCTCAATCCCAAAAGGGCAGTGCTTTAGTCGAATTTGCGCTCATCCTGCCTATATTTCTGATGCTCATCTTCGGGATGGTTACTTTTTCTTTAGCCCTGTACAACAAAACCGTGCTCACCATGGCTACCCGTGAGGGTGCGCGTGCCGGAGCCAAGTACGTTGCAAACCGGACCAACACCCTCATCAAGAGCAACGCCACCACAGCTGTTACTGGTGCCTGTGGTAACCACCTCATCTCCTTTGGGACTGCCATGACCCCCATTATCACCTTTAATGCCGATCCGATTACTGACAAAATCCTCACCGTCAAAGCAAGAGTCAATTACACTGGACTCTACATTTTTTCGATCAGTATTCCAATCTCGGCCCAATCCAGCATGAGGCTCGAATAACCATGGCACTTTCACACCACATCATCAAACCGCTGCATGGCCATCGAGGCGGTGTCGCTATTTTGTTTGCCCTGTGCTTGCCGGTATTGATTGGCTTTGCCGCTTTGGCGGTTGATCTGGCCCGCATCAACCTGACCAAGGTCGAACTGCAAAACGCAGCCGACGCTGCTGCCCTCGGCGGCGCTCGTTCACTCAGCGACACAGGGAGCTATCCCAATTGGTCAGCGGCCACGGCCACGGCGTTGAATGTGGCACGACGCAACTTCGCCAATGACGGCCACCTGATTCAGGATGCTACCATTAATACGGGTTACAGGAACAATGACCCCTCGATCCGGGTCACGATTGCTATCTCCGGCACCCAAAATAACGGGCCCTTGCCGTTGTTTTTCGCCCCCATTCTGGGTATTGCCCCAAAAGTCATTCAAGCCAGTGCCGTTGCCACGATAACTGGTGGAGGTGGTCCTTTTGACTATGCAATATTTTCAGGCAGCACTTCAAATAATATGAGTATAAACGGCAGCTCTTATAATATTAAAGGTTCAGTTCATGCCAATAAAAATCTAGATATCAATGGTAGTTCGATTACTATTACTGGTGCTGCAGAAGCAAGAGGAACAGTTACAACGAATGGCAGCAACCTTAATATAGGTTCAATATTACCTAATGATGCAAGAGATATACCCATGCCGGATCAAAGTGCTTCTATAGCCGCAGCGGCAGCGGCAGCTCATCAAACGTATACCGGTTCCAAAACCATTAATGGAAGCAGTATTACTTCTAACCCGATTTACGTTCAAGGAAGTCCAGGCACTATCACGGTAAATGGCTCTTCATTTACCGCTACAGGAGCTGTTATGGCAGATGGCAATATTACTATAAATGGCAGTGGTGCGGCCTCAGGCAACAGTCAGGTATGCTTTTATTCTAAAAACGGCAATATAACTCTTAATGGTGGTAGTTATGCCCTAAATGGGGTATTGTACGCCCCCAATGGCAGCATTTTTATCAATGGTAGTAGCATTACGGTAAATGGTTCTATTGTAGGTAAAAAAATAAATATAAACGGTAGCAGTTTTAAAGTTGATAGAACCAATTATCCAATAACATCGCTATCGTTGCCAGGAACTAATGTGCAGTTGGTTGAATAATTAGATTTAGGAGTAAATTTCTCGTAGCTCCTTTGGAGGATTTTATAAAACAGACGATAAAAAATATTACGGGTTATTTCATCAACAACGTGCCAATCGCCCCCACTGACCTGGGCACCGGCAACGGCAACGGTTTGCCACTTGGCGCCTACAGTCCACCCATACTGGTACAATAGCATGAACATTTTTACATATTCTCCCCACCCCTGGGAGGTTCCCGATAAACAACTTGAGCTGGGTCAACACCAACTGACCCGACTGGTGGGTGAGCAAGGGGACATGGAGCGCAAACTCACAGCCCAAAAACCAGACTTCGTATTTCTCGTAGGTTTTGACCCCACAGCCCCTCATTACATGCATGAGGTAGAGAAACTCTGCCTTGCTCTACCGCTTACCGCCATCGTGGTTCTGCGCCCACAAGCACCGCCTGAAATTTTGTTATCGCTTATGCGCGCTGGAGTGCGTGAAGTCATTGTCGACAGCACCCCCGAAACCCTGAAACAAGTTATCGAACGCGCTCATCTTCGTGCCAGACGCGCCAGCATTATTAGTCAGGGTCGGGTTTTTGGATTTGTTTCTTCCAAGGGTGGAGATGGCAGCTCTTTCATAGCGGCCAACCTGGCCTTTGCTCTCTCTCAAGATCCCCGAAAAGGTACCCGTGTGCTGGCGATCGATTTTTCTTTACCCTTTGGCGACCTTGACATGTACCTCTCCGGAGATATCCACCTTCAAGATTTGGCTGATATCTCCAGTCAATCCGACCGGATCGACCAGTCGCTGCTCGACAGCATGGTGCAGCACCTCAGCCCAAAGCTCGACCTCATTTCCTCACCAGCCACGTTCGAAAAAATCGTTCAAATCGAACCCCAGCGCGTGAGCGAACTCATTCACATTGCTACCGCCTTTTACGACTACATTGTGGTTGACTTTGGCACCTCTTTCCATCAAGTTGACATTTGGCTTCTCGAGCACCTTAACGAACTCTGCATCGTCTTGACTCCAACGCTGCCATCGCTGCGCCGGGCGGGACAACTACTCGAACTCTGGAAAGAATTTGAAAAACCCACCACCCGTATCGAAATCATCCTCAACCGTGCTGACTCAGGTGTTAACATTTCTGGTTCCGAAATCGAGAAAGTCATCGGCAGGCAAATTGACAGACGCTTTCCCTCTGACCCGGAAGCGGTGCAAAAATCCCTTTTGCTTGGTAAGCCCTTCTTGCAGGTTGACCCAAAATCCAAATTTTCCAAAACCATCGACGACTGGGCAGCACACCTCACGGGCAGCAGTCGTCGTAAACGCTCCTCGTTATGGCAACGCTTAAAGAGCAAATTGCTCGCTGGAACCTCTCTTCAAAAGGGACTTTAGCTCCCCCTGCATCGTCGACTGCAACCACGGAGACGCAGTCACAACCTCACGAGGTGACGGCTCCAGCTTCGCCTGACGCAGCGCCGGCGATAACCGTCAATGCATCCCCAGGGGGTGACTATTACGTGGCTAAAATGAAGTTGCACCAAAAGCTGCTCACCCGCATTGACCTTAACGCCATCGAAAGCATGACCCCCGGGCAACTGCGCAACGAGCTTGGGGTTTTGCTTCTTTCGCTCATCAAAGAAGACGATATCCGGCTCAATGAACAAGAGCGCGCCCAGGTGGTGGCCGACCTCAAAAACGAAATCATGGGTCTGGGCCCTTTGGAGCCCTTGCTGGCCGACCCCTCCATTTCTGAAATCATGGTCAACGGTTACCAGAAGGTCTATGTCGAAAAAAGCGGCTGCATTCAACTCACCGACATCCGCTTCAACGACGACGTACACCTCATGAAAATCATCGACAAAATAGTCTCTCATGTTGGGCGGCGCATCGATGAATCCAGCCCAATGGCCGATGCCCGCCTGCCCGATGGGTCGCGCATCAACGCCATCATTCCGCCGTTGGCTCTCGATGGTCCTGTCCTCACCATTAGGCGCTTTGCGGTTGTACCCATGCAAATGCACGACCTTATTCAAAAAAACACACTCACGCCAGCCATGGATGAACTGTTGTCAGCTCTGGTTAAAGTTAAGTGCAACATCATCATTTCCGGGGGGACTGGTTCGGGTAAAACGACGCTGCTCAACATTCTTTCGGGCTTTATTCCGACCACCGAACGCATCGTCACCATCGAAGACACTGCCGAACTGCAGCTTCAGCAAGATCACGTTATTCGCCTCGAAACGCGCCAGCCAAACATCGAAGGTAAAGGCGAAATTTCCATGCGTGCACTTGTGAAAAACTCCTTGCGCATGCGGCCCGACCGAATCGTGCTTGGCGAGGTTCGCAGTGCCGAGGTGATCGACATGCTCCAGGCTATGAACACCGGACACGAGGGCTCGCTCACCACCATTCACGCCAACAGCCCGCGTCATGCGCTGGGCCGGCTTGAAAACCTGGTGGGCATGGGTGGCATCAGCCTGCCCAGCAAAGCTCTGCGCGAGCTTATTTCCTCGTCGCTTCAGATTATCGTCCAAATCTCACGAATAACTGACGGTAGCCGCAAGATCACGAGTATTCAGGAAATCATCGGCATGGAAGGCGACGTCATTACCACCCAGGAAATCTTTAGCTACAAGCGCACCGGCACGAACCCGGACGGAACGGTGCAAGGAGTGTTCAAAGCCACGGGCGTGCGTCCCAATGTATCTGAAAAAATTCGCACCTATGGCATCAGCCTTAGTGAGGGCATGTTCGACTCTGATGCCAACGACTAACCTACGAGCAACATCATGATGACATTTTTGTTACCCTTTTTTGTTTTTGCGGCAGTCATGTTGATCTTGCTGCTGGCCTATGTGGTGTGGGGCAACTTTTTTGACCGCCGCAACAAAATCAAAAAAAAACGATTGTTGGCCATCCACAACGCCGTTCACCCGGGCAAGCAAAGCCTCGGCAGCTTGCAGGACAGTGCATTCGAAACTTCGCTACGCTTACGCTTCAAAGCGTTTGAGCAACTCGAAACCCTGGTTCAACGCGCCCACAGCCAGCTCTCTGCCGTGCGCATAATGGGCCTAATGTTCGCCTTGTGTATAGTTGTTTTAGTGTTTGGTCTTCTGCTCAAAATCAATTTCTTGCTTCTGCTCGTTCTGGCCATCGCAATCGGCAGAATGCCGGTTCTGTGGTTATCTCGAAAGGCCAACAAACGCCGCAAAGCTTTCGAAGACAAGCTCCCGGAAACGCTCGACTATATCTCACGCGCAATGCGCGCCGGCCACAGCCTTACCTCGGCCATCGGCATGGTTGGCAAGGAGTTCGCGGACCCCATAGGTCAAGAATTCAAAACCGTCTTCGATGAAATCTCCTTCGGCATCTCATTCAAAGAGGCCATCGGCCAGCTCGCCGATCGCGTTCAAAGCAACGATATCAATTTCTTTGTCATATCCCTTATGATTCAGCATGAAACTGGTGGTAACCTCACCGAACTACTCGATGGGTTGGCCAAAACCGTGCGCGAACGCGTCAAACTGCGCGGCAAAATGCGCACACTCGCAGCCGAAGGGCGCGCGTCAGCATGGGTATTGGGCAGTATACCATTTGCGCTCGGCGGTATCCTCTCGCTCATAAGTCCCGGCTACATGTCGGTACTCTGGACCACTCCCCAAGGCCAGACCCTCATCCTTATCGCTGCTGGACTCATGGCCGTTGGCTTCTTTCTGCTCAACCGCATCGTCCAGATCAAGGTTTAACCCTAACCACAATTATCATGCAAGCCATCCTGCAAATTTTGACCATCGTGCTCTCAGGGGCCGCCGTCGCCTCGGTTGTGCTCGCGTTGTACAATTGGGTGATCGACAACTCCCTCAAAAAAAACCTCGTTCAAATCGTTCGCCAAGGCTTGGCCCCAGCCGATACCCACAACGTAGCCGCCGTTATCAACATCCTCTCAAAACTTTCGCTTCCGGAAGAAGGGTGGCAAAGCTCCAACGTTCAGCTCAAGTTTTTGCAAGCCGGCATTCGCAACAAAAACGCACCTCAGTACTATTTTGCCGTTAAAACCTTGCTCACACTGGTGCTGCCGGTGGTGCTGGCTATACTACTGCATTTTATCCAGCCTCAAAGCTCCTTCGCTCTTGGCCTTTTCTGGGTGCTGCTCACAGCCGCAGCGGGCTACTACCTGCCTGAAATATTGCTGCGCTTAATCACTAAAAAACGTATCGAACGCATGCGCAACAGCCTCCCCGACATGATTGACCTCATGGTTATTTGCACCGAGTCGGGCATGAGCATAGACGCTGCCATTGCTCGCATATCGCACGACATGGCTAACACCAACCCCGACCTGGCCCAGGAGTTTTCCCTCTCAGCCCTCGAAATGCGCGCTGGTTCAACCCGCATTGAAGCCTTGCACAACCTGGCACTGCGCTCACACCTCGAAGATCTGGAAGACCTTGTCTCCGTGCTCATACAGGCCGAAAAATTTGGAACCAGCCTGGCCGTATCGTTGCGTGTGCAGTCAGATATGATGCGTACACGCCGCACCCAACGTGCCGAAGAGATGGCCGCAAAAATCCCCGTCAAAATGACGGTACCACTCATCTTATTTATATTCCCGACGCTTTTTATTGTGCTGCTGGGGCCGGCAGCCATCAAGATCATGGAAGTCTTTAAAAAATAATCCCTCGCGATCATGAGTCTCAGTTGCATGTTGCTTCACCTCTGGGCACACTGGCCATGGTTGTTGGCCGGTGCGTGGGTGGGCCTGTGGCTGGTACCCTTGGCCCGCATCATTCCGTGCAAAGTGTTGCATTGCCCCCAAGCCTCCCTGAACGCATGGCAGGGTCCCGGAGGCGGCCTGGAGCAGCCTATTCCGCTGGCCAGACGCATTTGGGTGCCTGTGGTCAACGCCGGCCTGTGGTACTATGCAGCCGACACTGCCCGTTACCCGGTATTCTGGGCCGTGCTACCATGGGCCAGTTTGGTCAGCACTCTGGTGCTGCTCGCCCTGATTGACTGGGACACAACTCTGTTGCCAGACTGGGTTGTCTTGCCGCTGGGGGTGGGAGGCCTGGCCAGCAGTTATGTCGGGCTTACCTCGCAAACTCTGTTTGTCAGTGCAACATCTGCCGCCGTGATGCTGGGCTTGATGGGCGGGCTTGCCTGGGTGTTTCAGCGCATCAAAGGCGAAAGTGGTATCGGTGCCGGTGACCTCAACCTCCTGGCCGCACTAGCCACCTGGTGGGGCGTTGTCGGGGTGCTTTACATGGTGTTGTGGTCCAGTGTGGGTACCGTGGTCTGGTATTTGGTGTGGCGTCGATTCAAAGGCCTCAGTCGCGAAGCCGAATGGCCATTTGGTCCCGCCATTGTGGTGGCTGCACTGGTATGGGGCTTGATGGTTGCTTATTCCCCCTTCAAGCTCGATGATCTAAAAAACCATTAGCGACAGCTTGAAAATATGAGGAAGATAAAGTTTGAATTTCCTGTAGACAGCGATAATGGATATCATCCTTTATTCATAGTTATAATAATATTATTATTTCATACTATCATTTTCATCAATAATTCCGAGGCGATTCTAAATCAAATCACCATACGCGATTTTGATGGTTACTGGCATCTATTAAGAGTCGAAAGTTTATATAATACCGGTAATATTTACGATACTGCTCTGTTTCGCAGTAATGCTCCATACGGCGAAAGCCTTCACTGGACAAAAGCCTTTGATTTAATATTATATGCTGGTGCATATATCGGATCCATTTTTGTTGATTTTAAAGTTGCCTTATTCTGGTGGGCCATTATTGTTAACCCTGTTTTACATGTGTTGTCGTTTCTCGTTCTTTTCTGGAGTTTACGTGATTTGATTGGACATGTACGTGCATCCCTTTTCGGAATCATGTTACCTTTTCAACTATACTTGAATTCCATTTTTATTGCAGACATACCTGATCACCACGGCAGCCTCATATTTATTTTTTCCTTATTTATAGCTCTTTTTATCAAGTCCATCCTGAATGGTAACTGGAAAGAATATTCCATCTGTGGTATCGTAGGTGGTATCGCAATTTGGTTAGGCATCGAAAGCATTGTGGTGGTTCTAATAGCTTTTTCCATCTTTGGTCTTGCATGGGTGCTTGAGGGAAAGAACTGTCAAAGCAAGAACATTCTTTTCTCATTTTTTTTATTCTCAACAACTTTTATAACGATTCTTATTGATACAAGATACGATGAGCTAATGACCATTGCCTATGATCGTCGCTCAATAGTCCATGTTTTTCTATGGCTCACTACGACCTCTTTTTGGGTCGTAGTCGCTCTTGCAAGCAAATACACAAAGGTGCTGGACAAGAAAACTGGTCGAATCATTGCGGCTATAATTGGAGCTACTGCTTGCTTTTTGCTGACTTACGATCTATTCCCCCTCTTTTTTAAAAATCCCCTTTCCGAAGTAGACCCTACAATCAAGCTAATCTATTTAAATCAAACAAGTGAGTTTACTGGATTGTTTACTTCACCTAATAATTTATCGAAAATCCCTATTGCATATTGGGCAATGACGTTGCCTGGAGTACCTATAAGCATTCATCTTGCATGGAGTAGTTTTGGTAAAGAAAGGAAAGCGTGGATATTTATAACGCTTATCAACATAGCCTTTATTACTATGTCATTTTTTACTTTCCGAATGATTACATACGCTACACTATGTGCTCTCATCCCTATCTCTTATGCTATCTATATCCCCTTCGCTTTCATCTCTCAAAATTTTCGTTGGCCATATAATGTTCTATCAAGAGTTTTGTTAATTGCAACCTGCTGTTTTTGTTTTTTACTTCTGCCTGTTATAGCTTTTCACTCTGATAAACATGAACTGTTATTAGGTGAAAGAAAATTTTTATTTCAAATTTGTCAGTATCTTAACGATGATTCATTTTTCAAAAATAAAACTCATCGAATACTTACGAGTATATACCTGGGCCCGTTACTACTTTACAAAACCCCGCACGAAGTGATCGGTACACCATCACATCACAATGTATCGGGCATACTCGATACCTATTTTGTCATGAACGCACTAAGGGAGGATGATGCCCATATAATTATCCGTCGCAGGGGGATACAAGCAATACTAATAGGTCGGCCAAAGGGTGGAATTGGCGATTTCTTTATCAAAGATATTAATAAAACTCAAAATTCAGGTGAAATTTTTCATCACCAGCTCTGGAAAGGAAAGATCCCGGCATGGCTTCAACTATATGCAGTCCCAAAATCTCTTGAAAGCAAAATAAAAGTATTCAAGGTAGTAGACTAATGCGGATACAATTCTTTAAAAGAAAAATTAACCAATGGATCAGAAACTTAAAATTTTAATTTTTATAGTCGCTTACAATGCGGAAAGGACGATTAACAACGTCCTAATGCGTATTCCTTCTGATCTTTTTGGCGAATACGAAACCGAAGTTTTAATTATAGACGACAAATCATCTGACGATACTGTGTTACGCTGCTTTGAGGCAATAAAAAGTGGCCAAATAAAATTCAAGATCCATGTTTTGGTAAACCCCGAAAACCAGGGATATGGGGGAAATCAGAAGATAGGTTACCAATTCGCTATTGAACATGAATTCGACTGCGTTGCACTACTACACGGCGATGGCCAATATGATCCAGAATGTTTGCGGGATCTCATAGTGCCTGTTTTAAATGAAGAGGCAGAGGCCGTATTTGGGTCCAGAATGCTGACACCGTTCGGTGCCCTAAAAGGAGGTATGCCCATCTATAAATTTGCTGGTAACAAAATTCTGACTTTTTTTCAGAATATCATGTTAAAAACCTCTCTAAGTGAATTTCATTCCGGTTACAGAGTTTACTCCGTAAAGGCTTTGAAGCAAATTCCTTTTCATTTAAATACGTCAGATTTTCATTTTGATACCGAAATAATAATCCAATTACTTCTTTTTGGATTCCGTATAGTAGAACGCCCTATACCAACATATTATGGGGATGAAATTAGCCATGTGAATGGGCTGAGGTATGCTTTAGATGTAGTCATTACCACAATTAAAGCAAGGGTGCAGTACCTTGGTCTCTTTTACGAACGCAAGTTCGACATTTTCGACCAGCATAATTGTAGCGGACAGTATGAGACCAAGATGGACATAGACAGTCCATCTCGGCGCACTCTTAAAAGAATCCCCCACGGTTCTAAAGTTCTTGAATTCGGCTGCGGATCGGGGGCTCTTTTGAAAGAGCTAAGCAAAAAATCCTGTAGTGTATGCGGCGTAGACCGATTCTCCCCGAATGAGGAAGATAAGGCCACTTTTCCTTTCTACCAGTGCGACCTTAATTATGAAGAGCTGCCAATTGAACCAGGCGATTATAATTATATACTTATGCATGATGTGCTTGAACACCTGGCTAATCCAGAGACTTTTCTTGAAAAAATTTACTTTTCTTGCCATTTTTCTCCTGATTCAAGGATTATTGCCAGCACTGGAAATATTGCGTTCTTTCCGATTAGAGTTATGCTTCTTTTTGGTCAGTTTAACTACGGAAAGAGAGGGATATTAGACATGACGCATACTCGTTTATTTACCTTCAAAACGTTCAAAAGACTATTTGAACAAGCTGGCTTTGACGTCATACACATGGAAGGTATTCCAGCTCCCGTTAACCTGGCGTTAGGTGATAACCATATCTCCAGCTGGATTGCGGTGGTAAATAGGTCGCTGATCTATCTGAGTCGTTCTCTTTTTTCATATCAGATTTATTTGGTAGCTAAACCAAAGCGCTCACTGACGCTTTTAATGAAAGAAGCAAATGAAAAAGGCCATGAATTTTCTTCATGCCTCATGTCTTGATATATTTTTACTGCTTTTATATTCACTGCCCCTCTTCCTGAAAATCAGACACTTGTAAAGTTGAGATTTCAGGCAATGAGTCTCTTTAACAAAACGGGATTGATTTGGTTTGCACCTTCAAACTACGAGCTATGGGTGTTTTTTACGCTAACCCTGGGTGATTCTTATTTTCCTTTTTTGGCTTATTCTTGTTTTCCGATCACATCAGGAGAGCTGAGGCCGCGCTTACGCCAAAGATCCTTGACAGGCATGCCTGCATCGGCTTCTTTCAAGATGCTGATGATCTGTTCTGTACTGTAACGCTCGGTTTTCATGCGTGTAACCTCCTTGGTTGTTTTTATTTATTTTTTCCACAACCAAGTGGTCCTGTTTTTTGGGCTCACGTCCAAAGCACCCTCCCGAGGTATAAAAAAATAAAGACCTACAAGCCAAAACCTGTAAGTCTTTATTTAATATGGTGCACCCGGGAGGACTCGAACCTCCAACCCATTGATTAAGAGTCAATTGCTCTACCATTGAGCCACGGGTGCAAAAAATCTATTTTACTGGCAACGCAGGAAGCACAGGTGCGGATGGCGCTGTGTTTGCTGGAGCCGGAGATGCGGGCAGTGCAGGAGCAGTCTGCAGCATCATACTTTCTGGTGCTTCCTTTGCAGTTCGCCCGGGAAGAGTAAATTGAGCGACAAAACAGAGCAGCATCACAATACCGGCAAGTATCGCCGTCATCTTGCTTAAAAAATCACCGGTTCTTCTTACGCCAAGCGTCTGAACGGTACCAAGGCTTGCAATGCCTCCAGTCAGACCACTTCCGCTCTTGGGGCTCTGCAACAAAATGACCCCGATCAACAGAATCGATGCAAGTAAACCAACAATGACTATGAAAACATGCATTTCCAGCCGCTTTAATAAATTTGCAAATATCGTATCTTCACATGAAGAAGCCCTTAATTTAGCAACTTTTAAAAAATATCCAAACCGTGATGGCTGATGCTGCCAAAATAGTTGTGATAACCGGCCTTGCCATTGTTGTTTTTGGCTTTTTTATGATGGCTTCAGATAAAGCTGGCTCCCGGGAGTGGTTCAACTGGCTGGGCAACCTTCCTCTCGATTTTAAAATAGAGCGGAAAAACTTCGGGTTTTATTTTCCTTTTGGAACATCATTGTTGCTCTCTTTGCTGCTCACGTTGTTCTTTTACCTTTTCAACAAATTTATACGATAAAAACGATCCCTATGCAAGAAGAAATCAGAAGAGCAGCCCGTACCTCAACGGTCAGCAGAACCACCAAGGAGACCGACATCACGGCAACCGTGAAGCTTGATGGCACAGGAACAAGTTCCATCAATTCGGGAGTGGTTTTTCTTGATCACATGCTCACCAATTTCTGCAAACACTCAGGTTTTGACCTTGCGCTGGAGTGCCGGGGGGATCTTGGTGTTGATGATCATCATACGGTTGAAGATATTGCTCTGGTTCTCGGGAGCGCGATTACCGAGGCTCTTGGCGATAAACGTGGAATAGCGCGCTATGGCTGGGCAATTATCCCGATGGATGAAGCCTTGGCTCGCTGCGCCCTTGACCTTGGGGGAAGAAGCTGGTGCGTCTTCCATGCGGAGTTCAACCGTCCGGTTATTCAGGGTTTTTCAACAGAGATGGTAGAGCATTTCTTTATTTCGCTTTCGGGCACGTTGAAGGCCAATATCCATTTATCAATCCTTGACGGAGAGAATACGCATCACAAGATTGAGGCGCTTTTCAAATCGTTTGCTTATGCCATGAAAGCGGCGGTTGCGGTAACCGGCACCGAGATTCCGTCAACCAAAGGACAAATTTGAGTTTTACGTTCCAATGCAAAAGGGCTGCCTTTTGGAGGGAGCCCTTTTGTGATTTCCTGATGCCTTTTTCAGAGCCGATCTTTTGACCGGTTAATACCCAAATTATTTTGCGTAGGCGATTGATCGTTTTTCGCGAATGATGGATACTTTTATCTGACCGGGATACTGTGCTTCCGATTCGATTTTGTGGGCAATATCATGAGCAAGAACATCTGCCTGTGAATCACTGACATTATCGCCTTCAACAATCACCCTGATCTCTCTTCCAGCCTGCAAGGCATAGGTTTTAAGAACACCTGGGAATCCTTTTGCGATCTCTTCAAGGCTCTCAAGACGCTTGACGTTGCCGTCGGCCGTTACCGCACCACGGGCACCTGGCCGCGAAAGGGAAATGGTGTTGGCTGCATCAACAAGATCTGCCAGAGGGGACTCTTTGTTCACATCACCGTGATGAGCGGCAATTGCATTGAGCACCACAGCGGATTCGTTGAATTTTTTCATGAAATCCATGCCGGTGATTGCATGTGAATCATCGCTTTCCGGCAGCACAAGACCGATGTCGTGCAGAAGACCGGCCCGCTTGGCAAGTCGAGTATCGAGCTTGAGTTCTGCCGCCATAAGACCAGCTAACATAGCAACCTCACGACTGTGCTGCAGAAGGTTCTGACCGTAAACTGTGTGGAATTTCATTTTACCGATAAGCGCTATAACCTCGTTAGGCATATCGGAAATCTGCAGCGAAGAGAGAGCCTCCTCGCCGGCACTGATAATGACATCGTCAATCTCTTTTTTCGCATCTTCATAAGCTTTCTCAATGGCTACGGGATGAATGATGCCATCAACGAGAAGTTTCTGGAGTGTGAGCTTGGCAAGTTCACGGCGAAGAGGATCAAAGCAGGAGAGAATAACCACCTCTGGAGTGTCGTCAACAATGATATCGACTCCGGTTGCATTTTCAAACGCCTTGATATTGCGACCTTCACGACCAATGATACGACCCTTGAGTTCATCGCTCTGGATATGGACAACGGAAAGGGCGTTTTCGGTAGCCTGTTCAAAGGAGATGCGCTGTATGGCTGTCAGAAGGGTTTTTTCCGCCAGGCGACCGGCTTTTTGCTCAGCCTCTTCGTGAATCTGGTGGATGGTTTCAGTCGCTTCCTCTTTTGCCTTCGCAACCATATTGTCAATCAACATTTGGCGGGCATCTTCAGCCTGAAGGTTACTGATGCTTTCAAGACGCTGGTTCTGCTCGACAATAATGCGTTCAAGATCGGTCGAACGAAGGGTAACCGATGCCGAGACCTGCTCAATTTCCTTGCGCTGATCCTGCAACTTTCGCTCAACATCCTTGACGTCTTGGCTCTGTTTTTTCAACTGAGCCTCTTTCTGCTGTGTCTGCTTCTGCAACTGGGTATACTTGTTGTTTTTGATCACGACCTCCTGATCAAACTCCCTGCGCTTCTTTTTCCACTCCTGGTTAACTTCACTGACCTTCAGTTCTTTGTACTCGTTGGCCTCTTTCTGTGCCTCCTGTACAATCTGCACCGCACGTTCTTCTGCTTCAAGCACCTTGGTTGTTCCAATCCGTTCAAGAAAAAAACGTCCAACCAAAAAACCTGCCGCAAAAAAAATCACTGAAGCTAAAACAATTAAAATCAGGTTTATAACTATACCCATAACTATAAGCATTAAATCCCCTCCTTTTTCATGCTCTCATAACGAAACTATGAGGCACCGTTTTTAAACAAAAAAACCGCACCACGACTGATGTGCGTAAGATTCAAGAACCCGTGGTACACGGTGGGTGCCTCCTTCAGATTTTTTGCTTCCAATGGAACAGCGTTTCCACTGTTCATGAAATACCTGGCCAATAATGCCGGGTAATTCAGCAAGGCCTGCAATCAAAACGAAGAGTTTGGCTCCCTTTTTTTTGATGTTAGTTCTTTTACTTACAGACACGCCAATCAACTGGTGCGGATATTTCTTATCAATGTAAGGGTTTGTTACAGATTCTGCCCAATAAAAACATTAAGCCGGGCAATGTTCTGCTTCAGCAAAGCTATCTCTTCTTCAAGCTCAAACTTCTTTTCAGCAAACGAAATAGCCGCAAGTACCGCTAGCTTTACCGGTTCAAATGCCGGTGCCTTTTCAGCAAAAAGCCTCATCACCGCATCAACATCACGAGCTGCTTTTTCGGTTACTTCCCGTCTTTCGACCCTTAAAGGATAGCTGTAACCATAAACATTTACATCAATTTTTTCCATCGCAATACTTACAAAGCCTGATTGTTTCTGAGCTCCAGCTCTATTTTCTGCAAAATCAGAACCAACTTCTGTTTCACCTGCACTTTTTCTGCATAGTCAAGCACTCCTACGGGAGCGCCACTTGCATCCATGGCAGAGGAACCGACCGTTCCGGGCAACTTATAATTCCTCAAAATATTTTGCAGACTTGAGAGTTCAGATCGCAATTCATTATTCTCTTTCCGGCAGTCAACCAGCCGGGCTACAAGGAGTTTAATATTATTCTCAAGAAGGTTGACCTCAAGAAGGTTCACATCAACCGTAATATTTTGCCCATCTAAATCTTGCATAGAAACATAAGAGTATCAGACTTGTCGAATTACCGCACCAAGCTTACTCTCGGCATTACTGCCGACTTTCGAAAGAATATCGCTGATTTTTTCATCCTGCAACGTCCCTGAGTGATCAGCTATTTCAAGTGAGAGTGCTACGCTTCGCTCTCCCGCATCTTCATGGGTGCGTTCGAAAAGATCAAAAACAGAGACACCCCTGATCAATGAATCACTTGAACGCACAAGCGCCACAAGAGACTGAACCGAAACGTCTGGTGGCAGAATAAGCGATATATCCCTCTGAACAACCGGGAATCTGGAAGGCGGCTCATACGTCACATCCGGGTTGAAACAGCGTTCAAGAACTGCTGCATCAAGTTCCGCTATATAAACATCCTGTCCAATATCAAATTTGTCCAGAAGATCAGAACCGAGTTGCCGAACCACACCAACTCTGTGCGAACAACTCTTTGCATTTTCTGTCAACTGCACTTCAATGCTGACAGTATTATCATTATAATTATTCACCGCTGATTTATCAAGCAAATTCAGCTTCTCAAGCAGCATCTCAACAGCGCCCATAAGATCGTAAAAATCCACCTTTTCAGGCGACTGGTTCCAGATTCTGGGAAAACGGCTTCCGGTAATGGCAAGAACGAGATACTCCTGCTCACTGTAAGCAGCAAGCAACGACTCAGAAGAGCGCTCACCATCGGGAACGGCCTGAAATCCCCTGGCAACCTCAAAGAGTCTTAAATCCTTGTTCCCGTGCCGGATATTATGGCTGATCACCTTGAGAAATCCAGGCACAAGCCCTGGCCGTAACACCTCAAGCCCTTCACTGATTGGATTGAGAACTTCGACAAGCCGGTCACTGAACAATCCGGCCTGATCTCTTTTTATAAGGGGATTGGTAAGAATTTCGCGAAAATTCAGGCCAACCATAAGAGTCCGGAGAAAATCAGGGAAAAACTCCGGGTATTTGCGTGACTGCGGATAGATGGTCGCCATCTGGGCTGAGGCCTGGATATTGTCGTATCCGTGCAGACGGGCAATCTCCTCAACAAGATCGATCTCCTCTAAAACGTCAACCCTGCAGGATGGCACCTCAACAGTGATTGCCTCACCCACGGTTCCGTCAGTTGAAAATCCAATTCGCCGAAGCATCTCCACCATTTCGGCCGCTCCTATTGAACTGCCGAGCAGGGCGTTGACCCGCGCCGGCCTCAAGGTTACCTGGCGCAGGTCAGCAGGAACTGAACCCCACTCCTGGGCACCCTGGACAGTTCCTCCGGCAAGCTCCAGAATCAGTGCCACGGCACACTCTGCCGACCGCCTGACATTGCGGGGATCAATACCTCGCTCGTAGCGGTATGAGGCGTCAGAGGAAATTGTTGCTTTTTTAGCCGATTTCCGGATCATGGATGGATCGAACCAGGCAGACTCAAGCAAAATATCGGTTGTAGAGTCACTCACTGCTGAATCAAGACCGCCCATGACACCGGCAAGAGCGACAGGTTTCACGGTATCGCAGATGACAGGCATTCCAGGGGCGACCGGGCAAAGCTGCTGATTGATGGCAACAAATTCGCCTCGCATGTCGCTGCGAACGACAATGCGGTTACCATCAAGCTTGCCGAGATCAAACGCATGCAGGGGCTGGCCAAGCCCGTGAAGAATATAGTTGGTGATATCAACGATATTGTTTTTCGGCCTCAAGCCGATACTTTGAAGCTTTTTTTGAAGCCACGCGGGAGATTCTGCGACTGTTATGCCTCGAATGACTACTCCGGTATAATAAGGGCACGCAACAGCATCACGGACATCAACCAGAGAACCGGTTTTTGAAAATGCTACAGGGGTTTGCGCCGGATAGTGTATCTCCTCATCTCCTGCAAGCTCCCTTGCCACTCCAAGATGGGAAAGAACATCCGGGCGGTTTGGCGTCACGGCAATATCAAGGATGACATCGCCATCAAGATAACGGGCGACAGGTTCCCCGATACAACATGAAGCGGCAAGCTCCATAACGCCTGAATGGTCACCTGAGAGCCCAAGCTCGTCAGCGGCACAAATCATGCCGAAAGAGCGTTCACCGCGTATTTTAGAAGGTTTGATGGTAAATGTCTTACCGTCAGAGTCGGTAAGCCTGGCTTTGTCTGTCGCTACAGGAACAAGCATCCCTGCTTTGACATTGGGGGCACCGCATACAATTTGAAGAAGCTCCTCACGACCGACATCAACCCGACAAATCGTCAACCTTTCAGCGTTGGGATGCGGCCGGACCTCCTCAATTCGCCCGACGACAACAAGATCGTCCGGAAGGGAGAGCTCTTGAACCTCCTCCACTTCAAACCCGAGAAAGGTCAATTTTTCGACAAGTGACGGAGTATCGGAAGAAAAGGAAGGAAGAAAGTCTTTGAGCCAACTGACAGATATTTTCATAAGTAGAGGAAAATCTGCTTTCATGAATTTAAAAAAGCCCTGTACCGGCGACGAACAGAGCTTTATAGTGTGACCCCAACGGGATTCGAACCCGTGCTACCACCTTGAAAGGGTGATGACCTAACCACTAGTCGATGGGGCCTTATTTGGGTGAATGAGGGGACTCGAACCCCCGGCCTCCAGGGCCACAACCTGGCGCTCTAACCAACTGAGCTACAATCACCGTGAAAACTTTACGGACTTTAATCTTGTGCGCCCGACTGGACTCGAACCAGTAACCCTCAGCTTAGAAGGCTGATGCTCTATCCATTGAGCTACGGGCACAGCTTCAATCGTCAGAACCTTTACCTGTCGGGGTGCCGAGACTCGAACTCGGGGCCTCCTGCTCCCAAAGCAGGCACGCTACCAACTGCGCCACACCCCGTTCTTTAACGGAAGGCCCAATATATCACAAGAACTTTAAATTTCAAAAAGAAATTACCTTATTCAATAAAGATTGTTCTGAAAAAAATCTGCAATGATCTGTTTGAGATCTTCATGGCAGAGCATTTTCATGGCCTCAGACGGAGTAACAAGCTTTCGCTGGCGGTCATGCATTTCATCCCATTCATCAAGGATAGTCTCGATAAAAAGCGGATATACCTGAACCGAAAAGAGCTTGCCAAACTTGATATACTGGTACTGACCGGCTTCTTTATGGTGAACAACACCAATTAAACCGGCCTCTTCATAAGCCTCTTTAGCGGCTGATTCTGCAGGAGTCAACCCTTTTTCGACATGTCCCTTGGGAATGACCCATCGCTCCGATTTTTTGGAAGTAATCAGTACCACCCGGTTGTCAAGGACTGGAATCACTCCGGACTGCCTGAAAACCACTTTTAACCTCCCTGCCATAATGCTCTTAATCTACCGACTTATTGTATTTTCATCTACGTGCTCTACAATCTTCCAATGCTCTTATTATCCATATATTAAATAATATGATTATCAGTAAAAGAAAATACAATTGATTTCTCTAATTAACCGTTCTCTGATGGAAATTGAATGTATTTAATCTTATAATGCCTTTATTATAACGTATGAAAAAAGCATCAGGTGCTTGATCTTAAAACCAAAATTATTGGGGAAATATGAAAGCAATCATTCCTGTTGCGGGGATAGGTTCCCGTTTGCGCCCTCACACTTTTTCTCATCCAAAAGTATTGCTTAACGTGGCCGGAAAACCCATTATCGGCCATATTATGGACAAGCTTATTGCCGCAGGCATTGATGAGGCAATCGTCATTGTGGGATATCTCGGGGACATGGTTGAAGATTGGCTGACGAAGAATTACAGCATTAAATTCACTTTTGTTGTCCAGACCGAACTCCTTGGACTAGCCCATGCGATCTGGTTGTGCAAACCCTACGTGGTAGAGAATGAACCCTTGTTGATCATTCTTGGTGACACCATTTTTGATGTTGATCTGGAACCGGTATTGAAAAGTCCATTTTCCACCCTTGGAGTAAAAGAGGTTGAAGACCCAAGGCGATTCGGCGTTGCCATAACCAATGGAGAGAAAATCCTGAAACTGGTTGAAAAACCCGACACGCTCGTCAGTAACCTTGCCATTGTCGGCCTCTATTTTCTTCAGCAGGCTGGACCGCTCTTTGCAAGTATCAACTACCTGATAGGCAACGATATTAAAACAAAGGGTGAATACCAGCTCACCGACGCCCTGCAATCTATGATTGAGGGGGGAGAAACATTCACCGCTTTCACGGTTCAGGGATGGTATGACTGCGGCAAACCCGAAACACTGCTTGCTACAAACGAGATTCTTCTCAAAAACAACGTCTCCACAAAAGCATACCCCGGTTGCATTATCAATGATCCCGTATTTATCGCCGATAGTGCCATTCTGGAAAACTCCATTATTGGTCCGAATACCACCATAGGTGAAAAGGCCGTTATTACAAACACCATTTCCAGAAATTCCATTATCGGCTATAACGCAAGGGTTACCCATATTATGCTTGATCATTCAATTGTCGGGAACAATGCCTTCATTACAGGAAACTTCCAGCAAATAAATGTCGGCGATTACTCGGAGATACGGGTTGGATAAGAGATTTTTTGCATAGAAGAGGACGAATGGTTACATTTTGCTTTATTTTCTCATCGACATCCCCATTACCTATGGACACGGTGTCGCAAGCTCTCAGCAGGGATTGTGTCCCTGAGCTTGCCGGAAGTTTTTTCCGTGTCCAGGTTATCTCTTTTTGACATCCTCTCACAGAAAAACTTTCCAGTTGATTCGTTTTTTTTTCTTGCTGTCCAGTTTTTACTGTTGTTGTTTTCGTTTGTTTAACCAAAACCTTATCAGAACATGTCACAAAAAAGGTATTTCTTTACCTCAGAATCCGTTTCAGAAGGACACCCGGACAAGGTTGCCGATCAGATTTCCGATGCTGTACTTGATGATTTTCTCCGCCAGGATCCAAGTTCACGTGTTGCCTGTGAAACCTTTGTTACCACCGGACAGGTAATTGTCGGCGGCGAAGTTACCACAAAAGGAATTGTTGATATCCAGACCATAGCCCGTAAGGTCATAACCGAAATCGGCTACACCAAAGGTGAGTATATGTTTGAAGCAAACTCGTGCGGCGTGCTTTCAGCGCTCCACAGTCAGTCGCCCGATATCAACCGCGGTGTTGACCGCAAGGAAGAGATTGCTGATGAGTTTGACCGTGTCGGCGCTGGCGACCAGGGTATGATGTTCGGCTACGCATGCACGGAAACCCCCGAGCTGATGCCGGCAGCAATCCAGTTTGCCCAGCAGTTGGTCAAGACACTTGCCGAAATCCGCAAGGAGGGCAAAATTATGACTTACCTCCGCCCTGATTCCAAGAGCCAGGTGACCCTTGAATATGAAAATGAAAAGGTAATCCGCGTTGATGCTGTTGTTGTTTCAACCCAGCACGATCCTGAACCAGTTGGTGTCAGCGAAACCGCATGGCAGGAAGTTATCAAGCATGATATCATTGAAAATGTCGTCAAGGTGGTTATTCCGGCAAACCTGATCGACGAAAAGACCAAATTTCACATCAATCCGACCGGACGCTTTGTTATCGGCGGACCACATGGCGATACCGGCCTGACCGGACGCAAGATCATTGTTGATACCTACGGCGGTGCAGCTCCTCACGGCGGCGGCGCATTCAGCGGCAAAGATCCTTCGAAGGTTGACCGCAGCGCAGCGTACGCAGCACGTCACGTGGCAAAGAATATTGTTGCCGCAGGTCTGGCCGACAAATGCACCGTTCAGGTCTCTTACGCCATCGGTGTTGCCCGTCCGGTATCGATTTATATCAATACCCATGACACAGCAAAACATGGCCTCAACGACGCCCAGATCCAGGAAAAAGCCGAATTGATATTTGATCTTCGTCCGGCAGCCATCATCAAACGGTTCAGCCTCAACAAGCCTCAGGGCTGGAGCTACCAGGAGACCGCTGCATACGGCCATTTCGGTCGTAGCAACTTCCCTTGGGAAAAAACTGAAGAGGTTGCAGAGCTGAAAAAAGCCTTAAACCTTGCATGAACCAATAGCAACATATTAAAACCAGAAAGAGAATATGACAACAGTCGCAGAGGTGCTTGATTATAAAGTAGCGGATCTCTCCTTGGCAGAATGGGGACGCAAGGAAATTGATATCGCTGAAAAAGAGATGCCGGGTCTTATGGCTACCAGGCGCAAATATGCGGGCAAATACCCGCTGAAAGGCGCCCGTATTGCGGGATCACTGCATATGACCATCCAGACGGCCGTACTGATTGAAACCCTTGTAGAGCTCGGAGCCGAAGTGCGCTGGGCAAGCTGCAACATCTTTTCAACCCAGGATCATGCAGCCGCAGCCATTGCAGAAACCGGTGTTCCTGTTTTTGCCTGGAAAGGCGAAACACTGGAAGAGTATTGGTGGTGTACCCGCCAGATTCTCCAGTTTGATGGCGGAAAGGGACCGAACCTCATCGTCGATGATGGCGGCGACGCAACCCTTATGATTATTCTTGGTTACAAAATTGAGAATAATCCTGAACTGCTCGAAAAAACTCCGGGTAATCTGGAGGAAAAAGCTCTTTATCAGCAGTTTAAAGAGGTCTTTGCAGAGGATCCTCAGCGCTGGCACAAGGTTGCCGCTGAAATGAAGGGTGTTTCGGAAGAGACCACCACCGGTGTTCACCGCCTCTACCAGATGATGGAAAAAGGCGAACTGCTCTTTCCTGCCATCAACGTCAACGACTCGGTCACCAAGTCAAAGTTTGACAACCTCTATGGATGCCGTGAGTCACTGGCTGACGGTATCAAGCGGGCAACCGATGTCATGGTTGCAGGCAAGGTTGTTGTCGTGCTCGGCTACGGCGACGTAGGCAAGGGCTCGGCCCGTTCTATGCGTGCTTATGGCGCAAGGGTGATCGTTACGGAAATTGACCCGATCTGTGCATTGCAGGCCGCAATGGAAGGTTATGAGGTTTCAACCATGGATGAGGCTGTCAAGGAGGGAAACATTTTTGTAACCACAACCGGCAACAAAGATGTGATCACTCTTGAGCACATGAAGCAGATGAAAGATGAAGCAATTGTCTGCAACATCGGCCATTTCGACAACGAGATCCAGGTTGAGCAGCTCTATGCCTATGAAGGTGCAAAAAGACTCAACATCAAGCCGCAGGTCGACAAGTATACGTTTGAGAACGGCAACTGCATCTATCTGCTGGCAGAGGGACGCCTTGTCAATCTTGGATGCGCAACCGGACACCCTTCGTTTGTGATGAGCAACTCTTTCACCAACCAGACACTAGCTCAAATCGAACTCTGGACCAAGGAGTACGCCATTGATGTTTACCGTCTGCCGAAAGCACTTGATGAAGAGGTGGCAAGACTGCACCTTGACCAGCTCGGCGTAAAACTCACCAGACTTTCTGATGAGCAGGCTGAGTATATCGGTGTTCCGCTTGATGGGCCATACAAACCAGAACATTACCGCTATTGAGGGCAATAGTGCTCTGAACACAGAAAAGGCAACCCGCGAAGGTTGCCTTTTCTTATTTATGCCAGGAAAGCTGGAGGCTGGGGCGGCAGGATTCGAACCTGCGGATGTCGGCTCCAAAGGCCGATGCCTTACCACTTGGCGACGCCCCAATTTAGCGCTGGTTACCTGATATAATCGTAACCGGTGCCGAATATACGCACAATAAGATAAACTCACAACCGTTGACCTGGGATTATGCGAAGATACGAACCTGGATGATAAGCGATACTATTATAAAACGACACGGAATCAGTCCACGATTATCCCGACTTTAATGTATTTATGTAATTTGTACGGTATCTTTCAGGTTACGACGGTAACAATATGAACAAATTATCTTCTGATGGTAAAAATCAAAATCTGCGGAATAACACGATTGTCTGATGCTCTTGATGCCTGTCATGCCGGTGCTGATGCCCTTGGATTCAATTTCAGTCAAATGAGTCCGCGAAAAATAACTCCAGAGCAGGCAAAGGCAATCATCAAAAAGCTGCCGCCGTTTGTAGAATCGACCGGCATCTTTGTTGATCAGTCTTCCGAAGAGATCAATGCCATCTGCCGCTTTTGCAAACTTCAGATCGCACAATTGCACAGCGAAAAATACACTGCTGAACAGGCAAAAGGCATTACTGAAGCAAAAGTGATAAAAGTCTTTAGACCTGAAGAGAATTTTTCGGTGAAGGAGGTTTTTGAGTTTGCCGGAAAAAGCGGCGTCAACGCATTTCTTTTTGATGCTTACCGGCCCGACATGGCTGGAGGAACAGGAGAGCGTATCGGACGCTCTCTTGCAACGCGTATCTTCAGTGAACTGGGAGGATCCTGTTATGCCATACTGGCCGGAGGGCTGAACGAAACAAACGTCGGCGAAGCAATCCGCCATATCCAGCCCTATGGAGTCGATACCGCAAGTGGAGTCGAAAGCGAACCCGGCATCAAGGATAGCGGAAAAATACACTCATTTATCAAGGCCGTACGCGAAACAGGCTATCAGGTGCAAGGATAAGCCTTTACCTGCCCAAGAATAAGCTTGGCAGCCGTGTCGGGCAATTCAACTGTGATCAAATGACCGCAATGGGGCACTTCGACATAAGTTCCCTTGTTAGTAATCTCTACCAGCTTTTTTGTATTCTTGCAGGTCATGATCGCATCGCCCTGGCCGGCAACAAAAAGAATAGGAGCATCTGCGGCCCTGACCATGTCAGGCACTGACTCTGTAATCTCAAAGGCTGTTATCTGGCAGGTTGTCTGAGAGATGGCATCGGGCGCACAAAGTCCGAGACTATTAAATGCTATAAGTATATCATGATGCGGAACCGGATTCTTCGCAAGAACAAGCCGGGCATAGACATAGGCTGGAAACCACCAGGTCAGTTTTCGTAAGAGATTATTGAAAACAAACGTAATGATATTGTTAGAAACTGCCGAGATAAAAGCATTATTCGGGAGTAAACCGAAATTAAAAAAGGTCATCGATCGAATAAGACCAGGATTGGAACGGGCATAATCGAGCGCAATGAAAGGTCCGAAAGAAAATGCGGCAATATGAAACCGTTTTAGCTCAAGCTTGCTGACAAGTTCACGCAGGTCATGTGCAAAAAAATCGATATGGTAGTGATTTTTCGGATCGTTGTCTGACCATCCGTGACCGCGCATGTCGTAAGAAATGGTTCGTAGCCCTTTCTCGTTGAGACTCTTGATAACATGATGCCACCACATCCACCAGCAATCCCATCCATGGATAAGCACAACAACTTCTTTGGCGTCTCTGGGGCCGGAATCGTGATAATGATGGATAATGCCATTCAGCTCTATAAAGCAACTGTTCTCCATTAATGAAAGCTCGTATGTGGCTCGCTTTGATGCGGCAACGTCCTTCGATGCTTGAAGATCGAGCTGCTCCTGACGATAACGGACAAATTTTGATGTTGGAGATGACGCTGAATATGCCATAACGTATCAACTGAAAGGTGAGTCGAGATGTGGTCTCATATGACCTCAAATATAAGAAAATATTTACCTTGACCGGAAAAAAACAGCTCCCACGATCCAGGGCTTCATAGAGAAGCGCAAGAGAAGCGCAAAAATATTACTTTTCAAGGGTAAGAGTGTTCCCTCGTAAAAATATCTTTTCACATTCGCGCCGGATAATTTCCTGCTGTTCCAAAATCAGCTCCGGGGCAACGGTAAAATGGTTGAGGAGTTGCGAAAAAATCTGGATGGATGTTTCAAATTTTTCTGTAACAACAACATTGGCGCCAGCTTTGTAGAGATCGCCAACATCATCAAGCGTTCTTGCTCTGACAATAATGAACGCTTTTATATTGATTTCGCGAATCATTGCAATACTTTTACGGATGGCGGTGGTGTCTGAAATACCAAGTACAACCGCACGGGCATGATTTATACCTGCACGAATCAGAGCTTTCTTTTCCGTACAATCGCCATAAAAAATAGGCTCGCCCCTTTTTCTCATGACTTTTACCATTTCCCGGTCTATTTCAAGCACGGAGTAGGAGATATTGGTTGCATGAAGCACTGCGGCTACGTTCTGGCCGTTGATGCCAAAGCCGATAATAGCGGCATGAATCTCCCCTTCACAGATAATAGTACTGTCGGGAGGACGCACGGAAGGGTTAGAGGAATCCCTTGAGACAAGAGGAATAAAGCCGAGCGCAGGAGCGACCTGATCGGCAAATTTTGGAGCAATAGCTATCATGGCAGGAGTGACAATCATGGTGACAACGATGATGACAAGCATAGCCTGAAAAACCTCATGAGTGATGACACTGTTTTTCAGACCGCTCTCTGCCAGTACAAAAGAGAATTCCCCGATTTGTGCAAGCGCCATACCGGCCATCATGCTGACTCTGAGAGAGTTGCCGAGAGAAAGCGATACCCCTGCAACAATCAGCCCTTTAACCAGCAGAACCAGAAGGGCAATAGAAACGTAAAGAGGCAGATTGACCATCTTGACGTCGAGCATGAGCCCTACGGATATAAAAAATATGCTGCTGAACGCCTCTCGAAATGGATCAATAGACATGCTTATCTGACGACTTTCATCAGTACTTGCAATTACCATCCCTGCTACAAATGAACCGAGAGCAAGCGACAAGCCCACCATTGAGGTCAGATATGCCGCGCCAAAACAGATCACAAGCGCCCCGATAACCAGAACCTCCCGGGCATGGAGGGATGCAATCAGACGAACTATTTTCGGCATAAGAAGCCTGAAGCAAAAAAAAATGACCGTAGCAAACAGCCCGATAAGAGCAATTTTTTTAAAAACCATGGCAAAAGAAGGCGTCGCCAAAGGATTTAAAAAGTTAATGCCAATCATCAGAGGAACAACCGCGATATCCTGAAAAATCAGGATTCCCATAGCAATGCGACCATAGGGTAAAGCGAGTTCATCCCGATCAGTCAAAATCTTAAGGCATATTGCCGTACTGCTGACTGAAAAGGTAAATCCGAGAAACACCGATGCTGAAAGGGTAATACCTTGGCCTATGGCAAGCATAAACCAGTAAGAAAGAAAACTGATGGCAAGGCCGGTAGCAATAATCTGGACGAAACCGCCAACCAGCACAATTTTTTTCAGCTTTTTAAGGTCGTCAAGCGAAAACTCAAGGCCAATCGTAAACAAAAGGAGAACAACGCCAAGCTCGGCAAGCGTTGAAATCATTTTTTGATCATAGACCGCGCCGATACCTGAAGGACCAAAAAGGATACCAGTAAAAATCAGCCCGATAACCGGTGGAATCTTCAACCGCTGGAAAACAAGAATAATGGCAACTGCCAGTGCCCCGATAAGCACCAGTTGGCCAAGAAAATCAAATTCATGCATAGAAATAGTACTTTATCGCACTTTTGCTATCTTCGTGATGCCTTCTCTGAATTCGGATTCGGACAGGTTGATAGCGCAAGCACCATAAAGGTAAATGACGCGAAGCCCCGCGAAAAAATGCCATCAAGAAGAGATCACTACTAAGCCCGTAAACCTGAATCCATTATGCCTGTATTAGTCATCTACATAACAGCCGCGCTTCTCTTTCTCGCTGTACTGCCTCTGCCTGCCGACTACTACGCTTTTCTGAGAATTGTTGCCGCAGGTACCTTTGCCTGGGGAGCGTACAAAAACTTTGAAAAGAAACTTTTTCTGCTTCCCCTGGCATACACCATGCTGGCCATACTTTACAATCCGGTCATGGAAATAAACATAGCAAAAGAAATAGCAATACCTATTGACCTGCTTGCCGCGGCACTCCTGCTCTCGACAAAAAATCACATCGCTGAATAAGTTATGCGATGCCGACAAAACCGGGGCTATGCCTCAGCCCCGGATAAAAATCAGACGGGATAGATGAAGACTGGATTCCTTGCTAAACCTGAACATACTGGGATGATTTTGCGCCGCAGACAGGGCAGATTGCCGGTGGATTGCTGAGCTCAATATGACCGCAGAATGGACAGAGCCAAACCTCGGTTGCCGTGATATCCTGCCCGTTACGAACCGCTTCCAGTGCTTTTTTATACAGTTCGGAATGAACCCGCTCAGCCTTGAGCGCATAGGTAAACATCCGTTTTGCAGGATGCTTGTCGGCTTCAGCCTGCTCCAGCATCGGCGGATACATGGTGGTGTGCTCAAACGTTTCACCCCCGATTGCGGCCTCAAGATTTTCGGCAGTTGAGCCTACTCCACCCAGAGCTTCAAAATGGCCTTCTGCATGAATGCGTTCAGCCTGGGCAGTGGTACGGAACAACTTCGCAACATTAGCAAAACCCTTGCTTTCTGCTTCTTTTGCAAAAGCAAGATACTTCTGGTTCGCCTGACTCTCACCGGCAAATGCTTCTTTCAGATTCTCCTTAGTTGTAGCCATATCTGTTCTCTATTTTTAAGTTATTTTAAAAAAGTCGGTTGCGGTTATGCCTCTTTCCAGTAATCGTATATCTTGATGACGAATTCAGGCATCAAAAGGGCCAGGTTATCTGTATCGTCCTCTGTCAACTCATCGAAATCATCAGTTATTTGAGCAAGAATAAACATCGGCAGAACAAGCTGTGCTGTCTCTTCATCTTCGAGGAACGATTTCCATGAGGCATGTGCCAGTTCTATGCCAACAGTAAATCCCAGTGCCCAGTTTTCAACAGCTGCTCTTTTTTCCTCCTCATCGGCATAGCCAAATTGTTCAAAAACGGGAAAAAACTCATCCGGATCGGTATCAAATTGCAGAGCAATAGTGTTCATATGACGAATAAGGAACTCCCGTATCTCGCATGCTTCTTCTTTTGAAGAAAAAGAGGGCACATTATCATTTTCCTGATCCCAGATAAAGGAAATCCAGCGGTCAGTGTCAACCGCTTCAGGCCCGACAATCAGAGCGGTCATATAACCATCAATCATCTCAATTGAAAACAAGCAATCTTCCGGAGTTGAGTCGGAGTCAAGAAAGCTCTCCAGTTTTTCAAGTTCTTCATCAGAAAGTGGTTTCAACGGCTGTTCAGATAGGCTCATGACAATAAATTAGTTTACAATGGACAAAAAAAATGAATACCTCTCTGACCGGTACTGCATGTTGCAGACAACACCCCTATAAAAAAAACAATTATTTCGCAGAAGAGTCGTTAATTTTACCGGAAAAGCGCTATAGGCTGATGAACTAATATAACAAAATAGATTATATAGAAGCCCAGCCTGCCAAGGGCTACTTGTTCATTTTTTTAAAGACTTCGCCATGTTCAAACCAAAATTATTTTCAATTCTGCCGGAACTTACCCCGGACCGGATAATGAAAGATGTCATTGCCGGTATTATGGTTGGTATTGTTGCCCTGCCTCTGGCGATAGCTTTTGCCATTGCATCCGGAGTTTCACCTGAAAAGGGCCTCATCACTGCCGTTGTCGGTGGTTTTCTTGTTTCATTTCTTGGAGGAAGCAGAGTGCAGATAGGAGGCCCGACAGGAGCTTTTATTGTGATCCTTTACGGGATTGTTCAGCAATATGGCATTAACGGTCTGGTACTGGCGACTATCATGTCGGGCATCATCCTCATGATCATGGGCTTTGCCCAATTTGGTTCACTGATCAAGTTTATCCCCTATCCGGTGATTGTCGGCTTTACCAGTGGCATTGCAGTCATTATTTTTTCCAGCCAGGTCAAGGATTTTCTTGGTCTTGATATTGCTGTCGTTCCGGCAGATTTTATCGGCAAGTGGTCTTCTTACGCCCTTCACCTGGCATCGTTCAGCCCGACAAGTTTCATGATCGGCACTCTTGCCCTCCTCATTATCCTGTTCTGGCCGAAAGTGTCACGAAAAATTCCCGGTTCCCTCATTGCGATTGTAGCAACAACCCTGATTGTACAATACTTTCATCTTGATGTAGCCACCATTGAGTCTCGTTTTGGAGAGATCCCCTCCATGATTCCGGCGCCACAACTTCCCTGGTTTGATTTTGCCACCATCAGGCAACTCATTATGCCGGCAACCACCATTGCCCTGCTTGGTGCAATCGAAGCACTGCTTTCAGCCGTTGTGGCCGATGGCATGATCGGCAGCCGTCACAAGTCAAATATGGAACTGATAGCTCAGGGGGCGGCAAATATCATTACTCCCCTTTTCGGTGGCATACCGGTCACGGGAGCCATTGCGCGAACAGCAACCAATGTCAAAAACGGCGGACGAACACCTATCGCAGGAATAGTTCACGCCATTACGCTGCTCCTGATCATGCTGCTTTTCGGCAAGTGGGCAAAGCTCATTCCGATGCCCGCTCTGGCAGCAATCCTGATTATTGTGGCCTGGAATATGAGCGAAGTCAAGGTGTTCCAGCAACTCCTGAAAAGCCCCCGAAGCGATATTATTGTCCTGCTGACCACTTTCGGCCTGACCGTTGTCTTTGACCTTACACTCGCCATCGAAATAGGAATGCTGCTCGCCGTTATCCTCTTTATGCAGCGCATGGCACAGCTTTCCAATGTCGGAGTCATTACAAAAGAGCTGACTGACCGCGATGAAGAGGATGACCCAAACACGATTGTGACCAGGAAAGTACCGGATGGTGTCGAGGTGTTTGAAATAAGCGGACCGTTTTTCTTTGGAGCTGCCAGCAAGTTCAGGGAAGCCATGCATATTGTTGAAAAAGCGCCAAAAGTCAGGATCATCAGAATGCGTAGCGTGCTTTCTATCGACGCAACAGGGCTCAATATGATGCGGGAGCTGCTCAAGGACTGCAAAAAAACAGAAACACGGCTTATCCTGTCAGGTGTTCATGCACAGCCCTTATTTGCTCTGCAGCAATACGGGCTGTACGATGAAATAGACGAAGAGAATATTTTCGGCAATATCGATGATGCTCTCGACCATGCAAGAGAGATTCTCGGCCTGCCAAAACTGGGACGGCAACAAAACTTTGTGCCTACAGTTCAGCGTGAAAAGAGTTGACCCTATTTTTTAGGCGTGCTGACTGAAGAACCCTGAAATACTGATGTAACCGGAGGAACTGAAGCAACCTTGGTTGGCGCTTGACAGACAAGATCACAACCTGTTTTGACAAGAGGCTCAATAATCTGGCCCACTGTTTTAACCGCTATGTTCAGCAGTTCAAAAGACTGCTGGGCAAGAGTGCCCAAGGTCTGGACGAAATTATTGACAGCAACCGAAAAATCCTGGACTGAATCGTTTGACATAATTGTTCCTCGTTATGATGATTGATTAGAAGAAATGGAAGTATCCATTGATTTACTACAGTTATAAGTCTTATAAAGTTACAAGATTTTCCACAACACCTCAATAAAAAATCTGCGAATTACCTTTCGCAGTAATTCTCCCTCGCTGATCACCTTTTATAAACGCCCCAGGTTACCAACGTTTTATTTTGTATAAAACCATTTTATCATAAATTATTCTTGAAAAATAAATAAATATCCTTACTATTTAAGATAAGCGCCGGTTTTCAATCAAAAAAGCAATCTTATAACGGCAACGGTTTTTTTAAGCGCAAAGGAGCATTGAAACTATGAAACATTCATTACGTCCGCTCGGAAAGGTCTTACAGCTTCTCGAAGAGCTCGGCCATGAAGTAACCTATGCCTATGATGATCTCGTTTTTGTCAACGACAACGATTTTCTGCTTCAGTTTGAAAATGCGTGCCCGACACTGAACCTCTTCTTCAACCAGAGCTGCCTAAAAAATAATGCGGATAACATTGAGCAGAGCATCATACCCGCTGCTGACAAAAAAGGGCTTTCAATTGTAAAAAAGGGCACCTACACCGTCACGGAGCAAGCCGATGAAAACCTTCAGATAGAATTTTTCAGCAACTGAGACGGTTTTACTACATTACTCTTCAATGATCGGGCGCTCCCCACAAAGGAGGTTCTGAGGGTCCATTAAAACCATAGGTGTTTTTTCATCAGAGAGTTATGAAATATTCAGAAGCGAGACAGGGAAGAGTCTTTGTTATCAGGCTTGAAGACGGAGAGATAGTCCACGAAAAAATTGAGCAGTTTGTGCAAGATCATGCAATTGAACGGGCAACGCTTTTTGCTGTTGGTGGTGCGGACAAGGGCAGTCTGCTTGTTGTCGGACCCGAAGAGAGCCGGTCAAATCCGATCAATCCAATGACGCATGAACTCTACGACGCTCACGAAATTACCGGCAGCGGAACGCTTTTTCCTGATGATAAGGGCAAACCGATACTGCATATGCACATGGCATGCGGGAGGGAGGAAAACACCGTCACCGGCTGCATCAGGAACGGTGTAAAGGTATGGCAGGTGATGGAAATCATCCTGACTGAGCTGCTTGAGAACACTGCAACCCGTCAGTATGATCCCAATACCGGCTTTAAACTGCTTGAGCCCTGAAAAGAGGGGACGATATCTATCGCCCGTTGCGAGGTTTTTCTGACCACCCTCTCGACGAACTCCTTGCAGGAGGTTTTGGCCCCGGATGGCCTGAGTTTCCTCTTCCCTGCTGCTTGGGAGCCTTTACCGGATTGTGATCCAGCAAAGGGAATGAGTGATCGTCGTTAACAGGTATTTTTTTGGCGATCAGTTTTTCAATATCGCGCAGGTACTCTTTCTCTTCGGCATCACAAAACGAAAGCGCAGTCCCCTTTGCCCCGGCCCTTCCCGTTCGCCCGATACGATGGACATAAGTTTCGGCAATATTGGGCATTTCAAAATTGATAACATACTCAAGATCATCAACATCAATACCACGGGCAGCTATATCGGTAGCCACCAGAACACGCGTCTTCTGTGCCTTGAAATTAAGGAGAGCTCGCTGACGGGCATTTTGCGCCTTATTGCCATGTATCGCTTCTGCCTTAATGTTGTGCCTGTCGAGAATTTTAACAACTTTGTCGGCACCGTGCTTTGTACGCGTAAAAACCAGTGCTGTTTTGATTTTCTGATCCTGTAAAATATCGACCAGCAGGCTGTTTTTATTTCCTTTGTCGACAAAGTAGATCGATTGATTGATAATCTCTACCGTTGACGAAACTGGCGTTACCGAGACCTTTGAGGGGTTGTGCAGAATGGTTGCGGCAAGCCTGACAATTTCGGCCGGCATCGTAGCAGAAAAGAAAAGCGACTGCCTCTGCTTTGGAAGCACGCTCAATAATTTTCTGATATCGTGAATAAAACCCATATCGAGCATACGGTCAGCTTCATCAAGCACCAGTATTTCGACATGGCGCAAACTCAAAAAGCCCTGGTTCAAAAGATCGAGCAACCGCCCCGGTGTAGCAATAACGATATCAACACCCCGAATCAATGCGGATGTTTGCGGGTTCTGATTAACACCACCAAAAATAACCGTATTGGTCAAGCCTGTATGCCGGCCATAGGCATTAAAACTTTCACCGATCTGAATGGCCAGTTCTCGCGTCGGAGTAACGATCAGGCTCCGAATTTTTCGCTTTTTATCATAAACCTTGTTTTCACTCAAGAGTTGCAGGATGGGAATAGCAAACGCAGCCGTTTTCCCTGTTCCTGTCTGTGCACAGCCAAGCAAGTCTGTACCTTGCAAAATAATGGGTATGGCTTCTGACTGAATCGGAGTAGGAGTCGTATAACCCTCTTCCTGCAATGCTTGCAAAATTGGTTCAATGATGTCTAATGACTGAAATTCCATGTGTACGTATGTAATTGTTGAACAGTTCTTTATGAGAGCAACGAATATGCATGAAATGCTCTGCACCTCAAGCACGCGCGCCCGTAAAGCCACGGATTAAATCATTGCATCTCTATGCAAAAGAGAGCAAACCGGGCTATCTGTAAAATGCGGGGATGTTATTTTATTATGTTAGCCGTAAAAAGCGCTTTGTCGGGGCGGGATGTATCGCTAACGGTACCACAAAATCAGATCAAATTCAATATAGCGATTCCATTCGGATTACAGCACCCTGCTTTACAATAGATTTCAAAAAGATTTAGGGTTGAGTGGAAACCCAGTCCGGCACATATTTCCAGGCACTCTTCATTTCCTGATTGTTGGTGTGGCACAAGGGATCATGCTCATGAACCAGCGACCAGAATGCCCGAGAATGATTCATGTGCACTGTATGGCAAAGCTCATGCACCATGATGTAGCGGACAAGATGCTCGGGCAGAAAAAGCAGCTTGCTGTTCAGGGTTATCGAACGACGCGATGAGCAACTCCCCCACCGGGAGTGCTGCAAGCGAATACCGGCAGCATCATAACTGAAAGCATGCGCAGCTGCAAGTTTTTCAAGAGCGGGAAGAAGATGCACTTGAGCCCGGCGCTTCAACCAGGAACAGAGCAGCCTGCACGAGAGCGCTGTGTCGGCAACATCACCTGAAACAAGCAGACGGTTGCCTTCTCGCTCAACCATCTCCACCTCCCCGCTTCCGGCAGGCGAATAGGCAACCGACCATGATTCAGCAAAATCAGGAAAAACAATAGTGGCTGGCAATCCGTTTTCAGAGAGAGGCGGCGAGGCTTGGCGATGGGCATCAAATTTTGCTGTAACTTTTTTTATCCACTCCTCATGATGAAGCAGCATCAATGCAATCTTTTTTTTATCGAATCCCGGAGGGATAACCACCACAAGGCCGCCATGCGGCGTCATTTTCAGACGGGCTGACTTCGCCCTCGGATTCACCTTCAGGGTATAGGGAAATGGAGCACTACCCGTTGGGGCAACTGGACGCATATTCATGCCATAATGTAGTGAACTGCTTCGAACAATGCACGCTCAGACTAAAGAATCAGCTTCAGCCAAGCGCTATCCGAAGATCCTCAATAAGGTCATTACCATCTTCGATACCTACCGAGAGTCGGATAATGGTGTCCGTGATTCCTGCAGCCTCACGGTGTTCCTGATCCATTGAAGCGTGGCTCATGGTTGCCGGATGCTCTATCAACGATTCAACACCACCAAGGCTTTCGGCCAGAGCAAAAAGCTTTGTACCCTTCAAAACCCGGTTGACATCTTCAATGGTGCCATCAAGTTCAAAAGAGACCATACCACCGAAGCTCCGCTGCTGTTTTTTTGCCAGCTCATGCTGCGGATGCGCCGGAAGACCGGGATAAAAAACCCGCTTTACCTTTGTATGCTTCTCCAAAAACTCCGCCACCGCCTGCGCATTACGCTCATGCTCCCTCATACGAACCACAAGGGTCTTGATACCGCGAAGCACCAGCCAGCAATCGAAAGGCTGGGCACAGGTACCAAGCGCATTGACGATAAACTTCAGGCGGGCATCAAGATCTTCACTGTTCGAAAGCACCGCACCGCCAACCACATCGGAGTGGCCGTTGAGGTACTTTGTGGTCGAATGCACCACAATATCGGCTCCAAGCTCAAACGGCTTCTGACCGTAAGGAGAAAGAAAGGTATTATCGACAATGGTCAAAAGCCCACGCTCCTTTGCAAGTGATGCAACCTCCGCAATATCGACAAGGTTCAGAAGCGGATTGGACGGTGTTTCAACCCATACCGCTTTCGTCTTCTCATTCACAAAAGGCAAAAGATTTGCTGCTTCCTGCAGGTTTACAAAATGCACCTTGATATTAAAATGCTCCTCAACCGTCTTCATCAGCCGCGACGTACCGCCATAGCAGTCATCGGTGCAAATGATCTCGTCACCGGATTTAAAAATATTGAGGGTCGAGGTAATGGCCGCCATACCGGTCGTTACCGCAACAGCAAAAGAACACCCTTCAAGAGCGCAAAGGTTATCTTCGAGCGCCTTGCGTGTCGGGTTGCCGCTCCGGGTATAATCAAATCCCTTGTGCTTGCCGATATCCTCAAAAACAAAGGTAGAACTCTGGTAAATCGGGGTCATGATGGCGCCATAGGCCTTGTCGGGGCCTACTCCTGCGTGAATCGTATCAGTCTGAAAACTCATGAATACCTCGTTTAATAAATTAACAATAAATAAAAAAACCTCTTCCCTGACGAGCATGGAAGAGGTTTTAATGAAACTCTGTTTTCGGTATGGTATGGGCCAAAAGTCGCCATACCTGTTTTGAAAAGAGAAGCATAAAAGCTCTTTTTCACGCATCGTTCTTCTGCTTCATCCAGGTGAAAAACCAGGACGCATAGAGCACAAAAGTAGAATGTGGCACCGTGTTCCGCCTGTTAAACGGAGTCGGTTGTCAAGGCTTCACCGGGTCTATTCCCTCAGCCTTTCTTGATGACCATCAATGGATAAAGAACGTAATAACGATTGTTAATGTAAGATTTCAGAACGAATAATGCAAATTATGCCGATACTCCATGACCTTTTTTTGTATGATCATTCATCAATATTTTTTTGGTTTTCGCCCCCATTTGCTCAGCAAATTCGGAAAATCTCATTAACATGCAATAAGTTGCCTGTCACAAAAAGAATTGGAGAACAAGATAAAATTCAGTGTAACAATCAATCGAGATGAAGATGGAGTCTGGATTGTAGAGTGTCCGAGCATAAATACCACCTCAACTTCCCGTGATCAGTGGATGCGAAGTTGTTCGTGTTTTTGATACATTAAGAACTCTTATTCGCGCTGCGGGATTGACTGTTGCTGAATTTGTTGACACGTTACGCAAATAAATGTCAAGCAAGCCGCTTCATGACGCTTTTTTTGTAAGGCTTAAAACAAATCCATGTCCTTATATTCCGAATTTGCAGGTTGGTATGAGCAAGTGTTTCCATTCCGTGAGGAAGTCTATCTTTTTCTGCGTGAACATGCTATTCCTCCCGGAAGCGCGGTGCTCGATGCAGGATGCGGGCCGGGTCACTATTGTAGCCGGTTTCATCTCGACGGCTTTCAGGCAACAGGAATTGATCTTGACTCACAGATGATTGCGGCTGCAGCGGCAACCTCACCTTCGGTTTCATTTCAAGCAATGGACATTGCCGAACTGGCCGCCCTGAAGCAATCATTCAGGTTGATTTATTCCATCGGAAATGTTGTAGCCCACCTTTCGCCTGACCGGTTTTCCGACTTTCTCGCCCAGGTTCATGCCGCTCTTGAGCCCGGGGGATGCTGGATATTTCAAACCGTAAACTGGGACTATCTGCTCAGGTTCACCGAATACTCCTTTCCCGTCAAAACCGTAGGTGAGGGTTCAGTCTCCTTTCATCGCCGCTATCTCAATATGTCGCCTGAACAGGTAATTTTTCAGGTCGAACTTCAGGCTGACAACCAGAAGATTTTCAATGACCAGGCAATACTCTATCCGCTTACCGCCGACGGCTACCTTCAACGCCATGAGGCTGCGGGCTTCTTACTGGAGGGCACCTATAGCGGATTCGATAAAAAAACGTTCAGTCGCGAGCAGAACTCCGGCCTTGTCATGGTGTTCACAAAACGTTGAGGTGATATGCTCCCCATTAGCTTATGATTTTACTTTGAAAGATCAAGCTCATGCTTGAAGAAAATCATCAACCGTGACCTGTGCCTGTTTCAAGATAGCCCTCAAAGTCCCCTCTGGCATATCTCCCGGATGATTCGGGATAGTAGTAAAAATCTTTCTGACAGGATGATACCAGAGTTCATGGCTCCCGGATGCCTGCCTGTAAAATTCAAAGCCGAATTTTTTCAGTTTCCTGACAATATCCCGATATGAATGATTCGCAAGCCTCCCCATTATAAGCCTACGATTAACGGGTAATCAAAAGATTCCTGGACAAAGAGAAGCTTTTTTTCCGGCTCCTGACCTGCTTCAAGAAGCATTTTAGCTACATCACGAGCAATCTCAAGAGTTTCACTGATCGTTCTCCCCTGTGCTACAAGGCCCTGCAAGGTATCGGAAGTCGCCAGATAAACACCCTCCGGCAGCTTTTCAATATGAATGGTAATAATTGTTTCCATATCAGTAGAATATTCAAAATGTTGGTGTATGGTTACAATACAACAAGTTTCGCAATTTTCATCAGCGTAGAACCACCTTAGGTGGTCGGTGTTGCACACGTCCATACGTTAGCTGAAGAAAGCCTGCATTGTGGCTGATCTGTATCCCGAACCTCCTGAGGATATCAAAACTCATAATTCAGCGCAAAGGTAAAACCGGATTGCCCTTCGTCACCCTCTACCTGACGGGAATAGTCGGCATGGAGAAGCAGCTCTTTGGTGGCCATTATTTCAACACCAACAGTACCGGTAAAAAAATGGGAGTCGCTTGGGGAAGAAGAAGTTGTGACACTCTCTTCCCAACCATTCAAAGACGCTGTTACGGCCTGTGCATCGAGGCGTTTTGCGTAAGTCCAGTCAATTTCCAGGGAGGGGGTGATTTTTTTATGATTTTTCAACACAAACTCTCTTTCGATCCTCAGATCAGCTTGGCAGTGAACGGTTTGACTGTGAGCCGCCTTTACCGTCCAGTCAAGACTTCCTGCTCCATTTTCAGTAAATCCATTTCTTACCTGATACGCATAACCGAGGCCAAACGAGGGGAGAAGTTTCAGCGGGCCTGCAGAGAGCAAAACACCGCTTCGCAGAGCAATATCAGCATCCCATGCTTTATGAGTTGCCTTTGCTGTTCTTGAAAGGGCTGAGAGCGGTGATACTGTCGGGCCATGCGCCGACGGAAGGTAGAAGGTGCCGATATAAATATTCCGCCGGGTACTGCCATCCGCTGAACCGGCACTGACAGCTGCCTGCAGAAAAGCGTGCTCAAGATAGAGTACTGAGTATGCCGCTGCGCGATAGTAGTCGGTATTTGCCGTTCCTCCATTGTCATACCAGTCAACAGTTCCCTGCATCCATGCCAAGGAAAAGCCTGACACCCCCTTTTCAGAACTTTTTTTATCGAAACCGATTATCATTCCGTTGATATCACCATCAAACCCCGAAGCAGGGCATTTTTGAACCGTTCTTGCAGCTTGAGCCCATAAGCCTGATGTCGATCTGTTCACTACCAGACGGTCAATGCGGTCATCAATAGCCTCATTTTGCATAGCAACAACATGGTATCCGGATACAGCAAGATGATCAAAGCGCTCAGGGGAGATACTGTTGAGCGCACTGTTGAACAACTCCTGACTGGCCGGATTATAGAGTACGTCAAGGCAATTGAAAACGGATTCCATATCAGAATAAGGCACAGGAGTATGCGAAACAAGGTAGGTACCAAGAGCGCGCCCATTATCGGAGCTTGCCATTGCCGGGTAATAGAGTACAGCATCCGTCACGGACTGGCCGTTAAAAAAGATAGTGTTCGAAGTTGACTGGAATTGCTGGCCGCCTCCCTCTCCCCAACCATCGATAGGAGCGGCAATTCCGGTATAGAATGATTCCCCCGGAACGGATAGACCAAGCGTCATCATGGTGGGAGTATTCGGCAAAGCAAAAAGAGCACGGATCTGCTGAGCATTCAATCCGCGAACAGAACTTGCCCGCATCACCCAACTGCCCTCCTGACCGGAAGCATTTGATAAGGCCGTCGGATTATAAAAGCGGATAAAAAACTGGGGGACCGTCGTTTTGGTACTGGTAACCAGAGTTGTCAACTCCCACGGCCCTTTACCAACCGCATACGGTGCATTCAGCACTGCCGGATCCACAAGAAAAGGGATATTTTCCGTGCCGATCGGCTGCGTAAGGGAGCGCCAGTCAGCCGCCCCTGCAGGTGAAGGACGCACTCCTGCAACTGCTGCAAGAATAAGCACATGTAAGACGAAGCCTCGCCACCCTTCAAATAATGATTTCAGCTTCATGATCTCTCATCAAACTTTAAAAAACATCATCAAGCGCATCAAACAGCTTCTCTCTCCAACCTCGCCTGAAATTCAGTCAGGAGAGGCGCCAAGGCCATACGCTTTGTTACAAAAATCTGCCAACTTCTTGTGACAAGCAAACAACTCCGGCGTAGCCTTGAACATCTCCGAAAAGAATTGTGTGAGTCGAACGGCATCCTCTTCATATTCATGAACCATAAGGTTGTTGCCGTGTGTCGTCTCGACATACAAATCCACATCCCCACCCCGGCGTGAATCGTCAACACGCGAGACAAACAGCCAGACCTTCGCATCTTCTCCGAAGTTCTGCCGGGTTGCCTGAAGTATGCATTGCTGCTCTGTTGCGCTGAGTCTCATTAAGCGTTTCCTCGTCCGTTATACTACCCTGATGGATTTATTCACCTCTTTGTATTAAAAGATAGGTTATAAGTCAATGCTGACAAAAAGGATTTTGGAACGCTTGATTCGCTCCTCCAACAAGCTTCTTTTTGAGATCAGATAAAACTTTTTTAACATGTTATTCAACTGAGAGTGGGAAGGAAAAATAAATCAAGAGAGCAATGGAAAAAGAAAAAGCGGATCAAATTATAGGTCTTCGTATTCCGAAAAGCATCGGACAACGGCTTGATACCCTTGCCCGGCGAACCGGCAGAACCAAAACATTTTACATTCGGGAGGCCATTCTTGAGCATCTCGATGATCTTGAGGATATCTATTTTGCCGAAAAGACATTGGAACGCGTAAGAAGTGGTAAAGAACAAGTTTCAAGTTTAGACGAAGTGGAGCATCGCCTTGGCCTGGAAGATTGAAATTACGCGTGAAGCGGAGAAAGAGTTGGCCCGGATCGACAGGCAAGAGGCAAAACGGATTATCAGCTATTTGCGAAATCGAGCCGCATTAAATCCAAGGCAGTGGGGTAAAGCGTTACAGGGTGATCTTTCGGGTTTATGGCGATACCGCGTTGGCAATTATCGCGTGTTGTGTGAAATCAGGGATGCAGAGGTTACTGTCCTGGTCATTTGAGTGGCTCATCGCAAAGAAGTGTATCGTTAATACCATAATATTGCCGATTATTCAATACTGTTTACGCTTGTATTAAAATAGTTTACAAAGAATAACCTGTAATTCTTGCCGATTACCTTGCCGATCTTCTTCTCATCCACCGTTTCTGGCACGCAACTCAATAACCCCCCGCTCATAAAAGGAGTCCAACCCTAACGTGCTGTTTTAGCTTTCCGGAGCATCATTAACGTTATGGATTTAGGTATATCTCTGTGGACCACATGAGAAGCAGAAAACAAAAAAGCCCTTGTTTTACAAGGGCTTAGAGTCTTTATGGTATGTTAAAAAACTCATATTTTGTGGAGATGGCGGGATTCGAACCCGCGTCCAAAACATTGCTCAATAAAGCTGCCACACTCATCTCAGGTGTTCAGTGTTTCATGAACCGGTGCTACACCTGTAAAGTTCGGTTCACTATCCCTCTTTGTATCACCCTCCTGTCTCTTCGGGCAAAAACAGTCGGAGCTTACTTGCGCGAGCCGAAGCTCAAGCGCTGGTTATGCCATCCGGTGGCTTCAGAGTAAGCGCCTCCCCCACCGGACGATGGCTGATTAATTAACTTGTGCTAATCAGGCAGCCATTGCATACGAATAATCGTCTGCATGTAATGTTTGCATAGACTTCTTTAACGAGTCCATCCATGCTGAAACTCGGAGTGCAACTCCATCTTACACCTGCCCTGTCAAAAGCCTGTCATCCCCATGTTAACAAAGAACAATTTTCCCCACTTAAACGGAGTACTATATATCGTTTTCCTTTCAATTCAGCAACAACTATCACACAGCATTAATTCCATGCAGGCAAAAAGAGCGGTTCAGTTCAGCCCCGGCAGTTCGGGTGAGTTTGCCACAAGCTGATACTCTCCTCCCTTCGAACGCACCGTGCGGCCCCACATCCTTTCGTAGGCGTCACTGAAGATAACGTCTTTTGTGGCTTCGGCTGTGTACCAGGCACCCTCTTCAAACTCTGCCTTAAGCTGTCCGGCGGTCCAGCCGGCATAACCAAGGAAAAAGCGGATCTCGGAGGGCATCATGACACCGGTATTGAGCAGATAACTTAGTTCATTCTTGTCTCCTCCCCAGAAAATTCCGGGAAAAATCTCATGTGAGCCCTCAATGAGATCCCCTCTGGTATGGAGAAAATGGACAGTATCAACCTCTACCGGTCCGCCCATGTGCAATCGTTCTTCGACCTCTTCAAAGCCGGCGATAGCCTCACAAACCTTGAACTCCATAGGACGATTCAGTATAAAACCCAAAGAACCGTGTTCATTATGCTCACACATAACCAAAACAGTCCGCTTGAAACTTGATTCAAGCATATTGGCTGAGGCAAGCAGAAGTTTTCCGGCTTTAAGCTTGTCAAATTCGTTTAGCATTTTTCTCTCTCAGTTTTTTTGCTGAAAATAGTTGAGCAACTCTTCGGCATGTTCCGCCGGACTGACTTTAGGCCACACATGCTCAATGATTCCCTCTTCACTGATAAGATAGGTCACCCTGCTGGTACCCATATACTCGCGTCCCATAAATTTTTTCATTCCCCAGACACCGTACGCTTCAACAATCTTCTTGTCGGGATCGGAAACAAGGCGGAACGGGAGCTGATACTTCTCGGCAAACTTTTTATGCTTGCCCTCATCATCAATACTTACGCCAAGTACGTCTACCCCTGCAATGTTAAATTTAGGGAAATTATCGCGAAAAGCACAAGCCTCCTTGGTGCATCCGGGGGTATCATCTTTTGGATAAAAATAAAGAACCACCCGTCTGCCACGGTACTCTTCGAGGGTTACCAGCTTTCCATCCTGATCTTTTGCCGATATGGCAGGGGCCTTGACACCCGGTTCAAGTATTGACATTGGTGTAAATGAAACTTATTCTGTTGATAATACTGTTCTCGTTTCTTAATCAATCGTTACTGCAAAAAGTTTCTTTCCTGTTATTATGAAGCCATATTCATTTTGTCCAATATGCGGAAAAACACTTGACCAGGCCATGATTGATGGCCGCGACAGAATGTTTTGCCCCTCATGCTCATGGGTACATTACATCAACCCTCTTCCTGTAGCGGTAGCCTATACCGTCAATAGCAATAACGAACTCTTGGTCATCCGCAGAGCTCATGAACCGGCATTCAATGAGTGGGCTCTTCCTGGCGGATTTCTTGAAGCCGGTGAAGAACCGCATGAAGGTTGTTTGCGGGAACTGATGGAGGAGACGTCACTGAACGGCAAAATCGATCGTCTTATCGGCATCTACCACCGCGAGGTCGAAATGTACGGATCGCTTCTTGTTGTCGCCTACAGGGTAGTGGTTGAGGATGAAACAATAGCGATCAACCATGAACTGTTTGAGGCAGGTTTTTATCCGCAACACCTTATTCCTGATGTACGCATTCCCCTGCACCGCCAGATAATCACTGATGCTGCCCTGTACGACTCCGTTCAGAATTCTCCAACTTTCCAGCAGGCCGCTTCATGGCCGGCTTCATAAGCAGACAGTTCAGGCTGTTCCTGACGGCAGTGAGCGTCGGCGTGAGGGCATCTTCCGGCAAACCGGCACCCTTCAGGCAGGTTGACGGCGCTCGGCACATTGCCTTCGATGACATAAAGACGCTCTTTTGAAGAACCGAGACGGGGAATGGAGTTAAGCAATCCACGGGTATAGGGGTGAAGGGGATTGTTGAAAAGCTGCTGAACCGATCCTTTTTCGACAACTCTTGATGCATACATGACCAGAACCTCTTCACAAAGCTCGGCTACAACCCCGAAATCGTGGGTAATGAGCATAACACTCATTCCGGTATCGGACTGAAGCTTACCGATAAGGTCAAGGATTTGAGCCTGAACGGTGACATCAAGCGCAGTGGTCGGTTCGTCGGCGATGAGGAGCGCCGGATTGCAGGAGAGCGCCATGGCAATCATGACCCGCTGGCGCATACCGCCCGAAAGTTCATGGGGATAGGATGAAAAACGTTCCGCAGGATTTGGAATCCCGACCAGATTCAGCAACTCAACAGAGCGTTTTTTCGCCTCTGCATGGTTGACGTCGCGGTGAATGAGGATCTGTTCCATAATCTGGCTTCCGCAGGTAAAAACCGGATTGAGCGAACTCATCGGTTCCTGGAAAATCATGGCGATCTCATTGCCTCGCAGTTTGCGCATTTCTTCTTCAGGAAGCTTCAGGAGATCTCTCCCCTTCCAGAAAATTTCCCCGCCCGCAAAATAACCGGGAGGCATGGGCACAAGACGCATCAGAGAGAGCGCTGTCACCGATTTTCCGCACCCCGACTCCCCCACAATTCCAAGCGTACGGTTCCGCCCAAGAGAAAAACTCACCCCATCAACAGCCTTTGCTACACCATTGTCGGTAGAATAGTACGTTTTGAGATTTTTCAGTTCAAGAATTTTTTCCATATATAACAATCTGTCCCGCAAGCTCTTGTTTAAGGCATTTCGTTCTGCCGGAGTCAAGCATGAAAATATGGTTTGTACACTACATATGAAAATGTTATCAGATTTAGACCCGCAAAGCACTGCAGTCATCAAAAAAAATTCCGCTTTTCTTTTTGATACCATCAGAAAATCGAGTCAATACGCCTTGTTGAAAGAGAGTGTGCTTAACTGCCTCCCTGATAAAAAAGGAAGATATACCCCGATTACTCTCTCTGGCCTGCATGGGTCGCTCTCTTCGATTATTGCGGCAGTGCTGTTTACTGATCTTCACTCGTCTCTGATGCTCCTTTGCGGCCAGAACAGCTTCGAGCGATATGAAAATGATGTTGACGTCCTTCTGCCTAAAGAGACTCTCTGCAATACCTCGGATGAACTTTCACTGTCAATCGGGGCACTGTCAATCGGGAAAAAATCGGTTATTCTCTCCTTTTTCGATGATCTTGATGTCACCCTTTGCAAGCCGGCCGAAGCCGAAAAGCGGATTTTTCGCATAAAGACAGAGCTTGACTCGGGATACGAACCACTGAAACGTTTTCTTGTTGACAACAGCTTTGAGCAGAGGGAGTTTGTTGAGGATGAGGGAGAGTTTTCCGTGCGCGGCTCAATCATCGACGTTTTTCCTTGCGGAGCTCGGGAACCCGTGCGAATCGAATTTTTCGGCGATACGGTCACCTCACTGCGAGTGTTTGACATCAATAGTCAGCTTTCGGGAAAAATATTGGCGTCAGCAGATCTGACGGCCTGTTTCACCGATGCCCTGAACAGCACAACAGAGCCCGAAACAGGCATTCTTGACTATCTTGATCCGTCAACCCTTATTATCATTGATGATGACAGGGAATTTGCATCACGTGATAACCATGATATCCTTTCTGCCGCTCTTTCGAGGTTCCGTTGCATAAGAATAGACTCTTCTGGACCTTCAGCTATTGATTTTTGTTCCGGTCCACAGAAAAAACTGAACGCCAATTTCCGCACGCTTGCCGCACTGCTGCAACAAGAAACTGCCGAACACAAAAAGCCCCTTTTTGCAACCAGTTCACGCCGCGAAATCGCCGAGTTGACCGATTTTCTTACCGTTGAGATATCAAGCGCTAAACGCACCGGTCAGCTCGAAGCAAGCTGGATTCCGCTCAATTTGCATACTGGCTTTATCTTCAACGATCTTGACCTTTATACCGAATCCGACATCTTCGGGAAACTGCACGCCCATAAAGCGCACCGGAAGCGGAAAATCCGGGGAATCTCGCTTAAGGATCTTCAGAAGCTCAAAGTTGGCGACTATGTGGTTCATGAGGATTACGGTATCGGAATCTTCCAGTCACTTGAGACCATAACGGCCGGAAATTCCGAACAGGAGTGTGTGCTTGTTGAATATGCCGGAGGAGACAAGCTTTTTGTCAATATCCAGAATATCAGACTGCTTTCTAAGTATACGGCCTCCGAAAGCTCTCTTCCAGCCCTGTCAAAACTTGGCAGTTCAAAATGGGCTGCAAAAAAAGATAAAGTCCGCAAGCAACTCCGTGATATTGCTATTAATCTGATCAAGGTTTATGCGCAACGGAAAATGCAACCCGGCTTTGCCTTTGCTCCCGACTCTATCTACATGCGGGAGTTTGATGCCGCTTTTATTTTTGATGAAACCCCTGATCAGCTCAGGGCAATTCATGATGTCAAAAAAGATATGCAGGAGCCTCACCCAATGGATCGGCTGATTTGCGGTGATGCGGGTTTTGGAAAAACCGAGATTGCCATGCGCGCGGCATTCAAGGCGGTGGAATCGGGCAAGCAAGTTGCCGTTTTGACGCCGACAACCATTCTTGCACACCAGCACGCCGAATCGTTTACCAGAAGATTTGAGAATTTCCCGGTTTCGATAGCGGTGCTCAGCCGTTTTGTGCCACGCAAGGATCAACAGGAGATCATCAAAAAAATAGCACAGGGGAAAATTGATATTGTCATCGGCACCCACCGGCTTGTCTCGAAAGATGTGCTTTTTAAAGATCTTGGGCTGCTCGTGATTGATGAAGAACAGCACTTTGGCGTTGAGGTAAAAGAGAAGTTGCGTGAACAGTTCCCCGGCGTCGATACCCTGACCATGTCAGCGACCCCCATACCGCGAACCCTGCAGTTTTCGATGCTTGGCGCCAGAGACCTATCCATTGTCTCGACCCCTCCAAAAAACCGCCAGCCGGTTGAAACCCTCATTACCGATTATGACACAGCCCTTATCCAATCGGCGATAAAAAGGGAGATCAAGCGGGAGGGACAGGTATTTTTTCTCCATAACCGTATTGCATCGCTTGATGACATTCTGACAACACTCCGGGAACTTGTTCCCTCTGCACGGATTGTCTTTGCTCATGGTCAGCTTCCCGCCAGAGAGCTTGAAAAGATTATGATGGATTTCATGCAGAAGGAAGTGGATGTGCTCATCTCCACCACCATCATCGGCTCCGGGCTCGACATTTCGAACGCCAATACCATCATCATCAACCGGGCCGACATGTTCGGACTTTCTGATCTCTATCAGTTACGCGGAAGGGTTGGACGAAGTGAACGGAAAGCTTACTGCTACCTCATCACCCCGCCGCTCAACACACTGAAAAAAGATGCCGTTCAGCGTCTGGCTGTTATCGAAAGCTTTACGGAACTCGGATCGGGCTTCAACATCGCGCTACGCGATCTTGATATCCGGGGAGCAGGCAACCTGCTCGGAGCGGAACAGTCGGGATATATCCATGAACTCGGCTTCGATCTTTACCAGAAAATGCTTGAAGAGACAGTTGCCGAACTCAAATCAACCGAGTTCAGCCACATGTTTACAACTGAGGGTGCAAAGGCTGCAAGAACGATAAAAGCGTGCGACCTTCTCTTCTTTTTTGACGCCCTCATTCCGGAATACTACCTCACGGCAACCCCTGAGCGCTTTGCCTTTTATGACAAAATCTCGAAAGCCTCAACAGAGCAGAAGGTCGACAGCCTGGAGGCAGAACTCAAGGATCGCTTCGGCCCCCTTCCCGAAGAGGTTGCAAACCTGCTGTTGCTGACAAAACTCAAAATCACCGGTTCAGCTCTCGGACTGGAAAAAATTGACCTCCAACCACAAAGTGCCATCCTCTTTCTGCCCGATCAGGATAACGAGCATCTTGCCAACAAAGCTTTTTTGCAATACCTCTTTGTTTCGGTTCAGGAACCATGGATGCAGGAGTACAAACCGGGATTCAAGATGGATAAAAAAATGAAGCTGGTGCTGCATCATCCTTCCGGCAGCGACACAACGCCCACCGGGTTGCTGCACCGTTACACCGAACTACTGAAGAAACTTGAGTTGGAGTCGAAAAGCCAGTCGGTATAAACCACCAGCAAGCATACCATCGTGTTGTGTAACAAATAGTTCGAGTCCACTCAAAGTCGGTGCGATGGTTGGAATGATTTGTTTTTTGAATTTGCCGAGAATAAGCGTAATTTTTATAATAAAATAATCGGTTCAGAGCGATGTGGCACCGCTTTTCGCCATGCGTAAAGATTGAGGTTCATTTATTCATTTCTATGAAGATCTATGAAACAATCAAGCTTTATTGGTTCGTCGATGTTGTTGGCTTTCTCCCTACCGTTTTTTTCGCACTCTCTTCACGCAGCATTGCCTGATGCCGGTTCTCTTCAGCGTGATATCGGCGACAGGCTTCTGGTTATTCCAAAAGCACAGCAGACCCCCTCCTTTGCTCCTCCCGACAGCAGCCGGATAACGGTAGCGCAAACCGCTCAAAAAATTGCCGTCAAGGGGTTTATCATCAAGGGCGCTACCCTATTCACTGAAGTTGAGCTTGCCAAAGAGCTGACTGGATATATCGGCAAGGAGCTGTTGTTGCTGGATTTGCAACAAGCAGCAAAAAGGATCACCGCATATTATGCCCGTCGAGGATATCTGGCTGAGGCGCTGATTCCTGCCCAGGAGATCCATGACGGTGTTGTGGTGATTCAGGTCATCGAGGCAAAGCTTGGCTCGGTTAAGGTTACCGCGGCAGAAAATGTACGTTTCTCTCGACAGAGAGTAGCGGATATTGTTACCAGTGCGCAGCATACCGGTGAATTCATCCGTATCAGTGATCTGGAACGGGGACTTTTCCTGCTGCGGGATACCGTAGGTATCCGTTCAGAAACCGTTATCAGGCCAGGCTCTCTTTTCGGAAACGTTGATGCCATGATTTCGCTTGCCCCCGGCCCATTGCTGACCGGCAGCGTTGCGTTCGATAACGACGGCGGCGTCTCGACCGGCGAATATCGCACCAATGCGTCGGTCAATATCAACAGTCCCCTGAAAATCGGTGACCGTCTGAGCCTTAAAGCGCTCTACTCGGAAGGCATTGATTACGGACGGGCCCTCTACACGATTCCTCTTGGTACGCACGGCCTCAAAGCAGGTTTTTCAGTCAGTTATCTTGACTATCGCCTTGGTGAAGATTTTGCATCACTTGACGCCACCGGCAGCTCCCTGACAGCCGGAGCTCTTGTCAGCATGCCCCTCATTCTGGGACGCCGCTCGAACCTGTACGGTGTTCTTGGCTATGATTACCGGCACTATATCGACGATCTCACGTCTAACCCTTTGAACGACAAAAACCTGCACTCCGGTTCGATCAATTTGGCAGGAGGCCTGTTCGATGACCTGCTCGGAGGTGGCTATACAACGGCAGGAACCACGGTTACCCTGGGCACTCTCGACCTGTCGCGCATCTCCGATGTCGAGTCGCTCGACCGTATAAGCGCCAATACGTCGGGCAGCTACCAGAAACTCAACCTGAGCCTGTCGAGAATCCAGCAACTGTTCGGCATCAGCACACGGCTTGTCGTCAGCATGGCCGGCCAGCTTGCCTCCAAAAACCTCGATCCCTCCGAAAAATTCATACTCGGAGGTCCAAACGGCGTGCGTGCCTATTCGACCAGTGAAGGAGCCGGCGATGAGGGCCTGCTTTTGGCTGCTGAACTCCGTCACTCTTTTTCATCCGCTGTGCAGCTTTTCGGGTTTTACGATTTCGGAATGATCAGGCAATACGTCAATACATGGCCGGGATGGTCTACAGACGCAGGTACAGCAAACATCTACAGCATTGATGGTATCGGCATGGGGATACTTCTGACCCCGATGAAAGCATTGAGCATCAAGAGTTCCGTGGCGACTCGCCTGAAAATGAACCCGGCGGCGAATGCAGAGGGCAAGGATCATGACGGAACAAAACGCGAACCCCGGTTATGGATTGAAGCGTCGTATCTGTTTTAACCGGATTATAGAGAGACTTCCTAAATGTTAGAGCCATGAAAACACTCTATCGGTCAAAAAACTCGGCAAGGTCAATCCGGCGTTGTCGGCGAGCAACATCCATAGCGGTTGCAACCATCGCTATACTGTGGCGAACAAGCACTCTTTCGGCGGCCAATCTCCCCCTGGACGGTGAACTTCCATCGGGAGAAAAGGTGGTTTCCGGCCAGGCATCAGTCATCCGTACAGGATCGGCAATGGAGGTGCGCCAGACAACAGAGCGTGCCATTCTGAACTGGCAGAGCTTCAACATCGGTTCTGCAGCACGGGTCGATTTCCTCCAGCCGGGCACCCGGTCGGCAGCGCTGAACCGCGTTCTCAGTGCTGATCCATCGGGTATCTACGGCACATTGACGGCAAACGGCAGGGTGTTTCTGGTGAACCCCTCCGGCATCATCTTCGGCAAGGGATCGGGTGTCAATGTAGGCTCTCTTGTGGCCTCCACCATGGCAATCAGCGACGAGGATTTCAACGCCGGCAACTACCGTTTCCAGCGAAACGGCTCGACAGCCTCGATCCTCAACCAGGGAACGATACAGGCGGCAGAGGGCGGCCTTGTGGCCCTCCTTGGTACCGATCTGCAGAATGACGGAGTGATTGAAGCGAGGCTTGGCAGCGTCATCCTTGCCACGGGCGAAGCCGCCACACTCACCCTTGGCAGCGACAACCTCTACAGCGTGGCCGTCGACCCGGCAACCGTGGCAACACTGATCGACAACAAGGGAATTATCCAGACGGACGGGGGCTCGGTGTTGATGAAAGCATCCGTTGCCGGAGATCTCGTCAGCTCAGCCATCAACACCTCCGGAGTGGTGCGGGCATCAACTCTCGCAGAACGCAACGGCGCCATCGTACTCGACGGCGCCACCCTCATCCAGAGCGGCACACTCACTGCCGGCCGCTCGGTCACCCTCGACGCCACCGGTGCGCTCATCGACACCGGCACCATCTCGGCCGGCGACGGCACAAATGGCGGCACAATCTCCGCCAACCTGAAAAACCTCATCGCCGCAGGCTCGTGGAACGCCAGCGGCACCGAGACCGGCGGCACCATTACCCTCAACGCCACCGGCTCCATCGAGCAGGTGCATGCATCAAGCTTCACTGCTGACGGCGGCAGATCGGGCGGCTCCATCACCCTCAACGCAGGCGAAAGCCTCTACCTCTCCGGTGCCTTCAGCGCAAACAGCGCAACAGGTCAGGGCGGGAACATCTCCGTCACAGCCCCATCAGTAACCATCGCCGGAGCGCAGCTACATGCCGACGGCGGAACCGGCGGCGGACGCATCCGCATCGGCGGCGGCTGGCAGGGCAACGACAGCGAAATCCTTAACGCCACGACCACCGTCGTAACACGTCCAAGCCTCATCTCGGCAAGCGCCACCAGAGAGGGCAACGGCGGCAGTGTGGTGGTCTGGTCCGAATCCTCCACCGCCATGGCAGGCCACATCGCATCCGACGGCGGCAGAGAGGCCGGCTACGGCGGCCAGATCGAAGTATCGAGCCACGACCTCCTCACCTGGGCGGGCACTATCTCAACCGCCGCACCAAACGGCACCCCCGGCTCAGTCCTCTTCGACCCAAAGAACATCACCATCGACGCCTCAGGCACCGCCGCCCCCTTCACCGTCATCCCCCTCACCTATGCCAACCCTGCAGCAGGTGACCAGCATGGATCGGGAGAAGTCATCGAACTCTCCAGCGGTAACATAATTGTCGCAAGTCCTTCCGACGACGGTGTTGCTACCGATGCCGGAGCAGTGCGACTCTACAAGCCCGACGGCACGCTGCTCTCGACGCTGACCGGCTCAACTTTTGGTGATAGTGTAGGGAAAGACGTGATTGCGCTAACCGGCAATGGCAATGCGGTCGTTTATATGCCCTATTGGAATAATGTTGGCGTCCACGACTCATATTTCGGTGCTGCGACCTGGATCAACGGCGCCACAGGTGTCAACGGCGTGGTCTCCTCCTCGAACAGCCTTGTCGGCTCACAGGCAAACGATCAGGTCGGCACCACCTTGACCGCCCTGACAAACGGCAACTACGTGGTCGGTTCACAATACTGGAATAACGGCACTATTGCCCAGGCCGGTGCGGTGACATGGGGGGACGGAAGCTCTAACGGCACAAGGCTGACGGGCACCATCTCCTCCACCAACAGCCTTGTCGGCTCACAGGCAAGCGATAATGTCGGCTACTTCGTTACCGCACTAACCAACGGAAACTACGTGGTCGGTTCACCATACTGGAACAACGGGACAGTGACCGATGCCGGTGCCGCGACCTGGGGGGACGGGAGCTTGAGCGGCACAAGGCTGACGGGCACCATCTCCTCATCCAACAGCCTTGTCGGCTCACAGGCAAACGATCGGGTCGGCGGCTATAACCTCGGTGATAACTTCGTTACCGCGCTGACCAACGGAAACTACGTGGTCGGTTCACCATACTGGGACAACGGGACAGTGACCGATGCCGGTGCGGTGACATGGGGGGACGGGAGCTTGAGCGGCACAAGGCTGACGGGCACCATCTCCTCATCCAACAGCCTTGTTGGCTCACAGGTAAACGATCGGGTCGGCAGCTACTCCATAGGTTCCAATTACTACAACAACCTTACCGCACTGACCAACGGAAACTATGTGGTCGGTTCACCATACTGGGACAACGGGACAGTGACCAATGCCGGAGCGGTGACATGGGGGGACGGAAGCTCTAACGGCACGAGACTGGTGGGCACCATCTCCTCCACCAACAGCCTTGTCGGCTCACAGGCAAACGATCAGGTCGGCTACTTCGTTACCGCACTAACCAACGGAAACTATGTGGTCGGTTCACCATACTGGAGCAACGGCACTGCTGCCGCTGCCGGCGCCGTAACCTGGGGGGATGGAAGCTCTACCGGCACGAGACTGGTGGGCACCATCTCCTCCTCCAACAGCCTTGTCGGCTCACAGACAAATGATTGGGTCGGTAGCTTCTTCGATAGGTTTGGCCACTACGTGACCGCACTTAGCAACGGAAACTACGTGGTCGCCTCGGCGAGTTGGCACAACGGGACAGTGACCGATGCCGGTGCGGTGACATGGGGGGACGGAAGCTCTACCGGCACGAGACTGGTGGGCACCGTCTCCTCCGCCAACAGCTTCGTCGGCTCACAAGCATACGATCGGGTCGGATTTTATCAAGATTATATTTATTTGACCAGAACAAGTGCCATTATAGAACTCACGGTCGGCAACATGGCGGGCAGCTTCGTTGTTGCATCAGACTTCTGGTCGAACAAAACCGGCAGGGTGGATATCCTGACGCCAGTCAGTTTGTCCGACGGATACGCTACCGCTGCCGGATCGGACTACACCTTCACCCCGTCGCAACTGACCGATCTTTTGAACACCGGCACCAGTGTGGTGTTGCATGCAAACAACGATATCACGGTGAACTCGGCCATCACCGCAAGCAACCAAAACGGCAACGGGGGGGCGCTGTCGCTCTATGCCGGGCGGAGCATCCTCCTCAACGGTTCAATCACCACCGACAACGGCAACATGACCCTTGTGGCGAACGACAACACGTCGAACGGCGTGGTGGATGCCTATCGCCTCACCGGCCCTGCAGCAATCACCATGGCAACCGGCACCGCCATCAATGCCGGCACGGGCAACGTATCGATGGATCTTCGGCCGGGCACCGGCAAAACCTACTTCACAAGTGGCGACATCACCCTCAGCAACATCACAGCAGGGCTGATCAGCGCGGTCAACAGCGGCGCAACGGCTGGTTCAGGCATCACCCTCAACGGAGTACTGAGCGCAACGGGTAGCGGTACCGCGATTGAGCTTGCCGGCATGGAGTTCATCAACAACAGTGGCAGTTCAGCCCTCTCCACCCTCAACGGCCGATGGCTGGTCTGGTCACTTAATCCGGCAAGTGACACCATCGGCGGCTTGGCCTACGACTTCAAGCAGTACAACGCAAACTACGGAAGCAGCACAGTGCTCGGCGCCGGCAACGGGTTCCTCTATACCCTGGCGCCGGTCATCACCGTTTCTCTGACCGGAACAGTCAGCAAACCCTACGACAGCTTCCGGAGCGCTACGATGCTTCCCGCCAACTACTCATTTGTTGGCGATATCCCCGGCGATACGGTTATCCTGAACAATCCATCTGCCGGCACCTACGATAACAAGAGCGTTGGAACCGGCAAAAGCATTACCGTAGGCGGCGTTGCAATCGCATCGGCATCGAAAGGCTCTGTAGCTGTTTACGGCTACCAGCTTGCATCCACATCCGTCAACGGCAATATCGGCACTATTTACCCGACGGCAAATGCAGGGAGTATCTCGAACGAAGTGATGCAGAACAGCTGGCGAACCAGTTTCACTCTTAATGATGAACAATTGCTTGGCGAAACGTTGAAGATAACATACATCCCCTTCAGCACGGTTATTCTTTAACTAAGAGCAGAACGCTGCAGCTGAGATAGCAATGAATCGCCGAATAAGGAGGATATGTGTATTAACAGAAAGAGAACCTGATAATTCCTGAACGACATAACTCTTAGATGATTTCATCGAAAACCGCAACTATTCCATAAACTTTTATGTTATTAATACAGGACAATAAGAGTCCTGCATTTTAGAATCATAACATTATAACATCATGAATATCACGATTAATAATCATCAGTATGAGGCGAACAAGGGTGATAGGTTACTTGATATTGCTCGTTTGAATCACGCCCATATAGGATACTTCTGCGGGGGAAACGGTATTTGTCAAACCTGCTATGTCACGGTTCTTGAAGGAAATGATCTGCTCTCGCCGCTCAGTGATGAGGAGAAAGCACTTCTTTCTGACAACCTTATAACAGAGGGAACAAGAATGGCTTGCTTGGCTACTGTTGAAAAACCTGGGGTGATAAGGATCATCTCAGCAGTGGAAGAGGTAAAGCAAATGCTTGAAACCAATCCGCTGCAATTGGTAGGATATGCTGCCAAAATGGGAATGGAGTCGCTTGTAAAGTTTCCAGATACCGTGCGTTTGCAGTCGAAAAGGGAGTTTGATTTGTGGCAGCTCTTTAAAGACGTTATCGACGGAATCGGAGATGCATTGCAGCTTGTAGTCCAGGCGTTTACCTCTCCGCTTTCAGATAAAACCGAAGAGAAGAGAACAGTGAATCCCAAACTTTTTACGCACGTACCAAATACCGGTGAACAATCAGGCAGCAGTAACACTCGAAAGGTAACGTCCACAACTATTGCCGCATAAGAATCGGGTTCAATTTCTTGAATGAGTTGCGGCCTCAATCCAACCCTCTGGTTATGATCAGGATAAGAGAGGTTTGATTGAGGCAGCAGCAAATTTTTGTATATTTAAAGCGGCAACAATGCCAATTACGGGGTTACTAAACGGTGAAGCCGCTTTTACCTTTTTTTGATCGGACAGAAACGAAAACCATGAACTCCTTATGGGGTATTCTTCTGATATAGGAAATGTCGAGTTTGAGCTTGGCGCCAAAACCCTTGAGCGCTGGCTGATAAAGCCTGAAAAAACAATGGAGGTTGTTCTTGGCATTCCCAAAGAACGGGCTCAGGATGAACGCAGGGTAGCTATTTCACCCGCTGGTGTACAAATACTTGTTGAGCAGGGAATCAAGGTTATTATTGAAAAATCTGCAGGTCATTTCTGCAACTTCAAGGATCTCGATTACGGTGAAGCGGGAGCCACCATTGCTGAGTCACCCGAAGAGCTCTACCAGCAATCCAACGTCATCGTCAAGGTATCTCCCCCTCAGCCTGAAGAGCTTCCGCTTTTTATGCCTGGCCAGATGCTTATCTCAGCTCTCCATCTCGGAACGGTTACTCCCGATCTGATAAACACCCTGATTGAGAAAAACATTACTGCCCTCGGATTTGAATTTATCGAAACAAGGGATGGTGAACTGCCGATTGTCAGAACACTGAGCGAAATCGCAGGTTCTCTGGCCATACAGACAGCAGCTAAATACCTTGAAACCGGGTATGGGGGCAGCGGCATTCTCCTTGGTGGCATTGCCGGTGTTCCGCCTGCATGGGTCACCATTATCGGAGCGGGAACAGTCGGGCTTTTTGCCGCGCAGGATGCACTCGGGCTTGGTGCGCAGGTAACCGTTATCGATAAGGAGATCAACCGGCTGCGGCGGTTCGAGGCATTTTTTAACCGCCATCTTGTCACGGCTATCGCCAACGATCATTACATTGCTGAACTTGCAAAGATGTCGGACGTGCTGATTGGCGCCCTGAGCCCAAGACAGAAAATCATCAAACCACTGGTCAGCGAACAGGTGGTAAAATCCATGAAACCCGGTTCGGTTATTATTGATGTTTCTATTGATCAGGGACCCTGCTTTGCTACCAGCCGCCATACCTCCCATACCAATCCGATTTATGTGAAGCACGGAGTTACCCATTACTGCGTTCCGAACATTCCTTCAGCCGTAGCTAAAACAGCCTCTTTCGCCCTGACCAATACCCTCCTGCCCTTTCTTTTGAAACTGACGGGACATGAGACTATTTCAGATATTCTCTGGAAAAGCCACAGTCTGAGAAGAGGAACCTACATTTTCAAAGGCTACGTCACCAAGAAAATTCTTGCCGAACTGACCGATGCTCCCTTCAGGGAGATCGATATGCTGCTTGCGGCCTCCTGAAGCAGCGGGCTACAGGAGTTCATCAAGCGGCTTGCCAAATTTCCTCGCAATATAGGATGCGCAAGATACTCCGGAATAGGTGACGGCGATGACGCCCTGACCAGGAAAGGTACTGTCGCCTGCGGCAAACAAATTTTTTATCGGCGTCGTGTTCTGTGGTTTCTGCAAGATATTTTGACCAGACTTAAGCAAAGGTCCATAAGATCCTTTGAAGCGATTGAGATAACGCTCATGGGTCAGCGGTGTAGCAAGCACTTTCAGTTCGACAGCCTTCGACAAGCCGGGCAGAATCCTTTCCGTCCGCGAAATAACCGTTGCGGCCAGCGCCTCTTTTGCTGCAAGGTACGAGCTGCTTCCCCTCTCTAAATGCTGCCACTCATCCACCTCTCCGGTAACGAATGCGTGAACAATATGCTTTCCCGGAGGAGCCAGAGATGGGTCAAGAATAGTTGGAGCTGAAAAATAGATGGTTCCGCCGGTTTTGTTATAGCTCTTCCAGTCATCGACAAGAATATGGTGCACATGAAATCCTTCTGGAATAACTGAGGCATCAACGCCGAGAAAAAGCTGAAACCAGCTCGTTGCTCTCAAAAACTTCTTTTCATCCACCCTGTAGCGTTCATCAGTGATAAGGCGGTTAAAGGTATCCCATACGGTGGCATTGCTGATAACTGCCTTTGCATAATACTCTGTGCCATCGGCAAGCCTGACGCCACGCGCTTCCCCGTTGTCAACCAGAATCTCTGTAACCTCCGACTGATAACGGATACGGCCGCCAAACTTCTCGATTCCTTTGCACAACGCTTCCGGAATGGCGCCGGAACCACCAACCGGATAGTTAATACCGCCAAAATGGCGATCAGCAAGGCAGATTCCAGCATTGACCAGAGGTGTTGCAACGGCATCCTGCACCGCCCAGGAGTAAGCCTCGATATCAATAAAGTGAAGAAGCTCCTCATCATGAATGTACCTTCTGGCGGTTTTGCCCATCGAACGGAAGCTTTTGAGGGCAAGCGCAAAGGTATTGAGCGGATTTGCTATACCGACTGAAAGCAGATGCGACACATCCTCAAGTGAGCCTGCAGGCATGGAGCTGAGTATTTCATAGACCTCTGTGAGTTCACGATAAAAGGATTTTATACCTTCAGCTTCATGCGGAAAGCGGGCAATAAGAGTATCCAGAAATGTATGCTGATCATAGTAAACCGGTACGGAAAAACCGTTTGGCAAGTGATAATGAATCTGAATGGGGTCAGGAATAGTGCGAACCTCAACGCCAAGCTTTCTGAAAATTCTTGTATGCAGGTTCAAGGTGCCGCTTGTGCTGTTGTCGCCAAAACCATAAAAAACCGACGCACCAGCATCAAACCTATAACCCTCCCGCTGGAAAGAAGAGCAACTTCCACCCGGATAACGATTCTTCTCGAAAACAAGCGTTGAAATCCCCCGTTCCTGAAGAAGCGCTGCGGCAGTAAGTCCACCAATTCCAGAGCCGATAACAATAACATCAGCCGATTCATTAATAGAAGACATGTTTTTGGATTTTTTGCAGAAGTTCAGAAAAGCCTTAAAGTATATTACACATGTTTTTGGATTTTTTGCAGAAGTTCAGAAAAGCCTTAAAGTATATTGCTTTAAATTGATTATTTTATCACTAAGATTTTCGCATATGCATTTCAACTCTATTTGAACCCGGAAGATTTCAGCTCATGGATAAACCAGATCCTACTCGTCACACAAACACCATGACAAAAAAAGAATCCCTTTCCCGTGAAGAGCGCAAAAAGCAACTTGAGTTTCAACAGGAAGCAGTAGTTCATCTCAATGCACTCTACAATTACGCACTTCACCTGACCATGAATCCGAGTGATGCCCATGATTTGGTACAGGAGACCTATCTGAAGGCTTATCGATTTTTTAATTCTTTCGAACGGGGAACAAACTGCAAAGCATGGTTGTTCAAAATTCTCAAGAACAACTATATAAATCGATTTCGCAAGAACTCAAAAGAACCGGGTAAAGTTGATTACGATCTTATCAAGGATTTTTATCATTCGATCAAGGATACACGGAGTGACACAAGTGAGGAAGAGAGTGATTATTTTCATTCATTGTTGCATGAAGAGGTCTATCAGGCGCTCCACTCTTTGCCTGAGGAGTTCAGGGAGGTAATTCAGTTGTGTGATATAGAAGGATTTACCTATGAGGAGATTGCAAATATGGTAGAAAGCCCTATAGGCACGGTAAGATCCAGGCTTTATCGAGGAAGAAAACTTTTACGTTCGCAACTTGAGGGTTATGCAAAAAAATATGGGTTTAACACCGATAACATTTAATAAATCAAGCCGCAAAAACTTTTTTTTACTATGAACTGCAAAAAAGCTGGCGTATTTATTAGTGCCTCAGTCGATGGAGAACTTTCCCTGAGTGAAGAACAGGAGTTTCTCCTTCACCTCTCGGAATGCAAAGAATGCTGCCTTGAATTTGAGGAGGCAAAGAAAACCAAGATGATCATCAGGGAAAGAATTATCCAGTTTAAGGCTCCTCAGTCTCTGATTATGTCAATCATGCAACTCACCAACTTCAGTACCAAAGAGCACGAAGACACCCTTCTTTTATGAGTATCATCACCAGAGTAATCACAGTCGCCACGAAGAATCAAGCATATCTGATTTGAATTGGATGCATTAATGGTTATTGTAAGCGTTCAGTCTCCCATGAAAGAATCATTATCGACTGCCAAGCCGGGAGCACATCTCTCTCTGCAGTAACCCTGTATTTATTATGAACAAGAACGTTATCATCACAGAGGAAGAGGTGAAAAAGTGGCATCTCAATATGCCGGATGAGATGCTCGATGCGGTCTCCACTCGATTCAAACTGCTCTCTGAACCAATAAGACTGAAAATATTACGGGTTCTTTGTGAGCAGGAACATTCCGTGCAGGAGATTGTCAATGAAGTCAATACAAGCCAGGCGAACATCTCTAAACATCTGGCCCTTATGCTTGAGAATGGAGTTGTCAGCAGACGAAAAGAGGGATTGAAATGTTATTACCGCATCGCCGATGAGAGTGTTATCTACTCCTGTTATCTGAGTTCAAGAAGTGTTGTTGACAACCTGCATAAGCAACTCTGCTGGGTAGAAAAAATCCAATCCAATCTCTCCAGTTGACTAGCCCCCTATTTGCCCGAATATCAATCCCCTACTATACAGCCACTCCGTCAAACACGTCCACTGTCTGACATTTTTTTTATTACCGACCAGATTGTGTGACATAATAGCTGTTTATATGTCGTTTTTGACGACTCATGTTATAATAAACTCACAAACAACGCGTTGGCACGCTTTTTGATGGTTATTGATAAGACGTTGTTCATGACCACTAATTACTAAAACTATAACAAAGCCATAACAGTAAGGAGAATGTCATGCTTGTACAATTATCAAAAGACCCGCTGAGACTGTTTGATGATATCTGGTCAAGTGCACAACAGCCTTCGGCTCCAGCTTTTAAGGTTGATATTTCAGAAGATGAGATTGGATTTCATCTTGATGCTGAGCTTCCCGGAATCGATAAGGAAAATATAGCACTCAATATTGAGGATGATGTGCTGACCATCAGGGCTGAAAGAAAGGTCGAAACAGAAGAGAGCAAAAAAAATTATCACCGGATTGAGCGAAGCTCAGGAAGTTTTTCGAGAAGCTTTAATCTTGGGGAGATGATCAGTCAGGAGGGAATTGGTGCGGAGTTTAAAAACGGGATACTTCATGTAACCCTTCCAAAGGCTGCGCCGATAAAGAAAAAGAAGGAAATCTCGATCAGTTAAGATCACACTGAATTTGTGCCTGATGACGAAACATCCGGAGTCGGGCTTTTTTTTATATCACGTTCAAAATAAGGAACATTTCATTATGGGTAAAATTATCGGCATTGATCTTGGCACAACAAACTCTTGTGTTTCGGTCATGCAGGGATCGCAGCCAACGGTTATTGAGAATTCTGAAGGAAACCGTACGACTCCCTCAATAATAGCCTTAACCAAAACGGGAGATCGCCTTGTAGGGCAGGCTGCCAAAAGACAGGCTATAACCAATCCGAAAAACACTATTTTTTCAATCAAGCGTTTCATGGGACGCAAATACGATGAAATCACAAACGAAAAAAAGCTTGCCCCGTATGAAATCATTAACGAAAACGGTGAGGCTCGTGTAAAAATCAACGACAAAATCTACTCGCCACAGGAAGTTTCGGCAATGATTTTGCAGAAAATGAAGCAGACTGCTGAAGATTTTCTTGGTGAAAAAGTAACTGAAGCGGTCATCACCGTGCCAGCATACTTCAATGATGCCCAGAGGCAGGCGACAAAAGATGCCGGGCGTATTGCCGGGCTTGATGTCAAACGTATCATCAATGAACCAACCGCTGCTGCCTTGGCTTATGGGCTTGACAGAAAGCAGGAGAGTGAAAAAGTTGCTGTTTTTGATCTTGGTGGCGGTACATTTGATATTTCCATACTTGAGCTTGGTGATGGTGTTTTTGAAGTTAAATCAACCGACGGCGACACCCATCTCGGCGGCGATGACTTTGACCAGAAAATTATCGATTATATTGCAGACGAGTTCAAAAAACAGGAAGGAATTGATCTTCGCCAGGATGCCATTACCCTTCAGCGCTTGAAAGAGGCTGCCGAAAAAGCAAAAATTGAACTCTCTTCAAGGACTGATACCGAAATTAACCTTCCGTTCATTACGGCAACACAGGAAGGACCAAAACACCTGGTTATCAATCTTACCCGTGCCAAATTCGAGGCATTGTGCGCCGGATTGTTCGACAAGATTCTTGATCCTTGCCGCCGTGCAGTCAAGAATTCCAAAGTTGAAATGAAGGAGATTGACGAAATTGTACTTGTAGGTGGATCAACACGCATACCGAAAGTGCAGGCACTTGTCAAGGAATTTTTTGGTAAAGAGCCAAACAGAAGTGTTAATCCTGATGAAGTTGTTGCTATTGGCGCAGCTATCCAGGGTGGCGTTCTGAAGGGCGATGTCACTGACGTTTTGCTGCTTGATGTCACTCCCCTCTCGCTTGGCATTGAAACCCTTGGCGGTGTGATGACGAAGCTTATTGACGCAAACACCACAATTCCAACAAGAAAACAGGAGGTATTTTCCACTGCCGGTGATAACCAGACCTCTGTCGAAGTTCATGTGTTGCAAGGAGAGCGCCCGATGGCCTCTGACAACAAAACACTGGGACGGTTCCACCTTGGCGATATACCCCCGTCTCCAAGAGGTATGCCGCAGATTGAAGTGACTTTCGATATCGATTCCAATGGCATTCTTAACGTTTCTGCAAAGGATAAGGCTATCGGAAAAGAGCAGAGCATAAGAATCGAGTCAAGCAGCAAGCTCACCGATGCTGAAATCAACAAAATGAAAGAAGACGCAAAATTACATGCGGCTGAAGATCAGAAACGCAAAGAAGAGATCGACACCAGAAATGTAGCTGACTCTCTCATTTTCAGCACCGAAAAACAGTTGAAAGAGCTCGGCGATAAAATTCCTGCAGACAAACGCCCTGTACTGGAAGGTTCACTGGAAAAACTCAAGGAAGCTTACAAAAACGGGACTATTGAGTCTATTAAGTCCTCCATGGAAGAACTCAACAAGGAGTGGAGTGATATTGCCTCTCACCTCTATCAGTCTCAGGGTCCGGAAGCATCACAGGCTGAACCGGAAGCCCAAAGCGGAGGAGGAGAAAAAACGAGAAAAACAGGTAGCGATGGTAATGTTGAAAATGCCGAATATGAAGTAATCGACGGCAAAGAAAAGTAAACCGCCAAAAAGAACAGCTCTCGTTTTCAGCAAAGGGATTCTTCGTGAATCCCTTTGCTATTTGACTGGGTTTTTACTAATTTAAAGCCTGTTAAAGGCAGAACACCAGAGTGTGTTATATTTGCAAATTTTAACCATGCAAACAATGCAACCTCAGCTCAGCCGTCCGGATACCGGCAAAAACCAGGTCAGGGTCAGCACATCAGGACCATGGTCAGGCAATGCGGCTCATAAAGCAGAGAAGTATTATATCACCTCTGCAAAAAGGGATAACCGTGGGGACCTTCGGGTACAGATAAGTCCTGCTTCAGGGCGCAGAAAGTTGTCGCCTACCACGGAGATGATCAAAAAAATTATGTCCGAGGAAATTGATCTTTTTGTTCTGTCAACTCAGCCTGACATCGGCATTGACCTCAACAAGCAGATTATTGACAACGAGAACCGCTACGTCATTGATTTTGATAACCGTGGCATCAAATGGACAATGAGGGACATTCCTGTCTTTTATAGTTCACTTCAACAAAAGCTTTGTGTTGAAATTGACCGGCAAACCTATACGCTGGACGAATTCTTTAAATAAACACAATTACTTTAATAACCACCCCGGGATAACCCGGGGTTGCGTTATTGCTCCTCTACTTACCTTTTGAATTAGGTGCGCTATAGTAGTTTCTTGCGCGCAAGGACTGCTTGAGACGAGGCTGGATAGACTTTGACCAAATCACTGTACCTTGCTTTTGCATTGGCTGTATCACCAATTAACTCAAAAGAGAGAGCCTGCTTGTAAAGTGCAGCAGGCCGCCTGATGCTTTTGGTATATTTGGAAATAACAACCTGATATTCAAGAATGGCTTTTTCGTACCATTTCTCGCTGAAATAGCTTTCGGCTATGTAAAACTGCGCCTTATCGACAAGAGCAGATGCCGGTGTGCTCTTCAAGAGCAAACTGAAGCTTTCCCTTGCGCCGGCAAAGTTGTTTTTGTTGAGCTTTTCCAATCCTTCATCAAGCAATGCCGAATCAGTTGCCGGGGTCGGCGTCGATGGGATTGCCAAAGCGGGTTTTTCCTCTTTGGGGGCTATGTACTGCTCAAGTTTCTGAAGCCTCAATTCAAGCTCATCAACCTTGTGCACCAGCAGAGAGTCTTCCATACCAAGGCGGCCAAACGCCAGACTGTTCGTATGGGAATTCTCTTCAATACTGCCCTTTAACTTCGAAACCTCATCACGAACCTGCTGAACATCTGAATAGGAGACTGCCGACTGGGATTTAATGGTCTCAGAGTCGGTTTTCAGCTTTTTCAGATTATCTTCCACAACAAGAAGATCCTGCTTTGAAGCACAGGCCGATAGTGCGAGAACCGGCAAAAAGATAAAGGGTTTAATCTTTTTATACATAGTCAATAAGGGTTTCTTCCGTTATTTCTGGACGAAGTGCGCCCGACGATTTTTCGACCATGACTCTTCGTTATGGCCCGCAGCAAAGGGACGCTCTTCACCAAAACTGACCGTTTCAAGACGGGATGGAGCAACACCATACCTGACCAGAAACTCTTTCACACTTGTTGCCCGGCGATCGCCCAGCGCAAGATTGTATTCTGATGTTCCCCTTTCGTCACAGTGACCTTCAACAAGAGCCTTTTTAAGAGCATTGCTTTCCAGCCATATCCCGTTCTGCTTCAACTGCTCCTGAGCTTCAGTACTCAGCGTTGAACTGTCAAATTCAAAGAAGGCATCGCCCAGCGGTCCCGTCTGCCATTGATCAAACCCATAACCGGAGGGTAATGAAGGCACTGCTAACGGAGTGGCCTGATTTGTCGTGACTTGATCAGGAGTGACTTGATCAGGAGTTACTGCGCTTTTTGATGAGCAACCGGCGGTTACCATCAAAGCGAGAACAATGATGCTGTTCTTTTTCATGAATTCATTTCAATTAATTATTGATAAAAAAGGGGGCGGCCAAAAGATGACCGACCCCGTGTTGGTTTAAGCAAAAGATCCGTTTATTCAACGACAAAGTGAGCCCTTCTGTTCTGAGCCCAAGCCTCCTCATTGTGACCGTCGGCAAATGGTTTTTCCTCACCAAAACTAACCGTCTTCAAGCGGGCGGGAGAAACACCGAGATTAACGACATAATCCTTCGCGCTGTTTGCACGGCGCTCACCAAGAGCAAGGTTATACTCACTTGTACCCCTCTCATCGCAATGTCCTTCGATGATAACATTACTTGTTCCGTTTGCCTGAATCCAGTTGGCATTTGTCCTTAATTGTGCAACAGCATCCGCACGGAGCTCAGAACGGTCAAAATCATAGAAAACATCACCGAGACCTGGCAAAACTATCGCAGGAGGAGGTGGTGGTGGCGGTGGTGCTACAACAGTCTCCTCACAGCAAGCACAAGCACCAAGAAAGAGCATGGTAGGAATAAACAGAGTCCTCAATAAAGGCTTCATAGTTTTCATTTTTCCCCCTTTTTCATTTTTGTTAAAAGAAAACGATACTACCTGAATAACGACCACGATGGCTGTGTCTGCAAATCATCACCCTGCAATAAAAGCCGCTCGTTACCACCTTTAGAACTCATAACGTACATCTTCTCTTTTCCCTGACGATTAGAGGTATATACAATCATCTCACCATCGGGAGACCATGATGGTGACTTGTTTTCCCCGTTATTTTGGGTTAATTGCAATAAACCAGAACCATCAGTATTTATAACAAATATATTGATTTCACCGTTCTTTTCCCATGTAGTATACGCAATTTTATCGCCCAACGGGGACCATGACGGCTGGGTATTATAACGCCCGCTGAAGGTAAGTCTTTTTACCAAACCAGATTGAATATCCTGGATAAAGATCTGCGGCAGCCCGTTTCTTGAAGAAACAAAGGCCATCCGGGTGCCGTCGGGTGAAAAGGCTGGCGAAATATCAATGCTTTTATTGTTCGTAACCCTTTTGGAAAGCGAGCCGTCAGTTTTTACAAGATAAATTGCCTGATTACCATCAAGAGAAAGAGTTGCTGCCACCTCGCTGTTGTTTCTCCAACCCGGGTCGATACTGACACCGCTTTTACCTACTGATGCGATAGTGCCACCAGCAAGATCCCTGATGTAGAGAGTCGGCCTGCCTGGTGCAAAACTGATATAAGCAAGAGACCTGCCATCCGGAGAAATAGCCGGATTCATTGCAATAGATTTCGCATTGGTCAGTTGCTGAACCCCATATCCATCAAAGTCACACTCATAGACCTCTTTGAAACCGTTTTTATTTGAAACAAAAACAATTTTGCTGCCAAAGACCGATTTTTTACCCGTAAGCAACTCTACAAGATCTGCGCAAAAGGCATGACCTATTGAACGAAGCCCTTCCTCCCTACCGGTATAGGTTTTGCTGAGTAGTAATTTGGAACCTGAGGCATCATAGACCTTCATGTCAAGGTTTATCATACCTGATTTTCTCGTAAGCGATCCTCCGGCATAAACCTCCGCGCCGACTGAAGTCAGTGCACCAAAATTGATGACAACATTCTTTTTGTCGCTATAGTCTCTCACGTTAAGCGGTGGAGAGATCAGGGCGAAAAGCTTTGTAAAATCAAGTCCATCATACATAATGGTATCAAGACTCTGTGCAAACCGGCTCTCTTTAGTTCCATTTGCATCCAGCTTGTCAAGCACCAGAGCAATGTTACCCGACCCCTCTTTTCGGATAGCTATATACTCTCCAGTTTCTGCTGCAGAGAGGTTCAACGGTAAAATAACCAGACAAAAAAAAGCAAAGAAAATGCTGGGAACAACACGATTGAATAATTGAAACATGAGCCAAAACACTTTAATAGTTACAGGTAATCTTTAATTGGCTAATCCACATAAACATCCGGGCAATACCACTCCATACGTTTTCATAAAACCAATACCAGAAAAAACACCTTACAGCAATGTTCAAAAAAATATAGTAAAATATTCAGAAAATATCCTTATAGGGATCTGTTTTCACGGCCATCTTTCAGGAAAAACGCGAGAGGCATTTTTCCTACTCAATACCTTCCGGAGTAAATACAAATCCTATCCAGACGTCCCGGGATCCCGCTTCTTTGGGGAGAGCAGGGAGAGGAGAAGATTTCTCAAGAGCCTTTTTCACTGAATTGTTCAGATACTCGCTTGGTGCCCGCTTATCAAAAACAATTTGGCGAATCGTTCCGTCGGCAAGAATATTGATCCGGACATAGACGCTCATCCCGTAACTGTTTTTTTTGAGCAACGGATTGGAAAACGACCAGTTTTGCTGAATGATCCCAGCAATTTCTGCCTTGTAAGGATCGGCTGTTCCCCCGCTGCCGGAGCCTTTACCGACACTGCTTCTGCCGCCGTAAGAGCCAGGTCGTCCTTCGCCGCTCCCTGTTCCTGCCTGACGGCCATTATTTTTGACTTTTTGCTGAAGGTCTGCAAGCGCCTTGTTCAGATTGCTACTCGTTGCTTGCTTAGTCAATGGTGGCGTTTTCTCTGCAACTTTTTGTTTAAGACGCTCAAGCGCCTTATTGATATCAACCGGCTTATCAACAACCTTCGGCCTTGGCGGCTCTACCGGAACCGGCTTCGGGGCAACCGGCTGTAACTTTTCCGGAACAGCGTCCTTGACAGCAGGTTCAACCGCAGGGGGAGGAGAATTTGCTCCAGGCGATTCAGAATGCACGCCCGCACCTCCTGAACCAGGGAGCGAAATAAGAGAGACACTAATAATTTTAGGCTTGACATGCCGGCCTGAATCCCATATCTGAAGATACAAGAGCAAAAAGAGCACTAAAGCATGCATAAAAGCCGCGGCGGCAAGCCAGAGGGAAAACTTTTTTTCAGCCGTCATAAGCTTCTGACCTTTTTTCATATGCCGCACCTACCTCCTGCCTTCCCTGGAAACGGCCGCCGGTTCAGTCACCATACCGATTTTTTCAATTCCAGCATCCCTGATTTGCGCCATGACATCCATCACCAAGCCATAAGGCAATGATTTGTCGGCTTTAAGATAGACCTCTCCTGTCTGCTTGACATCAAGAATAGTCGGCAGCTTTTCGCGTACCTCAGAGGCATTCAGCTCATATTTATTAATAAAAACCCGCCTTGAGGCATCAATGCTGATTACAAGAGCTTTCTCATCCACGTCCATTTTCGCATGGGTGGTTGGCGGCGTTTCGACCTTCACGCCATGCGTCATCATGGGAGCGGTTACCATAAAAATAATCAGCAGCACAAGCATGACATCAACAAACGGGGTTACGTTAATGTCACTCATCAATCTGCCTTTTCCTGAGGTAATCATATCTGTGGATTATGCACTACGGCTCGTTAATGAATGCTGCAACAAATTCAGGAGAAAACTCCTCCAGGTCCCGCTCAATGATACTGATCTGCTGCGTAAAATAGTTGTAGGCAATCACGGCAGGAATAGCAGCGGCAAGCCCGGCAGCGGTTGCAATCAAGGCTTCAGAAATACCGGGAGCAACGGCAGCAAGTGAAGCCGATTGGGTCAGACCGATATTATGGAATGAATTCATGATTCCCCATACCGTGCCGAAAAGGCCTATAAATGGTGCGGTATTGCCGACCGTTGCAAGAAAGGGAACAAGAGTTGACAACCTTTTGTTTTCAGCGTTGACCTCTCGTTTGACTGCCCGGGCAATACGCGCCCTTGCGTGCCGGATATCACCCTTGTCGCCAAGTGCCCGGTACTCAATATAGGCTGAACGGAAAACTCTTGGCAAGGAGCCATTTCTGAAATTTTCGCTTTCAGTAAAGGCCTTGTCAACATTGTAGACCTCGAAAAAATAGTCAAGAAAGGCCTTGGACTCGCGCAAGGATTTACGGAGATACCCAAACTTGAAGGCAATGATGGCCCATGATATAATTGAGAACAAAAGCAGCAGTGAAAGCACCATCAGCACAACAGGTCCTGCATCAGAAAGCAGGCCGAACATCCCTAATCTGGAATCAAGCATATAAATAGAAACAATTAAAGTTCATTAAAACAGGTTAACACTCTCAATCACCGTGTAAGCCAGTGCTGAACCGGAAAGAGCGCAAAGGGTATTGACCAGATCATTATTGACAAGAGGAGTTCCTTTGAGAAGCCTGTTTTCAACCAGCACACCGTCCGGTGACAAACTATGGGTCCGCTCCGTTACCTTTTCACGGATCGGATCAAAATACTGTGCCTGAACGGTTGCCCCGAAAAAGCTGTCAACCAGACTGGCCAGAAGCCCCGAAAACCCGATAAGAAGAAAAGACTGGAGTACCCCGAATTCACTCATCCACTTGACATTGACCGCCAGGGCACTGGCACAGATAAAGAGTGAGCCGAGGAACGCACCTGAAGTACCCGGAACAGAAACACCGCCGGAAGTCCCCACTGGCACCTCTTTGAATGTTGTCACCAGCCACGCTTTTGGATTTGGCCACATGGTACCGATTTCCGTCGCCCAAGTATCGGCCTGTACCGCTGCGAGCGTTCCGAGGTAGGCAAAAAAGATTGCCGGATCGTTTGTCAAGGAGAAAATAATCATCATAATCCAGGCTATCCCGCCATTGGCATAGACCTGACCAGCGTCTCGCTGTGAGCCTTTTTCAAAGACCAAATCAAATTTCGCTTTCCGTTTCTTGCCCAGTTTCGACAATACCGACGACAGAAGATAAAAGGTGAGAAGCGGTACGGTCCACTCTACCCCACCGATACCGAAGATAGTGGTTCCAAGCAAAAATGTTGCCACTGCCCCGCTGTTATCAAGAAACTTGACCTTGATCGAAAAAACAGCAAGAAGAAAGGCAAAAAGTCCTCCGAGAAGAAACTGCTCAAGAACAATGGTATGATTCATCTCAAGCACATAGAGAGCGTAGGCGATAGAGACCGGGATAAAAAAGTTGTCGAGCCCATGAGACAAGAGTGCTTCAACACCGGTGGCAATAAGAGCCAGAAGAAGCGCAAGTGCAAGAAGCAACAACACCGGTTTTCCTGCAAGACCTCCGCTGAAATCCTTGCTGAATAACATAAGACTTGCACTGAGCAGCAAAAAACCACTGATAAACATGGTAAGCGACCCTTCGACAGTCTTGGGGCTTTTCGTCAGATGCTCAATATGTTTTTTGCCGACCGAACTGCCAACCAAAGCTGCAAGTGAATCGCTGACACCCATCACCAGCATGGAGGTTTGCAGTATCCACTTGTGCGACTCCCACAGAAAAAGAAGCTGAAGCAGAAAAACAAGAGGAAAGAGAAGCGAACCATAACTTTTTACCGCAGGCGACGGTGCGTTCTTCTCTTCAGGAAGTGCAAGCAGAGAGCCAAACCATTTGAACCGAATGTTAAGTCCATTAAAAAGGAGAAAAAGAAGCGCCGCAAGAGCAGGATAGAAGTTCGAATGGAAATAGGCCGGCACAAAAAAGATAACCACTCCCATGGAGAGATGCACAACTTTTCTGACAACGAGACCACTGATACTGAATTTTTTTGTCAGGAGTTCAGCAAGAAGAACAAAAAGCAGTATAAGACAAAGTGTCAGGAAAAAGGCTGGAAAATCCTGAGGCAATGGAGCTTGGAGATTCAGCATGGTTCGATTGTTGACCCTGGTTGCACAAAAATAGATATAGATAACTGTACAGAATAAACGGCAATTATCCGCCAGATTATAACATTTTAATGTTTGTTTTAATAAAAGTTTAAATGTAATTTAAATCGTATTTTTTGCTAAGTACCTATGAAACATGTTTCCGGAAATGTCCGAATTCAATTCACAGACCATTTATTCTATCTGCTGTAATGAAGATCGATTACTGCATCGTACCTCTTTTTCCTCTGGAATGACAGCGCATGTATCGAACGTCCTCAATTCAGGGATTATCGCCGGAACTCTTGTCATATAAATCGAGAGCCGCTCCCAAGTCCATCTTTCTTTTTTCAATCGTATTTTCACTGTGGCTTCGGGATCTGTGACCCCTGAGATGTGATATTATAATAGCCAAAATAAAATTCTGCCATGAGATCTGACACCATAAAAAAAGGGTTTGAAAAAGCGCCTCACCGCAGCCTCCTTAAAGCCACAGGCTCCATTGTTTCAAATAATGACTTCAAAAAGCCATTTATCGGAATCTGTAACTCCTTTAACGAACTGATCCCAGGCCACTCCCACCTGCAGGAACTGGGCCGTATTGCAAAAGAGGAGGTTCGGAAGGCTGGAGGAGTTCCTTTTGAATTCAATACCATCGGGGTATGCGACGGTATTGCCATGGGTCATATCGGTATGCGCTACTCCCTTGCCAGCCGCGAACTGATTGCCGACAGTGTCGAAACCGTTGCAGAAGCCCACCGGCTCGACGGCCTGGTCTGTATTCCAAACTGCGACAAGATCACCCCCGGCATGATGATGGCCGCACTGCGCATCAACATCCCGGTTATTTTTGTCTCCGGCGGTCCCATGAAAGCCGGCCACACTCCTTCAGGCCAAACCGTTGACCTGATTTCAGTCTTTGAGGCTGTCGGCCAGTTCAGCGCAGGCAAAATCAGCGATAGCGAACTGGAATCTATAGAAGAAAGCGCCTGCCCCGGATGCGGTTCGTGTTCCGGCATGTTCACCGCAAACTCAATGAACTGCCTCAGTGAAGCGCTTGGTTTCGCCCTGCCAGGCAACGGTACCATACTGGCCATAGACCCCCGACGTAACGAACTGGTCAGAGAAGCTTCACGCCGGATTATTGATCTGGTGAAGAACGATATCAAACCAAGGGATATTCTCTCACGCAGTGCGCTCTTGAACGCTTTTGCCCTTGATTTCGCCATGGGAGGCAGCACCAATACCATACTTCATACGCTTGCCATTGCAAACGAAGCTGAACTTGACTTCGATTTTTCAGAATTGAACGCTCTTTCGGCCAGAACACCCTATATCTGCAAGGTCAGCCCTGCCACAATGGCTGTCCATATCGAGGATGTCGACCGGGCAGGCGGCGTATCGGCCATCCTGAAGGAGCTGAGCAAGGTTGAGGGCATCCTGGATCTCTCGGCCTTGACCGTAACGGGCAAAACACTGGGCGAAAATATTGCCGACGCGGAGGTTCTTGACCGCTCGGTCATCAGAAGTATTGAAGAGCCCTACTCCTTGACAGGCGGCCTTGCCGTTCTGTTCGGAAATCTGGCGCCACAGGGAGCGGTTGTCAAAACCGGCGCGGTGGCCCCCGAAATGATGATTCATACCGGGCCCGCAAAAATCTATGACTGCCAGGATGACGCCATCAAAGGCATCATGGGTGATGATGTCAAGGCTGGCGATGTGGTGGTGATTCGCTATGAAGGACCAAAAGGCGGTCCGGGAATGCCGGAAATGCTCTCCCCCACCAGCGCCATCATGGGTCGGGGTCTCGGTGAGTCAGTTGCGCTCATTACCGACGGGCGCTTCTCCGGAGGGTCAAGGGGAGCTTGTATTGGCCATATCTCTCCCGAAGCCGCAGAGCGTGGGCCTATTGCCGCACTGAATAATGGCGATATGATCACCATCGATATTCCCGGCAGAAGCATTTCGGTAAACCTCACCGACAAGATTATCAATGAACGGCTGGCACTATTGAAGCCGTTTGAACCGAAAATAAAAAAAGGA
>CAIPKT010000105.1 GCA_903865705.1 uncultured Chlorobiaceae bacterium
ATGGTAAGCTTTCCCCCGGGGCACACATAAGCCGCAAGCTGCAAACCCTCATACTTGCGGATAAGATCAAGCCCTTTTTTACTGATCTGCATCATAATGGTAATCGTTTAGAAGTTTCTCAATCAACCAAAAAACAGCCAAGTTTAAAAGTTGCCTAATTTCAGAATGATCCAAAAACAAGGTAAAAAGGATGTTGTGTAACTCAGGTTCAGTCGAAAAGAAGTTTCCTGGACTCACTGAACCGAAGCCTAATGATTTATTTGACTGGTATATTCCTGAGTGTCTCGATCAGAAAATCCCAGAATTTCAGGACAGACGAAACGCTGACCTTTTCATCCGGTGAGTGAGGGAAACGAATAGTCGGGCCAAATGAGATCATCTCCCAATCAGGATAGGCACTGCCTAAAATCCCGCATTCGAGACCGGCATGAACAGCTCTTATCTCTGGAGTTTTGTGAAATTTCGTGTGATAGACTCCCTGCATGATTTTGAGTATCTGGGAGGTGTGATCGGGCTTCCAACCGGGATAGCCTCCTTCAAATACCGGGTTGGCCCCAGCCAGGTCAAAAATACTTTTAATCATGATTTCAAGATCAGCTTTTGCTGAATCAACTGAACTCCGCAGCAACATCTGAACGGTAACAAGACCATTGCCAGACTTTACAATGGCAAGATTATTGGAGGTTTCAACAAGGCCTGCCATGTCGTTGCTCATGCGCATCACACCGTTCGGACAGGCGTACAGAGCGTTCAGGAGCCGAATAAAAACACACTCTTCAATAACCGACCCGGGCAGAGTGGCAGGGACAATCTCGATATTCAGGGTTGGTTCAACTGCCGACAACTCATCAATTATGGTTCGAATGAAGATGGAAAGGCTATTGAGAAACTCCTGTACCCTTGAGGCCGGAAGAGCAACCTGGGCAAACGATTCACGCGGAATGGCGTTGCTGAGACTTCCCCCATTGATCGAAGCCAGCAGCAATCCGTAATGAGCATGTCCGTGATACAGGATACGGTTCATGATCTTGTTGGCATTGCCACGACCCAAGTGAATATCCAGGCCACTGTGACCACCCTTCAAGCCGATAATCTTGATCATGAAACCCTTACAATCAGCCGGTACCGGTTGTTCGCGATACCTGAAGCTCATCGTTCCATTGCTGCCACCGGCACATCCGATAAAGAGCTCACCCTCATCTTCCGAATCCAGGTTTAAAAGAATCTCTCCCTTGAGCCTGCCGGGTTTGAGCCCGAAGGCTCCCGTCATGCCACTCTCCTCATTACTGGTAAAAAGCGCTTCAAGAGGGCCATGCAGCAAAGATCCGGATTCAAGCACAGCCATCGTTGCGGCAACACCCAAACCGTTATCGGCGCCAAGAGTTGTCCCGTCGGCACGGACCCAGTCGCCATCAAGAATAGTTTCAATCGGGTCTGTCGCAAAATCATGAAGCTTGTCAAGATTCTTTTGCGGCACCATATCGAGATGGCTTTGCAGAATCACCCCTTTCCGATTTTCCATGCCGGGCACAGCGGGTTTGCGAATGATGACATTGCCAGCTTCGTCAACAATGCTCTCCAGCCCAAGATTTTTGCCAAATCCAGCAATAAACTCCCTTATCCTTTCTTCATGCCCTGATGGACGGGGAATTTGGGTCAAGAGGTGGAAATTGCACCACACCTGCGGCGGCGAGAGCTGCAAAATGTTGTTTTTCATAGCAAAAAAATAACTGTTCGTTCAAAATTGGCAACCGCTCTTGACGCCAGCGGTCAATCAACAGGTCAATAGGTCATAACCAGCCCGCCAATGGAGAGCCCGGCACCGGTGCCGACAAGCAGGAACTTCTGACCACGCTGAAGGGTGGTATCGCGCACCGCCTGGTAGAGGGTGGCTGGAATGGAAGCGGCCACACAGTTACCGAGCCATTCAAGGGTGTGCATAATTTTTGCCTCAGGCCAACCATAGCGCTGAAGGAGAAGCAGTCCCACCTTGCTCGACTGGTGCGGAACCACAAGATCAATATCGCACAGGCTTGTTGAAAGGCCCGTATACAGCTCCTCAAGAAAGGCTTCATCAAAGCTCCGCACCATGCGAAGCACCGCCGGACCATCCATCCGAAAAAGATCGTCTTCGGAGTTGTGGCCAGCCTTGGCGGGATGGCGTGCCGATCCCCCTCCCCTGATAGCGGTAAAAGAGGCTCCGTCACCATAAGTCTTGAAATGAGCATGATGAATGGCCGAGGCATCATCCGGGCCGGAACGGGTAACAACCAGAGCCGCCGCCGCATCACCCACCAGCGTAGCCGATTCGGGCTCTTTCGGGTTGATACCGCACGAAGAGATATCGGAACTGACAATGAGAATCGTGGTGTAGCGCCCGGTAGTGAGGAAAGTTGCGGCCACCTCAAGAGCGGTGATACAACTGAGGCAGGTCGTATGCACACTCATGGCAGGAATCCCCGATCGGCCAAGACCGAGCTGACGCTGAATCAATGCACCGGTATCAGGGATAGCCTGTTCAGCAGTACCCGAAGCATTAATAATAAGGCTGAGCTGATCGGGCCGCAGTCCCGCCTCATCAAGCGCCTCACGCGCAGCCTCCGCAGCCATAAACGAAGCCGTCTCAGTAGTAACCCACCGCCGTTCACGCACCCCGTTGCGCCGCTCCACCCATCCGGCAGGCAAAGCATAGAGACTCTCAAGTTCAGAACTCAAAACAACACGAGAAGGAAGATATCGACCAAGGCCAATAATTTTAAGAGGCAAATTGACGTCCATAGAGCGTTACAAATAATTCACTGTAACCATAAGAAATAGGCACCATAACAAATGTACCATAAATTCCCCCATCCCCCTTAGGGACACGCCACGGCGTGTCCTCACAATCCCATCAGAATCCAGATCATTCGTAGGGGCGCCCTTTACCCAGTGTCGTAATCCCTTTTGATATGTCAGGCCGTAGATAATATTACCCTGTGAAACCCTTGACTGGCGGGCCTCGGCGGGCCGTAATTGCCGCACCCTCTATTTGTCTTGATGCCTCTTTTATATCATCAATCACAATGTTAAGATCCTTGAAGGTAATAACCTTGATGTATGGAAAAAGTATGGCAATCAAGGCATATCCAAACCAGAGCAGCGCCTTGTCATGCTCCTTTGAGACATATTGCACATTGAAGACTGCCGACAATCCTATAAAAACGGCAATGAACGCAAGAGAGTAGGATATCCACTCAAGTATACGGCTGGTAACCGGAGGTTTTTCCTTATGTTGAGCCACTTCATTCATGGTTATGAAGGTTTACCGGTACTTGCCTCACCAAAATGGTCACTCTTGACTGATGAACAGTAACCATGTTGGAGAGATCTGCGCTTTTGGATTGACAGAAATGGAATTGCCCGGAAAACCTGCTGAAAAAGGTTTTCCGGGCAAATAAAGACTCATGACAATTCTATCCCTTTAATTTCTGATGCAGCGCACGGACATGCCATCTGCATTTTGTTCGGTACCCTGAACAAATGTTGGAAGGTGGTAAGAAAGAGCACCGTAGGATGAGATCGTACGAGTTGATTCGGTAGAAGACCAGAAAAAGGCGTTTTCACCCATAAAGAAAAAGCCTCCATCGGTGCCTCTCATACCTCCCGGCATTCCAGTGAATCGGCTGCTGTTATTGGCTGTAAAATTGGGTCTGCAAACCGATGCAAGTACATTGCCATTAGGAACACATACAGTGGGCTGGCCGCTGTTATCTGCTGCAAAAATGGGGCTGAGCCAGAGTGTGGTGGATTTCATTTTTCCACCGGCTACATATACACCACCCAAGGCCGTTGAGAGTTTTTTGAACTCCTGAGTGGTCGGTACATGCCACCCTGACGGAGCAAGACCGCGAGGATCTTGCACGGCATACCAGTTATAAAGGCGGCCATATTTTCCGTTGCTGGCAACATCATTTTTGTAGTAGCTCCATGCTCCTTCGCCTTTTGCTGCGGCGTCAAGCCAATCCTGAGATGTAGCAGCATATCTAATCGGCTCTCCGTTTCGATAACGGCTGACGTCAAGATTCTCCTGCATCCAGACCTGAGTGCCTATGGAGACGGTATTGATAGTGTGTCCGTCGATATCCTTCTCTTCCGCCCGGAGATCTGAAACCGACGTCATCAAGGTTATCACGAGAAGAAGTAATCCGTATAGTGCTTTATGTGAATATTTCATTGCTTGCTGCTGGTTATAGTTGATTGTGTTTTTAAGGACGTTCTGCATTAATTAATCCAACGATGCACCAGGAAATTCTGATGAATCTAACTTTCTTTTCCCGGTTTCAGATTTACAGTATCTTGATCATCCGCTCCTTTTCGCTTAATATTAGCCATCTTTTTATTCTTTATCACGCAACTAAGGTACCGAAGTCAACCTTTGGTAAACATTAAGCTACGGTTAAAAAAGAGGAAAAAGTTTGGCCGGCATTGCTCGATTAGTACGGAACAACGAGATCGATGTCTGTAATGCTTTTTGAGAAAATGGGGTAAAGTTCTTGTAGGAGCGCTTCGTTGACGCGCATGAAGCTTCTCATCAGTCCCTTTTGCGCATGAGCTCAACAAGCTCTGCTGTTCGTGATGCCTGTTTTTCTACTGCTTCGGCCATGCGCTCCATATCGGTATGACGACCGCGCTCGGTTTCGGTATCGAAAAGAATCGGCTTCTGGAACCCTTCCGCAAGCCGGAAGATGTGCAGGCAAAGCTTGAAGAGAATAACATAGAATACCGGCAGCAGATACTCTGCAAAAATGACAGGCATCTCCTGGTAGTGTTGCGCAAGCTCCTGCCAGTTTCCGCTGAAAAGCACATCCCATTTCAAGAAAAAATAGAGATAGATGGCTGGATGAAAAACAAGAAAGAAGCGCATGATTTTCGACTGCCGACGGTTTGCCTCTTCACTTTCGTACTTTGACAGGAGCCAGGGAAAATGGCCGACAAGCATGGCCGACCTGCGATCGTTGAGATAGCGCGCTCCTTGCAGCGCTGAATCGATAAAAGAGGATACCTGGCTGAGGAGCACCGTGGAGAGAATCATGGCCAGAAAGGCGTAGCTGATATCATCAAACTTGAACGATCCGGCCAGATAGGGCAACGTGATAGTTTTTGGTTTGATGACGATAAAGAGCAAGGCAATTCCTGCAAGCAGGAGAGAAAAGGTGTGGAGCTTGCGGGCATGGCGGAGGCTTTCGATGACGGCATCGGCGTTAGCACCCTGCATTGAGTTCCCCGGTGGATCAATCCTCAGGAGGGCTGCGGAGTCGGTGAATGGCGAGTAGAGACCATTGACCCCGATATCGCAACCCTGAACATCGCGATAGATGGTAAAGATATCAAGAGTGCTTTTGCTGAAATTGACACCGGCAAGGTTGCTTCTGCTGAGGTCGGTGCCTCGCAGGTCGGCGCCACGAAGATCAGCCTCGGCGAGATTCGCTCCTGCAAGATTGGTTTTTGCAAGATTTGCGCCACCAAGATCGGCCTCTGCAAGGTTTGCACCCCGAAGATCGAGAGTTGCAAGAGGGGCTTCCTGCAGATCCGGACGGATCTCAGGATTTTCCTGGCGCCAGATGTTCCATGTGGCGACGCCCTCTTTGAGAAGCTTCAGGTGTTCAGAATTGGCCATGTTGCATGAAAAATATGTTAAATCCCGAAGGGAATATAGACGTATTTTGCATTGAGCCAACAAAAATTAGAGAGAGGCCGAAACTTAAGCGGGCGACATCTCAAGCATTCTCCGGATGGAACCGAGGGATGCGACACGGAGTTTTTCGTCAACCAGAATCTCAGGTTTGCGCAAAAGCATGCACTGATAGAGCTTTTCAAGAGTATTCTGCTTCATCTGTGTGCAGACACTATGGTGATTCTCGGGGTCTTTTGGTGCCGGAATAAAGGTTTTCAGTGGCGAAAGCTTCTTCATTTCATAGAGGATGCCGGGCTCGGTCGCAACAATAAACTGTTTGGCGGAACTTGAAACGGTATGCTGCAGCAACGCCTTTGTTGAGCCGATAAATGCCGCATGACGAAGCACCTCTTCGCGGCATTCGGGATGGGCTATGAGCTCTGCATCTGGATGCTGCTGACATGCCTGAAGAATGTAGCGTTCAGAAAAGGCATCATGTACATAGCAGCACCCCTGCCAGAGAATCATCTCACGCTTGAGCTTCTTTGCTATATAACCGCCGAGGTTTTTGTCGGGGGCAAAAATAATCTGTTGATTTTCAGGAATCTGGCGGATGATCTGTTCGGCATTTGAAGAGGTACAGGTGATATCGGAGAGCGCCTTTATTTCAGCGGTCGAGTTGATATAGGTGACGACAAGGGCGCCAGGGTATTGCTCTTTGAATATCCTGAACCGGTCGGCCGGGCAACTGTCGGCAAGCGGGCAGCCGGCATTTGCATCAGGCATCAACACCAATTTTCCGGGATTGAGGATTTTAGCAGTTTCTGCCATAAAATAAACCCCTGCAAAAACAATGACATCAGCATCGTTTTTTTCGGCGGCTCTGGCAAGGGCAAGGCTGTCGCCAACAATATCGGCAACCTGCTGAATTTCAGGAACGGTATAGTAGTGGGCAAGAACAAGAGCATTCATCTCTTTTTTCAGGGTTCTGATCCGCCCGAAAAGCTCTTCATGCGAAAAAGCGGCACTACCGGCGCCGGTTGAATCAAGATCTCTGGTCATAGTCTGATTTTCAGGGTGATTGCAAACAAGGGCTGTAGTGACACATTTATTTGAGATAATAGTCAAGATCATCATCTTCCCTGATCAGAAGCAGAATAGCCGAATTGGGAACAATAATATATCGCTCCTCTTCATACTCGATCTCAAAAGAATTGTTCTGAATAAAAATAGCCATATCACCTACTTTTGCCTGAAGTGGTATGTACTGGGCGGTTGACACACGTTCTTTCCATGGTTCGTCCGATTCGGGAGGCGGACCTATAGGATAGCCCGGGCCTGTTTTTATAATAAATCCTGTCTGGATTTTCTCCTTTTCCTGAACACCAGGCGGAAGATAAATACCGGATTTTGTTCTATCGCCAAGAGATTTTGGCTTGATTAATACTCTATCACCGACAACAATAAATTTATCTGTTATATTCACTTTCTGAGCCATATGTTTTCTCTTGACCTATTGACTTGGGCACTCTTGCATTTGATGAGGAAAATGTAATAAAAAAACCGGAATATGAACCGTGAGGAAGTTTTCTGCTTTTATTTTAAAGTATAATACCTGGCTGCTTTTTTTCCTGTACTGCAGTATAGCATTTCTTTTTATGCGACTTCAGCAGGATGACGTACAGGCGGAACTGCATACGAGCGGTATGGAGTTCAATGCATTCATCAATGAACACTTTATGAGCTTAGGTTCCTTGTTTACTCTGAAACAGGAAAACGAGCGGATGATGCGGGTCAACACTGACCTGCTCTCCAGAGTGCTCTCTTTGGAAACTAAGGCTGTTGATGAAGGTAACCGCCGGAAAATACTGGCCGATACCACACTCAACGCCTCAGGATTTATCATGGCAAGAGTTGTTGACCGCAAATTCAGCGATCGGGACAACATGCTGGTGATTGATGCCGGATGGCGCAAGGGAATCAAAAAAGACATGACTGTTCTGGTTCCGGAAGGGCTTGTCGGGAGGATAACCTCAGTCTCCGAACATTATGCGAAGGTTATGCCTGTTATCCACCCGGATTTCAAGGTTGTCGTTGTAGCCGACTCATGCAGCAGTATGGGTATCCTCTCCTGGAGCGGCGGAAGGGAGTATACCGCCCAGGTTGAACACATCCCCATAAGCAGCCACCTTAAACGTGGCGAACGGTTTGTCACTTCTGACTTCAGTACTTTTTCGGTACGCGGCATTCCAGTCGGAAGGGTGGCGCGCATTAAACCCGACAACCTCTTTTATACTGTTGATATCTGGCTTGCCGTTGATTTTTCAACTCTTACCCAGGTACTGATTGCGCCCCTGAAAACTGAACCGGAAAAAATCGAGCTCACTCTTGATCCTGTCGAAAAGACAAAAAGCCTTTAATTTTCAGATACTGACCTTGTGACAAAAAATAATTTGATCTTGATTGCCTTGCTCTGCATCGTCTCGCTTGTGCAGGAATTCGGTTTATCCCATATAACACTTTTCAAGGTCTCACCCGATGCCGTGACCATTTTTCTTGCCTTTATTGCCGTAACCTCCGACAGGAACACCAGCACAAGTTTCGGGTTTGCTGCAGGATTGCTTACTGGCCTCTTGTCGGGAAATATGGGTTTGCATATGCTGGCAAGAACAGTTGGGAGTTTTGTGGCCAGTTATTTTCAGACACCAAAAGAGAGCCACGCAACGACGAAACAGAAAAGCAAGCGATTCTACAGCGCCGTCATCCTGGCAGGGCTTTGTGTCAATGCAGTTTTGGCCACTAGCGAGAATCCTCTCGGTTTTTCCCCGCTTTACCGGATATTTGTTTTCGGCATTCTTGAATCCATCTTCAACCTCATCATTGCCTTGATAATAAACCAGCTGTTTTTGAGACAATCACTTGAATACGAATGATGGATAAACTTCTGCGAAGCACCGTGATTGTATCGGGCTTTGTGATCGCAGCTTTTTCTGTGCTGTTTGGCCGACTTTATTATCTGCAGGTAGTCAATTATCAGCAGCTCGGATCTATTTCAACAACGAACAGTATCCGCAGAATCTGGGTTCAGCCTCCAAGAGGGCGCATGATTGATCGAAATGGCGTTGTTATTGTCGACAATCAGCCTCTTTATACGTTAAAAATTATTCCTTCTGAATTCAAGAAAAATCAAACAAATTTTCTTGCATGGCTTATGAACAAGCCAAAAGAGGAAGTAGCGGAAATTATCAGAAAAAGCACTGCGTTTAACAAATATTCAGCCTCAATCCTCAGCAGAAACCTTGACGCTGTTGCGATAGCAAGAGTGAGCGAAAATCTCTGGCAACTTCCCGGCATACTTATAGAGACCGACAACAAGCGGCTCTATCCGGATTCTCTCTTCGGGTCTCATCTTTTCGGCTATTTACGCTCCATCCCCAAACATAAACTTGAGGAGCTGGCCGATCAGGGTTACACCCAGGATGATAAAATCGGGTACAGCGGACTGGAACAGTTCTATGAAGAGGAGCTGAAAGGACAAAAAGGAACCCGGTTTGAAATGGTTACCCCTTTAGGCAAAGAAGCTGGAAAATATGATGGCGGAAAAAGCGATATACTCTCTATCAAAGGGGACGATCTCTACCTTTCTATTGATGCGGGGCTGCAGCAACTTGCGGAACAACTTTTGAGAAAAACCGGTCACTCCGGAGCGGTCGTCGCCATTGACCCCTCGACTGGCGGTATCCTTGCCCTTGCCAGCGCTCCTGACTACGATCTTGACATCTTCAACGGCTCTACCGACCGTAAAGGATGGAACGAGGTTCTTACCTCTCCCCAAAAACCACTTTTTAACCGTACGGTTCAGGCGGTCTATCCTCCAGGCTCCATCTACAAGATGATTCTTGCCATGGCTGCTCTTGAAGGAAAAACAATGGATCCGGCGAAAAAAATACTTGATAACGGTGCCTTCGTGTTCGGGCATAGACGATTTCTCAGTAACGAAGGAAGGGGGCATGGATGGGTGGATATGAGGGAGGCCATTACGGTCTCATCAAATGTCTATTTTTATAACCTGATATTTAATGTTGGCTTTGAAGACTGGACAAAGTATGGCGCAATGTTCGGTTTTGGAAACAAAACCGGTATTGATATACCTGGCGAAAGATCCGGGCTTCTACCGTCAAACGAATATTACGACAAACGGTATGGCAAGAACAAGTGGACAAAAGGATATCTGGTCAGCCTTGCTATTGGTCAGGGAGAGCTTGGTACAACTCCTGTGCAGCTTGCTGCCTATGCTGCGGCTATTGCGAACAAAGGCACCCTTTTTCAGCCTCATATTGTCAACGGCTACCGCGATACGGCTACCGGTAAATATTTCCAGTATGACTATGACAAGCAGCAGCTTCCGGTTTCGCCATCAACATTCAACCTTATCTACGACGGCATGACAGGCGTGGTGGAAAGAGGTACAGGAACGCTGGCAAAAGTGCCTGGTGTAACCATTGCAGGAAAAACAGGAACGGCACAAAATCCTCATGGCAGAGATCATGCGTGGTTTATTGCTTTTGCCCCGGCAGAGAATCCAAAAATTGCTATGGCGGTGCTGGTCGAAAATGCAGGTTTCGGAGGAGCCATTTCGGCTCCGATTGCCCGTGAACTTATCCGGTATTATGTTAAAGGAGAAACGTTACCGGTTGCTCCCCCACAAAAAGGGACAACGCCTTCATCATCACCATTGCAGCAACCGGACAGTACAAAAAAAATGGCGCCGGCAGCTAAACCTGAAAAAGTCACTAATACCCCGATTCCAGTAACCGGGATTAAAATTGAGACCAATCGCGGAAAAGCAGTAGAATGATTTATAAGCATGACCCCGCATCCATCCAAGGCTTTCTTGAGGATACAAGCAATCTGAAGAGCGGTCATACTCCGGGGGTATTTTTTCCTGAAACGGAGGATGAACTTGCCGAACTCCTCAAAAGTGCAGTCAAAGAACACCGACGGTTTACCATCGCCGGAAATGGAACGGGAACTACGGGCGGCAGAATTCCTCTGGGAGAGTATGTCATTTCGATGCAAAAGCTTGACCGGATCGGTGAGCCAGTGCGGCTCTCCAGAGAGAGGGCAAGCATAACGGTACAAGCTGGAGTGTTGCTCGATACGCTCCAGAAAACAGTAGAACATTCTGGCTGGTTTTATCCGCCTGATCCAACTGAAAAGCTTTGCTTTATCGGCAGCACTATAGCAAATAACTCGTCAGGGGCGAGAAGCTTCAAATATGGCCCTACCCGAAACCATATCTCAAGAATCCTTATCATCCTTCCACAGGGAGAGAGGCTTGATCTTTCGCGCGGTACATGTCGGGCTGATCAAGAAGGCCTTTTCCGGCTCAGCCTGCCTTCTGGCGGTGAGTTGTCCTTCAAAAGGCCTGAATACTCTATGCCTGATACCTCAAAGCACAATGCAGGATACTTTTCACAGAAGGAAATGGATCTGATCGATCTCTTTATTGGATCAGAAGGTACTCTCGGCATTATTGTCGAAGCGGATCTCATGCTTATTCCCCTTCCGTCTGCCATCATCTCCTGTCTGGTCTACTTTACGGCTATTGATGAGTTATTCCACTTTGTCGACCTGCTTAAAAAGCAAAAAAACGGTATTTCTCCACGGGCATTAGAGTTTTTTGATTCCCATTCGCTTGAGTTTCTTACTGAAAAGTATCCCGAAATACCCCGGAATAGTGCAGGAGCAATTTTTTTGGAGCTGGAAACAACTCGAGAGCAGGAAGAACGCGACCTTGATACCCTTTTTGGCTATATGGAATCATCCAATGCCATGACTGACCAGTCATGGATGGCGCTTGACCGTAATGAACAGGAACGGCTACGAGAGTTTCGTCACGCCTTGCCGCTCATCGTCAACGAGTGGCTCAGCCGGCAGCATGAAAGTAAAATCAGCACGGACATGGCTGTTCCTGATAGAGCTTTCCGCGACCTTTTCGATTTTTATCGCAGTTCTTGCGAACAACAGGGCTTTGTCTATATTATTTTCGGTCATATAGGAGATGCGCATGTGCACTTGAACATCTTGCCGCGCAACCGGGAGGAGTTTTTAGCGGCAAAAGCTCTCTACCGAACGTTTGTCAGCAAAGCTCTTGAACTGGGAGGAACCATTTCAGCAGAGCATGGCATAGGCAAGCTCAAGGCGGAATATCTGGTCGGAATGTATCATGAAAGCGGCATACGGGAGATGGTTCGGGTAAAGAAATACCTTGATCCGTTTCTTGTGCTCAACAGGGGAAATCTTATTCCTGCCGCATATCTGGAAACTGAAAATCATTGAAGGGTCACGGTGGCGAAACAACAACATACTCAGCAATACGTCCAAGCCATTCAAAACAGAAAGGCCCGATACGAATTTGAAATCCTTGATACCCTCGTTGCCGGTATCCAGCTTTTCGGCAGCGAAGTAAAATCGATACGCCTCGGGCAGGCTAGTCTGAGTGACAGCTTTGCCATCATTCTTCGCAATGAGATCTGGCTTGAGGGCATGCAGATTACCCCGTATGCGCATAACCGGATGGAGCTGATTGAAGCAAAACGAAGCCGGAAACTGCTGTTGCACAAAGCGGAGATCCGCAAAATTGAGGCCAAAATCAGTGAAAAGGGGCTCACGCTTGTACCGCTCAAGGCATTTTTCAACTCGAAAGGTCTTTTAAAAATTGAACTTGCCATAGCCAAAGGCAAAAAGCTCTACGACAAGCGCGAAACAATCAAGGCGCGCGACAACCAGCGGCAGATGGAGCAGATAAAAAAGCAATACTAAAATAAAGAGGGAATTTACATGCTTTTTCCGGGCGTAAAGGAACAGCTTGATATTATTGTCGGCAATACAGTGGAAATTATCAGCGTCGTTGAACTTGAACAGAAACTCCTTCAGAGCCTGAAAACAGGTCAACCGCTTAAAATAAAGCTTGGGGCCGATCCATCAAGGCCTGACTTGCATCTCGGTCACTCAGTCGTTTTGCGCAAACTCCGCGAGTTCCAGGATCTCGGCCATGAAGCCATTCTGATTATCGGCGATTTTACGGCAATGATCGGCGACCCTTCGGGAAAAAGCAAGACAAGACCTCAGCTTTCAGCCGAGGAGGCCAGAGAAAATGGTCTAAGCTACTTCGAGCAGGCTTCAAAAATTCTTGATCCTGAAAAAGCCACCATCTGCTATAACGCCGACTGGCTTGGCGCAATGAAATTTGCCGATGTTGTTCGCCTTTCAAGCCATTACACCGTAGCAAGGATGCTTGAGCGTGATGACTTCGAGCGAAGATATCGAGCGCAAGAGCCCATCTCGATTCACGAGTTCCTCTATCCCCTTGCGCAAGGAATGGATTCCGTGCATCTGAAAAACGATGTCGAGCTTGGAGGCACTGACCAGAAATTCAATCTTCTTGTCGGGAGGGATCTGCAAAGGGAGTACGGAATAACTCCACAGGTATGCATCACCATGCCGTTGCTGGTGGGTACCGCAGGAGTGGAAAAAATGTCGAAATCACTTGGCAATGCCATCTGTTTCAATGACTCGCCTGCCGATATGTACGGCAAGGTACTCTCGATACCGGACACGCTCATTGAAACCTACTGCAAACTTGTGGTTCCTCAGGGAGAGGAAAGTGTTACCAATATTCTTGACCAGATAATTGAAGACCCGAGAACGGCCAAACGGTTGCTTGCAAAGAAAATTGTAGCGCTGTACTCTTCGGAAGCAGAGGCAGAAGGTGCTGAATCCCACTTTGATCAGGTTTTTATTCATAAAAAAGCTCCCGAAAACATCGAACTCTTTTTGTTTGATCCCGAACCAACTGCAGGAACTTCTATTACAATTACTTCTTCGGATTTCAGCCTGCCTCTTATTGATATCCTTGTAACCATAGGTGCGGCCACTTCAAAAAGCGATGCACGAAGAATGATTCAGCAAAAATCGGTTCTGGTTGATGAGAGGAAAATCGAAGAGATTGCCGAATGCATTGAACTCAGCATCGAACCCAAAATAATCAGGGCCGGGAAAAGAAGGTTTTTTAAAGTTGCAGTAAAAAAAACATTTTGAATGCGACTGGGCTTTTCCCTATAATTCGACAATTTCAGCACTGTAATCGCTTAAACAAATATATTAATCCGGAGGCACGGCATTGTCATTTGTCCCATCAAAAGTATTTTTCACCAAAGGTGTGGGAAGGCACAAGGAATATCTTTCCTCATTCGAGCTTGCCCTGAGAGAGGCCAAAATTGAGAAATGCAATCTGGTCACGGTATCAAGTATTTTTCCTCCCCATTGTGAGCGCATCAGCGTTGAAGATGGCATAAAACAGCTCTCCCCTGGTCAGATCACCTTTGCAGTTATGGCTCGCAATTCAACCAATGAGTTTAACCGGCTTATTGCTGCATCGGTCGGTGTCGCCATTCCTGCTGATGATACTCAGTATGGCTATCTGTCTGAACACCATCCATATGGGGAGTCTGCAGAACAGTCCGGTGAATATGCTGAAGATCTGGCTGCAACCATGCTTGCAACCACACTCGGAATTGAGTTTGATCCCAACAAGGATTGGGACGAACGTGAAGGTATTTACAAGATGAGCGGGAAAATCATCAATTCATATAATATCACCGAAACCGCAGAAGGCGAAAACGGTCTCTGGACAACGGTCATTTCGTGCGCCGTTCTCCTGCCGTAATGGTTGACGGTTCGACTCCAAAGAAATGAACGCGGGAATTATATCAAACAGGGAACAGGCCTTCAAAAAGACCTGTTCCCTCTTTGTTTTGCAGGTCGTGCGGGCACAACCCATTATTTTAGCCATCCTTTATGATTTTCCTTGCATCAGTCCAGAATATCCATAGCCTTGAGGAGCTCATTCTCTGGGGTGGGTACTTGTTGCTCTTCATCATTATTTTTTCAGAAACAGGCTTGTTTGCAGGCTTTTTTCTTCCGGGTGACTCTCTGCTCATTACCGCAGGGCTTATAGCTGCATCAGGAAGCCTTGATATCTTCATGGTTATTGCCGTTCTCACTTGTGGAGCGGTTCTTGGTGATGCAACCGGCTATTTTATCGGCAAAAAACTCAAAAACTCAATCTTTGCAAAAAAGAATTCAAGGTTCTTTCATCGCGAGCACCTGCTGAAAACAGAGGCTTTTTATAAGAAACATGGTTCAAAAACTATTTTTTTTGCACGCTTTATACCGATTGTAAGAAGTTTTTCGGCAACTCTGGCCGGTGTAACAGCAATGCCCTTCGGGTTATTCTTTTTTTTCAGCCTTTGTGGCTCCCTCATCTGGGTTCTCAGTTTTACGTTGATCGGTTACTTTATTGCGAGCCTTTTTCCTGATATCGTACAATATCTGCACACAATCATTCTTGCAGGGGTAATCCTTATCGTCGCAAGCGCACTGAAAAGCCTGAAACAACAAAAAAGAGCGAATAACTGAAAATTTATTCCTTTTTAAGCGCAGAGGCTCACGGATATTTATACCGGCTATGGTATTTTCCACACTCTTACTTTTAATAAAACTGTGCACATCACTGTTATGACTGAATCGATCAAAACTGATGTTCTGGTGATCGGCAGCGGCATTGGCGGACTCTATTTTGCCATTCATATGGCCGATCACGCCAAGGTAACAATTATCACAAAAAAAGAGAGTTCTACCTCCAATACCAACTGGGCGCAGGGGGGAATCGCTGCCACCATCGATAGCAATGATAGTGCCGAACTGCATATTGCCGATACGCTCGATGCCGGCGCAGGTCTCTGCGACCTGGAAATGGTGACCCTCATGGTGAAGGAGGGTCCGCAGCATATAAAGCGCCTCATGGAACTTGGTGTGAACTTTACAACTTCCGACGATGACCTCCTGCATCTCGGCAAGGAGGGTGGCCATTCAAGGAGCAGGATTGTCCACGCACAGGATTTGACGGGAAAAGAGGTTGAAACCGCACTCCTTGACCGGATCAACAGCCATCCCAACATTACCCTTCTGGAGCACCATTTTGCCATTGAGCTTCTCACAGAGCATCACCTCGGCATCAAGACAAACGACATCAACTGTTACGGAGCTTATGTACTTGATGCGATGCAGCGTCAACCCAAAAAGATTCTTGCCAAAATTACGGTGCTCGCATCCGGTGGGCTCGGCCATATTTATCCCTATACGACTAACCCTGAGATAGCAACCGGAGATGGCGTTGCAATGGGATACAGGGCCGGGGCTGAAATTGCAAATATGGAGTTTATTCAGTTTCATCCGACAGCTCTTTACCATCCGAAAGCAAAATCATTTCTGATTTCTGAAGCAGTCAGGGGGTTTGGAGGAGTGCTGAAACTGAAAAACGGACAGGAGTTCATGCATAAGTATGATAAACGCCTGAATCTGGCACCTCGCGATATTGTGGCACGCGCCATCGACTCGGAGATCAAAAAAAGTGGTGAGGAGTGCGTATTCCTTGATGTTACACATATCGACCCAGCAAAAACCAGAGAGCATTTTCCCAATATTTATGAAACATGTCTCAGCTTTGGTATCGATATGACCAAAGAGATGATCCCCGTCGTCCCTGCTGCACACTATTCATGCGGTGGTCTTCGAACCGATGAAAAGGGACGAACCACCATTTCACGGCTCTATGCCTGCGGAGAGACAAGCTGCACAGGCGTTCATGGTGCAAACCGACTTGCAAGCAACTCTCTGCTTGAAGCTCTTGTCTTCGCGTGGAGAGCATATCTTGATATCTCGGAAGAGATTCATCAACAGGATAACAGCGTCAATTTTCCTGACTGGGACGATACGGGCACTGTCAATTCGGAGGAGTGGATTCTGGTATCACACAACAAGCGCGAAGCGCAGCAGGTCATGAACGACTATGTCGGTATTGTACGCAGCGATCTGCGCTTGCAGCGTGCAAAAAGACGGATTGATTTCCTCAAAGAGGAGACCGAATCCTACTACAAAAAAACAAAGATCACAACACAGATACTTGAGCTGCGAAATATCATCAAGGTCGCAAGTCTGATAATCGAGAGCGCCATCAAACGCCGTGAATCAAGAGGGCTGCATTATACGACCGATTATCCAAAAAGAGACGACAAACATTTCTTGATCGACACGGTAATAAGATCTTTTTAGAATACGTGTTATCATAACATGGACAATTGTCAGGGCACGCCATGGCGTGCCCCTACATTACCTCCTGCCAGTCACGTGCATAGCGGAAATCGATACCAGGGGTACGGCCGGATATTTTGGCAATGACTGGCATCATCCGCTTGTACTGATTCCGGACAACCATCTTTCTGACACGATCATAAAATGGTTCCGGTATCCCTTCGCCAAGGATCGCCTTTTTATCCATTCTTTTTTCAAGCATCATAAAAAGGAGCTGGTCAACGCTTTCATAACTGAATCCGAGTTCCTCCTCATCGCTCTGTCCTTCCCATAGATCAGCGGAAGGTGCTTTGACAATGAGGGGCTCCGGGATGGCGAGGTGACGGGCAAGACCCCTTATCTGGGTTTTATAGAGATCACCAATCGGGTTAATTGCGGATGCCATATCACCGAACATGGTACCATAACCAAGCAGCAGCTCGGTTTTGTTGCTCGTTCCGGTAACAAGCCGACCATCTCTTGCTGAGACGTCATAGAGTAAAATCATCCTGGTGCGGGCCATGATATTGCCTCTTCTCAACCGCTGATTTTCGGGTACAGAAGAAAAAAAAGCGTCAACAACTGGCGTAACCGGCATCTCTTCAGCCTGTATACCAAGTTTTTTAATCATGAGTTCAGCATGTTCAAGGCTTTCCGGACTGCTGGATGCATAGGGCATCATAAGCCCCAGAACATTCTCCCGACCAAGTGCACGAACAGAGAGTTCACAGACAACAGCCGAATCGATACCGCCTGATAGACCAAGTACGACCGAACTGAATCCGAACTTGCGAAGCTCATTGAAAATAAACGCCTTGAGAATATCCTCGACAAGCTGATAATCGAGGTGAAGATCCTGAACATTCATATTGAGTCCATATAAAATTTAAACAAACGCAGAAACAAGCAATGAAACACTCCTAACAATTATCGAAGCCATTTTGCCGGGTTCTGCTTGACTCGCCCTTTCCATATTTCAAAATGAACAATTGAGGTACCTTCAGGCGTTTTACCCGAAACACCAAGCAATTGCTGCGATTTGATAAGTTCATCCTTGACAATATTCAACTGCCCAAGATTGGCATATACCGTCAGATAAGATTTCGGATGACGGATAATAACAATATTGCCAAAAGTCGGAAGAAAGGCAATCTGGACTACTTTGCCGCCTGAAACAGCCCTGACCTGGGTGCTGACAGGAACTGAAATATCGATCCCGTTATTTGTCCTTACAATTTTCAGATCCTTGTCTTCAACGGATCCGAACCTTTGAGCTACAACCCCATTCCTTACGGGCCAAGGCAGTGAACCTAAAGCCTTGTCAAAATCTGCTGAAACCCCGTCCAACTCAGAAAAGTCCACTTTGGGAGAAGACGGAACACTCTCTTTCTCAGGGCTCTTTACCGCTGTTTTTTGTTTTACTGCCAACTCTATTTTCGCAGGTTTTTCTTTCTTCAGACGAATCCTGTCAGCCTCAAGGCGTTCGGTCTGAAGGCGCTGTCGAAGACGCCTGGCTTCAAGAATTTTCCTCTGACGGTCACGCTCTGCCTCCAAAGCCCTCTGCTCGGCAAGAATCAGCGACTCTATCCTCGATTGCAGTTGGGTGCGCTTTTTCTGAACTGAGGCAAGTTGCAAAAGGTATTCCTGTTTGTTTTTTTTCAACCGTTCGAGCACCATCTCTTTTTCATTTTTTCTGGACGCCCAACTTTTCAACTGCCGCTCCTGTTCCTTGACCATTTCAGCTTTTTGCTTGTAACTTTGCTCAAGGGCAAGCCGGCTGTTTTCAAGCTTGACGGCAACAGTCTGCAAAGTATCGACATTATTGCGGACTGCACGGGTAAAAAATCCCATGTATTGCGCCCTTACCAGAGCTTTCGAAACCGAACCTGAAGCAAAAAGATGCTCCCTGTCCCGGTTTCCACCATATTTGTATGCTGAAACTGCCGTCCTGCGAAAATCATCGGAAACACGGCCGTAAATCTGGCGATTCCCCTGAAGCTCATGACGCAGTCGAGCAATATTACCATCAAGCTTTTTGAGATAATTCTGGTTTTCAGCGATCATCTTTTCAAGCACAAGAATCTGTGTACGGATATTTTCGAGCACCTTGAAAGATTGTGATTCCTTGCGTGACGTCGACTGCAATTTTGCTTGATACTCCTGAAGCTGGCGCTTGAGGCTTGAAAGGTTCTGCTCTACCGCCGCCCGCTCTTTCATGATTATCGATATCTCGCTGTTTCTTGGCAAAGCGGCCAATGCAGAGGGTGAAATACCCGGCAAGAGCATAAACAGAAGTGCGGCTATCCGCAACACTCTGGGAAAAAAAGCAGGTGAAGCAAAAAAGGTCATAAAAAATCCCCGGGCATTAAAAATTAACTACCTTTTGACATCCTCCTCGCCCTAAAGGACGCGGGATTCCTACTGCGTCAGACACCCCGTGGTGCTGATAGCTTCGGCGAGTGCCTTTTGCTGACGGCCTTGTTGCACCGTTCACTTGGAAGGCTGATATGGCTTGTCCAGCC
>CAIPKT010000106.1 GCA_903865705.1 uncultured Chlorobiaceae bacterium
TCCTATACCATCGTCAGGCCTGGTGGCTTGAAAGATGGCGAACCGTTCAAGCATAAGCTCCAGGTTGATACCGGAGAAAGGCTGTGGAACGGATGTACCACCCGCTCTGATGTTGCAGAGCTTCTTGTGGCGGCTTTATGGACTGAAAAAGCTAAAAATAAAACCGTTGCAGTCATCAATGATAGCGAGAAACAGCAATCAGGTCTTGAGCAATACTATGATTTACTTCCAGGTTAGTTAGGGCTTCTGCGACCTGAACTTTGCAAGCTGACTCCCCTTCCACGGTGGATATCATTATTGTGTAATTTGTGGCCGGCGTCAGTTGGCTTGCGCGCCCGGCTGGCTGCGCAAACGGAGCGAAGCGGAGTGCGGCGCTTCTGGTGTTGGGTGGATTGTGATGTCAGGTTATGAGCAAAAGCGGTAGACCGATTTTACGGATGGAGAGAGTTCTGGATGGGGACGGAATATTGATTTCGATTGCTTTTTCATGTATTTCTTTTTATTATGTATTCAACATGCTCACCCCGCTTCCCGTAAGAACAGCGCGCTCAGGGTGGGCTTTTTGTTTTTATGTCGGGACCCTCCTCTTTTATGCTGGAACAGTATACGAAGCCACCTTTAAGCCATGAAGAGCAGCTACAGCTCCTGAAGGATCGTGGTCTGCTTGTTGAGGATGATTCAAAAGCCATGCATCTGCTCCATCATATCAGCTACTACAGGTTAAGCTGTTACTGGCACCTGCTGCTGCAACAGCCAAAATATCTGCACCGGTTCTAACCAAACGCTTCGTTTAACAATGCATTCAAACTCTACTGTTTTGACCGAGAGTTGCAGCAATTAGTACTCGGTGAGATTGAAAAGATTGAGGTTGCCGTAAGAGCCAAAATGATTAATACCCTGTCGCTGGCATTCGGCCCGACATGGTATGCTGATAAGCAGCGGTTTACGAACCATCGTTATGGTCACGATCGAACTCTTCAAAAGTTGCTTGATGATTTCAGGAATAGCCAGGAGGAGTTTATTGTTGCATTCAGAAAAAAGTACTCGGACAATTATCCGCTGCACAGCGGCCCCAGAGCGCTCCAGATGGCGGGCGTGGCGTGCAATGGCGGGCGGGATTTCTGTGAGTGATTTTTACTGATGGTGAAATGCTGCAAGCTTCCGACATGGAGGGGACGCCAAACGGTTATATTGCCCGCCATAACCTGACCTAACATAACGCTCACCATTGGATGGTGCGACCACACGAAGAGTCTTTCAGTTACCGATACGATTGTGCGCGATGAGCAAAAAAAAGCTCCATAGAAATAAATCTGAACACAATTCCTTATATTTGAAGAAAATAAATTTATGCTAAAATCAACATCGGGGCATGATTGAGAAAGAAGAAATTGTCAGTGCGATAATGAGTGAGCAGTTCAGAATCACTGACCACGCTTACGAAGAGGCGCTTTCGGACAATTTGACATTTGAAGAGGTACTAACCAGCGTTATCCATGGAGAGATCATTGAGCGGTACCCCAAGGACAAGCCTTATCCGAGCTGTCTGATTTTTGGAGAAAACTTTAGGAGAGAGCCGATACACAGTGTCTGGGCTTACAATAGAGAAAAATTGTGGGCCGTGGTGATAACCGTTTATCGCCCGGATCCGGAAAGGTGGATTGAATTCAAAACCAGGAGAACAAAGCAATGATCCCATTTGAGCTATGCCCGGTATGCGGTGGAGAAGTGATTGAAAAAGAGGTGGAAAAGTTGATTCTCGGGGGCAACAATACCGCTGTTGTAAGAGTAA
>CAIPKT010000107.1 GCA_903865705.1 uncultured Chlorobiaceae bacterium
CAGACCACCGAGGCATTCTGGATCTCCATCGCCCATACGCCCGACCTGCTCTCCATCGGGCTGAACTGTGCGCTTGGTTCGAAACAGATGCGACCCTTCATCCAGGCAATGGCTGGAATTGCCGAAAGCTATGTGAGCGTCTATCCTAATGCCGGGCTGCCAAACGAGTTTGGTGAGTATGACGACTCTCCTGAATATATGGCGGCGCAGATCGCCGACTTCGCCACTTCCGGATTCGTCAATATTGTAGGTGGATGCTGCGGTACTACTCCCCAGCATATCAAGGCAATTGCCGAGGCAGTTAAAAACCTGAAGCCGCGCCAGCGACCAGCCAAAAAGCATGAGCTGCTGCTCTCCGGCCTTGAACCACTTCTGGTCAATCGTACAACAGGCTTCATCAATGTCGGCGAGCGAACCAATGTGACCGGCTCAAAAAAATTCGCACGCCTCATCAAGGAGGGCAACTATGATGAAGCGCTCTCCATTGCCCGCCAGCAGGTTGAAAGCGGCGCACAGGTTATTGATGTCAACGTGGATGAGGGAATGCTCGACTCTGAGAAGGTGATGAAGGAATTCCTCAACCTGATCGGTTCCGAACCGGAGATCTCCCGTGTGCCGGTGATGATTGACAGCTCGAAATGGTCGGTCATTGAAAGCGGCCTCTGCTGCGTCCAGGGCAAAAGCATCGTCAACTCCATCAGCCTCAAAGAGGGAGCGGAACTTTTCAGAGAGAGGGCTCGCAAAGTGTTGCAATATGGCGCAGCCACCGTGGTCATGGCTTTCGACGAAGAGGGACAGGCTGACAGCTACTGGCGCCGTATCGAAATATGCAAGCGTGCCTACGATATTCTGACTATTGAGGTCGGCTTCCCTCCCGAGGATATTATCTTTGATCCCAACGTACTGACCGTTGCTACCGGTATTGAAGAGCACAACAATTATGCGGTCGATTTTATCCAGACCGTCCGATGGATAAAGGAGAACCTGCCCCACGCAAAGGTCTCCGGCGGCATCAGCAATGTCTCCTTCTCTTTCCGTGGCAACGAAACGGTTCGGGAGGCGATGCACTCCGCTTTTCTCTATCATGCTATTCGCGCCGGGCTCGACATGGGTATTGTCAATGCCGGCCAGCTTGCCATCTATGAAGATATTGATCCTGAATTGCTGATTCGGGTTGAGGATGTGCTTCTTAACCGCCGGCCGGACGCTACCGAACGACTGGTGAGCTTTGCTGAAACCATTCATGATGGCGGTGAAAAAACGGAAGCAAAGGCGGCTGAATGGAGAAGCCTGCCCGTTGAGGAGCGGCTGCGCCACGCGCTGATCAAAGGAATTGTTGACCATATTGAAGAGGACACCGAAGAGTCCCGCCAGCTCTATTCGAGCCCGCTTCAGGTCATTGAGGGGCCGCTGATGAACGGCATGAACGCCATCGGCGACCTCTTTGCCGAAGGGAAGATGTTTTTGCCCCAGGTGGTCAAAAGCGCCCGCGTCATGAAGCGTTCGGTTGCCGTTCTTCTGCCTTACATTGCAGCCGAAAAAGCGCTGAACAAGGATACGAGGGCGGCTGCCAAGGTGCTGCTTGCAACGGTCAAAGGTGACGTGCACGACATCGGCAAGAATATTGTAGCCGTTGTGCTTGCCTGCAACAACTACGATGTTGTCGATATCGGCGTCATGATGCCATGCGACAAGATCCTTGACGCCGTAGAGCGCGAAAAAGCTGACCTGCTTGGCCTGAGCGGCCTTATCACCCCTTCGCTCGACGAAATGGTGCATGTCGCCAGCGAAATGGAGCGACGCGGCATGAAAATCCCACTCCTTATCGGAGGGGCCACAACGTCGAGAATGCACACCGCTGTAAAAATAGCGCCGGTTTATTCAGGCGCTGTCGTTCAGGTGCTCGATGCCTCCCGGAGCGTTCCGGTGGTCAGCAGCCTTCTCAATCCTGCGCTCAGCCCGGCATATATCGCCCAGCTCAAAATGGAGCAGGCCGGACTGCGCGAAAGCCATGCATCACGCAAATCAACAAAAAAATATCTCTCAATTGAGGAAGCACGCAAGAACCGCCCTGCACTTCAGGCATCCGTCTATAAGCCTCTGAAACCGGGAGTTACCCTTTTTGAAGATGTTACCGCCGAGCAACTGCGACCTTATATCGACTGGACTCCCTTTTTCATGGCATGGGAGCTGCATGGCCGTTACCCGCAGATTCTCGACGATGCAAAGTACGGCGTTGAAGCAAAAAAACTCTTCGACGATGCCAACGCCCTGCTTGACCGGATTGAAGATGAGCAACTGCTTGGACTGAAAGGTGTTGCAGGACTCTTCCCGGCCAACAGCCTGGGTGATGACATTGAGGTCTACACCGATGACAGCCGCAAAAGCCTGTTCATGACCCTGCACACCCTCCGCCAGCAGGAGGAAAAAGCACAGGGTGAACCAAATCTGGCCTTGGCAGACTTTATCGCTCCCGTCAACTCAGGCCTGGATGACTACATCGGAGGTTTTGCCGTAACAGCGGGGCTCGGCATTGAACCTGTACTCAATCAGTTCAGCCTGGAGCAGGACGACTACCACCGAATCATGACGCAGGCACTGGCCGACCGCCTGGCAGAAGCCTTTGCCGAGATGCTGCACGAGCGTGTACGCCAGGAACTCTGGGGATATGAACATGCTGAAAAAAAGCAAAGCAGCCAGCGGTGTGCCTGTCATCCTGAACCGGAATGTCAGCCGCACGCTGTCCATGAACTGCTTGCAGAGAAATATCAGGGAATCCGCCCCGCTCCGGGCTACCCCGCCTGCCCCGATCACACGGAGAAAGCTGAGCTTTTCACGCTGCTGAACGCCGAAACCAACACCGGCATCACGCTCACCGAAACGTTCGCCATG
>CAIPKT010000108.1 GCA_903865705.1 uncultured Chlorobiaceae bacterium
ACACATTCCTACAGATCTTGAGCGTCAGCGTTTTCGAGAAAGTTGATATTTTACAATTAGTTACGAATTCTGCTGGCATGGCTGAAGATACCTATATCTCTAACCAGTTGAATTTATTCGACTTATAACCGGACACTAGTGAACCAATCATTAAAAGGAAATGACAAAATGAAAAAATTTACTTATGTATTAACCGCATTGGCCTTGATGGCGACAAGTCCGACAGTGCATGCCGCACCGACGCCGGTGAAATCTTTTATTGACATCAAGTTCACTCCGAATGCTACGGATGATATTTTTCAATATTCGGGAGCTGTAACCTATGGTTCAGGCGTAGATGCAGTAACGGTTGGGGCTGCCGATGATAAGTGGAATATTGTGAAGACTTTTTCTGCCGATCCGATATATCTTAAGACGACAAGCGATATCGGTTCCCGTTTATTAACTTTAACTGGTAATAATTCCGCTACTGCTTTAGGAGACGAATCAGGTTTCTATGGTACTGACTATGAAAAACTGATGAATAGTTATAATTATGTGAGTTCTAGTAGGACAGGAAACTATACCATTGCCGGGCTTGGCAATAACACAAGTTATAATGTTTATGTGCTTACTCAAGGTAACGAAGGCGATAACGGTTCGAAATTGCAGTTGACAGACTTGAATACACCAAGTGCGACTTGGACGCAATCAAGCACTGGACTTTTTTCTAGGGACTCCTTTATCCTGGGCGAGAATTATATGGTCCAAACGTTTAAGACAGATAAGGATGGTAAATTGAATATTGGATTTTCGTCTGCTGTTTCTGGAAAGAACGCAATAGTCAATGGCTTGCAGATTGCGGCTATACCTACCCCGGAACCAGCAAGTATGATGCTGCTTGGTGTCGGTGGTACTCTTTTGTATGCGAATAAGTTACGGAAGAAAAAGGTTGCTGAAGGCTTAGTTTCGTAGCTATGAAGTAGTCTTATTTTTTCTCTTTTTTACAATCCCTTGCCGGCAACTCCCTCCAAGCCGGCAAGGGATTTATGATTTTCAGTCATGCTGGCGGCAGCAAGTCACAAAGCATGTTGAGCCTCTCCTCTCCCGGGCAACTGAAATCATAACCCTGCCATGAATGTCATCATAGACCTCCCCAAATTTACCTCCTTCAATTTTTACGTTTGATGCATATTCCGGCAAACATCGAACACAAAAGCCGCTGAACTTCGAACCCTAATTTCGGAAAAGGTCGAACAGTAATTCCGCAAAAGATCGAACACTTTTTGCTCTGAGCAGAAAAGGAGTTCGATGTTGCCGGAATAAGCACTAAAGTGGCGCTCCGATTCGACCAGTTGAGCGATCAGCGGATCACCGCAGATTATTCAACCTGACAATGACTATGATTTAGCCAGTCAAATTTACTTCACTTGAATGAAGTAAAAGAGTCAATTTATCCTCACATTCTATAACATGAAAAAGAACGTTTTTAGAGTGCCATTTTTTACATAAGCGCATCTTATATCTACAGAAAAAACAGTAAAAAACTGTAACAGTGCGACAAAACTGAAGGGCGTAAAGGTATATTTTTTTTAATGCCATTTCGCCATAACTACCAACACAACTGCAATAAAAATAACAATATACGTTATCGTCATTTTATACGATAGCGTATATTTATTTTTGTTTTCTGAAGCATCACTCATCATCTCGCATTCGATAAAGATACACCCGAAAGATATAACTCTTCTTAACTCACTGTTTGCGTATTATACGTGTATTTTATATATAAACCATGCGTATAATTCGCCAAGTAAAAGCGCGTGCCTTGCGTAACTTCTGAGTTTCGGAAAGCTGATCCATAAAAATCTGCAAAGAAACTTGTATCGTATTTGAAACAAAACCCTTAACAATTAATCAGTAATCAGTAAAAACCAAAAAATGAAATATTTTAAATCTTTGATGCTGGCTGCTGCCCTTATGGGGTTGTCGAGTGTGACGTCGTATGCCGGCACAACAGCGTATTATGACATCAGGTTTGGTGGTGCAAATGTTGAACCTCTCTCATATTCTGGTGACGCAGCCATTGGCAATATCAATGACTATTGGAATATTTTGGAAGCCAAAAATTCTCTCACAGGTGATTTTGGGACCAGAACCCCTCTAATCCTCAAGAATACCTGGGGTGAGGCTTCGGATGTTACACTTAATTTCACTTATACTGCTGAGGGTGTCGCAAATCTCGCCCTGCCTAGAACTGGATTTTCAGGCACTCGATATGCTGAGTTGATGAGGAGTTATGTCTTTTCCGATTCAAGTAACAAAATGGTTTTTGCTGGGCTTAAAGCAAACACATTGTACGGCTTTTATGTGCTTACTCAAAGTGAGCGTATTATTAATGGCGATGAAGGCGATGAAGGTGATGGGCAAAAATTAAAGCTGACAATCAATGGAACTGATCATGTCCAGTCTGTCGAATCAGATGGGAATGCGAGCACTTTTATTGAGGGTCAGAATTATCTGAAATTTGATGCGAAAACAGATGCATCCGGAAATTTAGAGATTGCGTACTCAAGTGCCAGTCCTGAAGAGGAGGCGCCGGAGAATAGAGCGGTGATCAATGGCATACAGGTCGGTGCCCCTACTCGGCAGGTTAGTGCCCCTACTCCAGAGCCTGCAAGTATGCTGTTGCTTGGTGTCGGTGGTGCTCTTTTGTCTGCGAGGAAGTTACGGAAGAAAAAGGCTGCTGAGGGCTTAGTTTCGTAATTCTGAGACAGTCTTTTTTTCTCTCTTTTACAATCCCTTGCCGGCAACTCCCTCCAAGCCGGC
>CAIPKT010000109.1 GCA_903865705.1 uncultured Chlorobiaceae bacterium
AATCCCGCTGATCGTTTTCTGAATATTTGCCGAGATGACCTTGTCGTCCACCGCCGGCTTCTTTTTCTTCTTTCCTTTTTTCTTGGCATTTGCCGAAGTGTCGGCAACGACAGGCTTGGGCTTGACGTCCGTAGCGGCTTTGACCGGCGGCTTCTTTGGAGTAACCACCTTCTCTTCTGTACGAACCTCTTCTGCCGGCTTCGTCGTAAATTCTTCTTTCAGGGCATCAGCCTGCTCCTGGAAATTCTTTTTACGGTTTTTCTTGTTCCTGCCAGCGTGCATATCAAGGGTACCAAGCACGGTAAGACCACCCATCATCTGCGGAGAGGCAAAAGAGACCAGATGCTCGTTGACCGTCGGCTCCTCTTTTTTGGGAGCTGGTTCAGGAATCACGGGAATTTCTGGTGTCTCAGAAACTGTCGGTGTCTCAGGATTTTCAGGAAGCACATGAATCACCGGAGGTTCAGGAAGCTCTGTAATAACCTGAACTACAGGGGCTTCTGGAGCTTTTGGAACAACCAGGGATTCAGGTACTTCCGGAACCTCGACAACTTCAGGAACTACAAGTATTTCAGGAATTTCAGGTACGTTGGGAACTTCAGTGACTCTATGAATGACCGGTGCTTCAGGAACAACCACGGGTTCAGGTACTTCCTTGACTTCGGGAAGAACTTGAGGCTCAATAGGCTCCGAAGGCAGGGAAACAATAATTTCCGGCTTTTGAAGCGGTTCTGGAGCAACCTCTATCGATTCGAGTGCAGCAACCTCTTTTTTCGGCTCATGGAACACAACCGCCGGGGGAGCCGGATGACTGAGGGTTTCGCTGAGATGCTGCTCTTTTTCATACGTTTTTCGTGACTGCTCTTCAAGCCTTGAGAGGCGCTTTTCTTTATCCGCCCTTATCTTATTGGTCTCATCAACCATTTTCTTTTCAACGCTGAAGTGGCCGAAAATCAGGCCATGTATATCTTCACCTACCATAGAGGATGTAGAGGCAACCCTGCCCCCTTCCTGCTTGACAAAAAGTAATACTTCCTGCGGACTTACCTGCAGTTCTCTTGCTATATCACTTATCCTGTATTTCTTTTCCATGTCCTCAAGGGCCATTACATCCTCCTCTGGATTTAAAAACGCTTTACTTCGTTCGAGATGTTCACTCTGCAGACGGTTCTGATGCTGTATCGGCCACCGGTTCATCCAGCACCGGCTCATCCGCGTCATCAAAAAGATCCGCCAGATCCGCTTCGGTAAACTGTTCCTTTACGGTTTTATAAATATTTTCGGCAATCTTCTTCCAATAGCGCTTTTCCTCTTCAGTCACTTTCCGTTCCCTCGGCTTCACGCTGGTCTTGTAAGTTTTACCGAAAACAGTCTGTTCTTCCGGCCTTGTCGACCCGAGAAGTGAGCGCTCAATTTCATCAACTCCAGCTTTCAAAACTTTTTTGGCCGTATCAAGACCGCCATCCAGAAGCTGGTAAATCATATCATCACCAAACTCCTCGCGGAATTCAATGATATCAATATCGGTGGGATCTTCCGTCGACTTGTCGATCACATCGCGATATACATCAATCTCATAGCCGGTAAGTTTTTCGGCCAGATGAATATTGTTGCCATTTTTTCCGATGGCATATTTGATTTGGTCAGGCTTGAGCATCACCCTTGCTTTCCGGGTTTTCGGATCGGCATGAACCGTCAGCGGATCAATTTTGGCTGGCTGCATCGCCCTTGAAATATAAATCTGCGGTTCATCAGCGTAGTAGATGACATCGATATTTTCGTTGTTGAGCTCCTTGACAATGCTCTGGATACGTTTGCCACGGTATCCAACGGTAGCTCCAACCGGATCGATTCTTGCGCTGGTTGATTCGACGGCAACCTTAGCCCGTTCACCTGGAACCCTGGCAATGGCCTTGATGACAATAAGTCCATCAAGAATTTCAGGAACCTCATGTTCAAAAAGCTTGTACAAGAAACGGTCATCAACTCTCGACACAATAACCTTCATTCCTCCGTCAGATTTTTCACGCTCAACCATACTGCCATCATCAAGCTTGACTTTTGCTTTTTCACGCTCAATACGCTTGATATAGAGCTTCATGCGCGGGGTTCTGCGGGGATTATCCTTTTTCATCATCTCCGACTTCGGCAACACCAGCTCAACACGGTGGTCTTTCGATGTGTTATAGGTAAAAATAACTTCATTTGCCCGAACCTGATAGACCTCGCCGGCAACAATCTCTCCAACTTTTTCAAGACACTCTTCATAAACAACCAGACGCTCAAGATCACGCACTTTTTTCTGTACGGACTGCTTGATAATCTGAATAGACTTACGACTCAGGTAGTCTTCTAGGCGAATCGGCCCCTCTTCATAATAATCGCCGATTTCAAGGGAATCATCGATTTTTCTGACCTCTTTGAGCGTGATTTCAATGCTTTCAATATCAATTTCTTCGACAATCTTTTTCAGAATGTAGACTTCGAAATCCCCACGTTCGGGATTGATGAAAATGTTGGATTCAACCTCAGGATCATAATCTTTTCTGAGCTGCTTCTGGATAATATCCTTGAGCAGATCGGCAATATCCATTTTGACCGCTGCACTTTCGGTGCGTTTATCCAGAAAGATCTTGGACTGCTCGATTTCGCCGAAAGCACTGGCAATCTGCAACCTCCGATCCTGTCCCTCATCTTTTATCTTCTTTTTGACCATCTCTATCTTAGATTGTGCATTTTATAAAAGAAAATTTCCACTCGTCTGTATAAACCTCTTTATAATTCAGCCTCAGGAACTGCACGAATTACCTGATTGAGATACAGGGTAACACAGTCGATTTTCGGCTGCTGCCCTCTTTTTTTATTTGTTTCCGGCATAATGACGATGTTCGCACCACTCTCATCCAAAAGCGATACCTCCTGAAGGTGACCGGCCAGCTCAACGGGTTCGCCCTGCGAGTCGGCATAGGTAATCAGCAGCAGCTTCCCGACATGCCGTATATACTGACGGGGAATAATGATAGGCTCACCAAGGCCAGGAGAGGAAACCATTAGATCAAAATTTTCACCAACCAGTTCCAGAAGCTCATCATCAGCTTCAAGCTTTTCACGGATCCTTCTGCTTATATATGCACACTGATGAATCTGGATACCAATATCGGCATCCATCAGCACCTCTATCTTCCGGCCGCTCCCCTTACCTTTTACCTTAATATCAATAAGATAGACCCCTTCGCCCCTCGTACCGACAGACTCTTCAATAACCTGGGAGACACAATTTTTGATGCGCTCTTGCATGAAAACCTCGTACAAACTTTATAATAGAAAACAAAAAAGTGGGGAACCCCCACTTCAGATAAGATAATGCTACACGTCCTCAAATCAAGTGGCCTAATATAGGCAAGAAACTGCCAAAAGCAAAAAAACATTATTCGCCGTCCTGCTCCTTATTCTGAAGGCGGCTTTCAATAACCTCATAATCAGCCTCTTCGATCTGCCGTCCTGAAGGAAATGGGGGCTGTGAACTTTTGTCAGAACTTGAGGCCCTGACTTTGCGGATAAACAGGAATCCTTTCCACAACATTCGCACCACTGCGCGAGTCACCAAAAAGACAAAAATAAAGAGGATAAGATATTTCAGCATACGTTTAGCAATGCTCTGAGGCGGTTTTCGTTTACCCGGTATTTGAAAGCCTGGATACCATCAACAAAAATCACAGGGATTGTAAGCCCAAACTTTTCAAGCAGTTCCGGATTATCGGAAATATCCGTTTTTTCCAGATCAAACGGCAGAGAGGCATTGACTTTCTGCAAAAGCTCCAAAGCCTCGTCACACAGGCAGCAATTTTTCTTGCCATAGAGTGTCACCTTATGGCGCATGGTCGTCACGAGTTCAGTTGCTCCTTTTCAGCCGGTGCCAGCAGAAGCTGAACAACAGCGTCCAGAGGCAATGTCGTCTGTTCCGATGTTGCCAAATTTTTCAAAGAATAAAGCCCTGCCGAATACTCCGCCATACCGATAAAGAGTGCGTATGATGCTTTTATCCTGTTTGCCTCTCTCATCTGCGCCTTCATGCTTCTTGCCGCCAGGTCTATCTCTGTCTTGATTCCCGCCTTACGCAAGCGGCAGGCAATCTGCAGGCCGTGGTCAGCCAGATCAACCTGCTGCACAACGATGTATACATCAGGCCCCTGAGCATCAAGCGCAGCAAAAAGCCCCTGTTTTTCCATCGTTATCAAAAGCCTCTCCATGCCAACAGCAAACCCGGAGGCCGGCACATCCGATCCACTGCCAAGTTCACGGGCAAGACCATCGTACCGCCCGCCGCCACCGATGGCATCCTGGGCGCCAAGCTCTGAACTGGTCACCTCAAAAGCCGTGTTGCAATAGTAATCGAGCCCGCGGACAAGACGATAATCGATTTCATAAGCAATATTGCGCTCAGCCAAATAAAAAAGAACCTTCTCAAAATCCTGAACCGACACCTCGTTAAGATAATCGTACAGCCTCGGAGCACCGGCAATCAGCTCCTGCAGCGCTGGATTTTTTGAATCGAGAATTCTCAGTGGATTTTTTTCAAGCCGCTCTTTCGATGCCTCGTCAAGAATGTCGTGGAAAGGGGTAAAATAAGCTTGCAACGCCTCCCGATAACGAAGCCGATCCTCTGTGTCACCAAGGCTGTTGATCCTGAGCTTCAGGCCATGCAGACCAAGTGACTCAAAAACCTGCATCATCAAGGTAATGACCTCGGCTACCGCTGCAGGCGATGAAACACCAAGCAGTTCAGCGCCAAACTGCGAAAACTGTCGCTGCCTTCCCGCCTGTGGTCTCTCCTTACGAAACAGTTCCCCTATATAATAAAGCTTGTGAACAGGAGCAGAAGAGAGGAGATTGCTTTGCAGCGCAGCCCTCATCACCCCGGCAGTCATTTCCGGACGCAGCGTCAGGGAACGCCCTTTGACATCGGGCTGAAACGTAAACATCTCTTTGCCGACAATGTCTGTTGTGGAACCGATGCCCCTCTGGAACAACTCGGTATACTCAAAAACCGGAGTCCGGATTTCGCTGAACCCGTAAAGAGAGGCAAGAGTATGAACCACTCCTTCTATATATTTCCATCGGGCTGCCTCTTCGGGAAAAATATCCCTGGTGCCCTTTACGGCCTGGTACTGCGACATAACTATACTGATCCCCTGCTGGTAAAAATGTTGGCTTATATCTGTGGTAAATCTTTTTCCTCATCCCTGAACAGTTCAATAATCTCTGCCGCTGACGATGAAAGAATGAGCCGCTGACGAACATCCTCCCGACCCGCAATCTTTGTAATCCGGCCAAGAAACTTCAAATGCTCGGCAAGCATCTCCTCTGGAGTAGCCAAAAGAAAAACAATACGAACAGGTTCCCCATCAATCGAATCAAAATTGATACCGTTGCGAAGCGTGGCAAACGCCATGACCGGCTCCGTCACCCCTGCACTCTTTGCATGCGGCAGGGCCAGGGTTTTGCCGATACCGGTCGACATATCCTGCTCACGGCGGATAACATCCTCACTCAGCTTGCCAATATCCAGCACACCGGGGTGTTCGGCCACAATGGAAAGCATTTTGTCAATCACCTTGCTTTTAAGGTCAAGGTCAAGATTCAAAACAATATATTTTTCGGAAAGAAGATCTTCAATTTTCATTACGACAACCTTTTGCGGTTAATACTTCTGGCTGTTGAAAAGTTCGCTCTGCTTACAAATCCGGCTTATAATATAAAAAATACACTTATTGTCCATATCGCTCCCCCCGCACCGCTCTTTGTGCTCCGTTCAGAGGCGAGTGGTAATAAAATAGATAAAAGGCGATACAAACATGATGGTATCAAACCGGTCGAGCACCCCGCCATGACCAGGAATCAGATGCGAAGAGTCTTTTACTCCGGCATCTCTTTTGAACATTGATTCAATAAGGTCACCAGCCGGACTTGCCAGCCCGATCAACAGGCCGGTCAACAATGCCTTTGTCAGCGACAATTCCGGAACAAAACCGCTGTAGATCATCGATGCGGCAACGCTTCCTGCAAGGCCAGACAAAAATCCCTCCCATGTTTTATGGGGGCTCAGGCGCTCAAACAATTTGCGGTGAATAAATCTGCCCCCCAGTGTACTCCCCCCGAAATAGGCAAAAATATCAGCCGCCCATACACAGAAAAACAGAAGAAAAACCATCGACACCCCATTGCCGTCTCCGACTTCGAGACGAAGCCGCAGCAGTGAGCCAAAAGAGAGATTGACATAGAGCAACCCTGGGAAAATCGCTCCCAGATTGAGTAACGGCGAACCCTCTTTCAAAAAAAGTTCCATGACCAGAAGCGCAAGCACAACAGCAAGCAAAAGCTCCCATACCTCCATAAATTGCCAAGGCTTATAAAAATTCACCTGAAAAAGCGCCGTTACAGCCAGCACAATCCAGAGCGCAGGAGGCTTGGCCTTATGGCGGGCAAGACGATGGAACTCAAAGACCGCAAGAAGGGCGAGCAATGAAAAAAATAAAAAAAACCAGATACCGCCGACATCGATGAGCCATAGCAAAAGAGGAATGCCCACAACAGCGACAACAATCCTTTGCAATAAATTAACGCTCAATAATTTACCCATATCATCATCTCTAAAAAAAATGATCAGCCTCTATAAAAAAGCTCTTCGCAACGCGACCTGCTTCAATCGGCAGAAGGCCGAGCCGCAAACCGCCGAAGAACCATGAAAAACAACCATAAACTTCCCGCAACAACCAGCCACCACCAAGGCGAACCAAGAACAGCCGTTGACTCAATGGCCCCCTCAGAATTTTTTCCATCGGTAAAAAACAGAAGAATCAGCGCAGCCATGTTGTTTGCAAGATGAACGACAAACGGCATCGCCAGATTACCTGTTCCGGCATAAATATAGCCAATATACCACCCAAGCAAAGCAAGGGGCAAAAGATTTGCCGCGCTCAGGTGAAAGAAGGCAAAAATAGAGCCCGTCAGCAATACAGCCGCGCCAGATGGCATCGAAGTGGCGTAATTCTGCTGGATATAGCCCCTGAAAAGCAGCTCCTCACAAATCGCAGGAGTGAGAGCAAAAACAAACGCAACCGAAAAAAATTCCGGGACTGAACGAACCAATGCAAGCTCCCGGATAAACGATTCCATCACATCGCGCTGACGAACCACCTCTTGACCGGCAGAGCCAAGAGCAGGCCAGAGAGCATAATCCTGAAATGCGGTGATGGTATACAAGAGCGGCTGAAGCAGAAAAATACCCCCAACCGCCAAAGCGGCCGTACCAATATCGACGCGCTTACCTATCCCCAAAAAACCCAGAGCTCCAGAGAAAGAAGCATGATCATGTCGTGTATGCCATCCCGCAAGCACGATAACAGGCAAAGCAAGCAAAAAAATCTGCCCGACAGCCTGAATCACCCGAATGGAAGGCAGCAGACTTTTATCAAGACTCAGCAAGGATAAGGGCTCGTTACTCCCGCCGCTCACCAACAAAAAAAGCAATCCACCGACAACCGGATACAGCAGCATGACGGCAATCAAAAAAAGAGTATTGGCCAAAAATCTGGGCCGACGGGCCGCAAACGGATCGGCAATAAAGAGCTGCTGCATTGAATAATTATGCGTTACCATGTGAATCGTTAAGAATTTGATACTTTACACCCTTGAACACCCTGACATTCAAGGCTTATCAACAGATAGGTATTGAGCAGGGAAAAAACAAGCGAAATCCATTGCAACGCCGTTTGAAGCTGACTATACTGCGCCGGTCTTTTGCCAGTAGTCCTGAACCCAATGCAATTTAGGCGTCACAGAACATCAAACAGTACCAAGAGCAGCATAAGCATGAACATCCTTTTTATGAACTCTGCCCGAACATGGGGCGGAACTGAAAAATGGACACGAATGGCGGCTGAAGCCATT
>CAIPKT010000110.1 GCA_903865705.1 uncultured Chlorobiaceae bacterium
TCCGGAGTGTATTGGTGCGTTCAGCTACATTGGCACACTATATGCTACTCTTATTTGGTGAGGCAGACCGTCCCTCTCTTTACAAGACGGAATTTGAAGCAACAAATAACTGGAGATTTATCATGGCAGTAGAGAAAACGATTGGTTCATCAAGCCTCGTCGAGGTTATTGACCGTATTCTTGATAAGGGTGTTGTTGTTGATGCATGGGTAAGGGTATCACTTGTCGGTATCGAGCTTCTTGCTATCGAAGCACGTGTCGTAGTTGCCTCTGTAGAGACCTACCTGAAATATGCTGAAGCAATTGGCCTGACTGCAAAAGCAGCGTAAGGGAACGAGCAGTTTAATGATTGTTCTTGCTAAAACATCCTCCGGCTAAGATGTCCAGTGAGCATGATTTACCAAGAACTCATTTATAAGGCTAAAAAAAGGAAAGAGGATAAATATTTACCACAAGGCATTGTTGAGTTTTAACTACGTATAACATTGTGTCAAGATGGGTGTGAAGGAAGAGGTTAATATGGAAAAGGTTGCTTTTGGAGATATTGGTGACTCTGATGAGGTAAGAATACAAAAAATTCAGAACGCCTTCCAGTGCTCAGAGAATATCAAGGAGTCTTGCCATTTTTTGGTGAACAGTGTTGAGCATTCTCTGGAATATCTTAAGGAGAGAAGGAATGATGTGAGCTCTAAACTATGTGAGGCACTGGCGAAAAAAGAGTCGTTGAGGAAAAAAGATTATAATATTATTATTAGTGAAATCTATAATTTGCTTGATGAGAAAGAACGTAATGCAAAAAATCATTTTTTTGCTTTTATAGAAGATCAGAAAGAGTTTACACAGTCATTAAAAAATATAATATTAAATATTTCTGATTACAGTTCAACAGATTTTCAAGATAAAACTGCCTTACTGAAAGAAGAGCTGGTTCAAATTGCAGAGATACAGGAAAAAAGAAAAGAAACAGTGATAAAGATATTGACAAATTTTCAAGATATCCATAAAGAAGTGATGACATATCTCGAATCATTACTTGAAAAAGGTGGTAATATCAACATAAGGGATATTAAAAACGCCAAATATATTATAAGCAAAGAGCTGTATTCGTAATATTCTTAACAAAAACGGAGAGAAAGATGGGACTGGCTAATGAAATGAAAAGCTTAAGTGAAGAGATGCTTTCTTCCTTTAAAGGGCGTGTAAGAGATAATGAGGCACTTGTTGCCAATGTTGAAAATAAACTTAAACAGTATCGTGATGAGCAAGCTAAAACAGCAAGAAAGTTGAATACAGATGCAGTCGAGTTGAAAAATAACCTTGCTGCAGGGGAAAAAGAGAGAATGAAAAATTATGGACAGTTGATAGGCTCAATACAGAAGGATATTAAGGGTATAGAAAAAGATGTTAAAAGTTCAAAGTCTTCAACAAATGCTTTGATCAAAGATTTCTCAAAGGCAAGAAAATTGCTGGCAAGTGATTTGGATAAGTTTTTTTCAGATGAAAATAAGTCGCGAGCAGAGAATGAGCAATCGAGAATGGCTGAGTATGAGTTGTATATCGGAAAAATCAGTGATGAGGTAACAAGCATATTCAACTACACAAACGAGATGCTTGAAACGTTCGGAAATGAGCATAAGGAGATGACGGATGAACTTAATGCCGAACTGAGCAGGACACGAAAAGAGAGATTTGACTATACCCATGCGTTGCTTCAAGGCATTCAGGGGAGAATTCAAGAGATTAGTAACGAAAACCGTAATGCTGCCCGTAAGCTGAGAAAAGATTTGAACCATGGTGAGGCGGAAAGACTGAAAGAATATAATGCCTTGTTCGACAGAATCAGCAGCGAAGTTGAACAGTTGAGAAAATCAACATCAAGCCTTCTTGGCAGCTATTCCAAAGACAGGTCACAGGGAGCTGAGCATTGGAAGCAGATGCAGACAAAGATTGCCGCAATAAAGGCTGGAGAGAAGGTGACAAGTCCTAAGAAAGTTGAGAAAGCAACCGAAAAAATTGAAGTTAAAGCTGAGCCTATGGTTGCTGCAGTAAAAGAATTGTCAATTTTTGAGGAAAAGCCACCGGTTGCACCGCTTGAACTGCCGATCGTAAATGAAGAAATTACATTGGAGAACAAAATTTTTCAGTATATCAACAATCATCGTGAAGGTGTAAAGGTTTCTGATATGGAAGAGCCTTTGCATGAAACCAGGATGAAAATCGGCTTTGCTGCAAAATGTTTGTTTGATGCGGGTAAAATAACCAAAGTAGAAAATCTTTATTATCCCGCAAAGAAAATCGTAAAATAATTATATCTTTATTCTTGCAAGGGAGGGCGTTTTTTAAAAATCCCCTCCCTTGCCTGATTGCGTTATGGATGGAAATAATATTAATTGAATTGGTTTATTAAAATTCAAATAGACTGTACTTATGAGTCGCCAAGGAAATGATACTGAGATGAATACAGTGCTTGAGCCGAAGCCCATGCCTAATTTTGTCGAAACAGACTATATCAGGGATATAACTAATCGAGGTCTGACATATATGAAAGCTGGATTTCCTGTTCATTTCAGGGGGCCGTCCGGCACGGGAAAGACAACTGTTGCTTTGCATCTTGCAAGCAAGATAGGTAGGCCTGTTGTCATTATTCATGGCGATTCAGAATACAAGACATCTGATCTTATTGGAAGTGAGCAGGGTTATAAATACCGTCGGCTTGACGATAATTTTATTCATTCTGTTCACAAGTATGAAGAAGATATGACAAAGCAGTGGGTCAACAATCGTTTGACTATTGCTATCAAGAAAGGGTTTACTTTGGTGTATGATGAGTTTACCCGTTCACGTCCTGAGGCTAATAATATTCTTCTTCCTATTCTTCAAGAAAAGATGTTGAGCACATCTTCATCCAATGAAGAAGAGTATTATATGAAGGTTCATCCTGAATTCAGGGCCATTTTTACTTCGAATCCTGAAGAGTATGCAGGTGTAAACCGTACACAGGATGCTCTGCGTGACAGAATGGTTACCATGGATCTTGATTATTTCGATTACGAGACCGAACTTATGATCACTCATGCAAAATCAGGAATGTCGCTTGATGATGCTGAAAAAATTGTTAAAATAGTCCGCGGGTTGCGTGAATCAGGAAAAACAGAATTTGACCCTACAATACGTGGGTCGATTATGATTGCCAAAACGCTGAATGTTCTTGGTGCAAGGCCGAACAAGTCAAATGAAATGTTTAAAAAAGTTTGTCAGGATATTTTGACTTCAGAGACGAGCAGGGTAGGATCCAAAACAAATCAGGAAAGAGTACGTGGTATAGTAAATGAGCTTATTGATTTATACTCATAGTCATGGAAACCAAAATCAAATAAGATATTATGCCGATCAAGACTACTAAAAGGGGAGTCAATCATATTAAAACTCTCCATACCGTTACAAAAGCATCTGCAAAGAAAAACGACACAGCTGATTTTCTTGAATTGTACATGCTTGAGAAGGAGAAGCAGCGGTTAATGAGTGAGGAGTCAAAAATATTGTTCAGACTTGATTATGTTCAAAATCGATTGAGAATTATACAGAATATTTATGAGCATAGTTCATATTTGCTTCATCATCAAAATAGTAACAATTACCGCGAGGTAAACTCAAATCCTGGATTTACAACTATCCAAATAGAGTATTAAATTCATTGTACCATGTCAGAATTAAAACATGCGGTTAATGCGACAGGCCTTGCGGATATACTTGAAAGGGTTCTGGATAAGGGCATTGTTATTGCAGGTGATATCAAAATACAGATTGCCGATATAGATTTGCTGACAATTAAAATACGACTTTTAATTGCATCAGTTGATAAGGCAATGGAGATGGGCATAAACTGGTGGCAGGAAGACCCTTATCTTTCTACGAAAGCAAAAGACAAAGAACATAAGCTGTTACAGGATGAGTTACAGCAGCGTATAGAGAAATTGGAAGCTATAACCAGGATAACGTAAGGGGATTCGCGATGAAAAACGAAAAAGAGGGTAGTGGAAAGGGTGAATCAGAACTTGATTTTCTGGGGTTGGGAGGTCTTTTTAAAGGAATCGAGAAGTTAGTGGATTTAGCAGGTAAACTCGAGCAAACTGGAGCTGTCAGCCGTGAAGGAGAGCTCAATTTTGACCAGCTTAAAAAAGGAATGAAAGGCGTTTATGGGTTTACCATCAAATCAGCGGTGGGTGGTGCTCCAAAAGTTGAGACTTTTGGGAATATAGTCAAAACGGCTCAAGGCCCAAAGGTCAATGAGGAGCGTGAACCTATAACGGATGTTTTTGATGAGAGCGATGAGGTGGTCGTCATTGCAGAAATGCCAGGTATTGAAGAGGCGGATATATTTATTGATCTTAAGGATGATATTCTTGAAATTTCAACGAAAAACCTGAAAAAAAGTTATCGTAAAGAGCTTTTGTTGCCGATCAAGCCACAGAAAAACTCACTTCAGCAAAAGTATACAAACGGTATCCTTGAAATAAGAATTAAAAAATAACCACAATGCCGCTGACAGGTTTGGAGAGCAAAGACCTTAAGATGATTATATTTGGCGGTAAAGGTGGTGTTGGTAAGACCAGTTGTGCTGTAGCATGTGCTATCGGGTTGGCTGAACATTTTAAAACTCTGGTAATTTCAACAGACCCGGCGCACTCGATTTCTGACAGTCTCGAACAAGAGATAGGGTTCAGACTCCAACCGGTTCATAACGTTGTAAACCTCACCGCTATAGAGATTTCTGCAGACAAAGCATTTCAAGAGTTTAAAAAAGAGCATGAAGCTGAACTTATCAAACTTTTTGATACTTCTACCAGTTTTGATGAAGAAGATATTCAGCAAATGATGAGTCTCACAATTCCTGGAATTGATGAGGTTATGAGCTTCAAGACTATTATTGATCTTATTGAAGAGAATAATTATGAAAAATACGTTGTAGATACAGCTCCTACTGGGCACGCGTTACGCCTTTTGTCTTCACCGATACTATTGGATGAGTGGATTAAGATGGCTGCGAAGATGAGGTGGAAGTATCGTTATATGATAGAGTCTTTTTCTGGTGAGTACAAGGAAGATGAGGCAGATGTTATGCTGCTTAATCTTAAAAAGACCGTCAAGCGTATTGCAGCTCTTCTGAGCAATAGAGAGAAATGCGAATTTATTCCTGTCTGTATTCCTGAGGATATGGCTATTATGGAAACAGACCGGCTTTTAAAGGAGCTCAAGAGCTTTAAGATTGCGTCAAGCCAGATGATTCTCAATAATGTCATGGTGTCTGACGAATCGGGATTTTGCAGGCAAAGAAAGGCTGCTCAAGAAAAGTATGTTAAAAAGGTACATGATCTCTTTAAAGATTTGCAGGTTGTGATTGTCCCTCTTTTTCCTGATGAAATCAAGGGGGTAAGTGCGTTAAAAAAGTTACAAGAGGTGCTCTTTGATGAAAATAAAGCTCTAAACAGAGATGAAAAATGAGTCTTGATGAGTTGCTACTAAAGGTAAAAGAGGCCATTGTCAAGGATGTCGGACGTGCAATAGCAAGGATTGATCCTCATGATATGGCTCGAGCGGGTCTTGCTTCCGGCGATATTGTGATGATAGAAGGTAAACGTTCCACTCCGGTCAAAATTTTGCCTTCCTACCCTGATGACAGAGGTAAGGGGATTATACAGATTGATGGCATTACGAGAGAAAATGCCAATGTCGGTATTGATGAAAAAGTTAGCATAAATACTGTTGCTTTCCGTCAAGCCACTAAAATCAAGCTTAAACCCGTAACAAAGTCAAGTTCTCAAATTAAAGCTGATGATGCGAAATACATCGGTTCGCTTATCAATGGCTTGCCGGTGACAAAAGGCGATAAAATCAAGGCAACTCTTTTTGGATCAGGCTCAATATATTATACCATTACATCAACCACACCCGATGGAGTTGTTCTTATTCATCCGGATACCAACATTCAGCTTGAGTTAACAAAACATAATGAAGTAAAATCAAATAAGGTTACTTATGAAGATATAGGGGGGCTTGGCAATCAGGTTCAACGCATACGTGAGATGATTGAACTACCCCTGAAATATCCTGAAATATTTGAAAGACTTGGAGTTGAACCTCCAAAAGGAGTCTTTCTCTATGGCCCTCCCGGTACAGGGAAAACACTTATTGTTAGAGCAGTGGCCCAGGAAACCGATGCGTATTTTATAAATATTTCCGGCCCTGAAATTATGGGCAAGTATTACGGTGAAAGTGAAGCAAGGGTGCGTAATATTTTTGCTGAGGCTCAGTCACATGCTCCGTCAATTATTTTTATTGATGAGATTGATGCAATAGCTCCCAAACGGGAGGATATGGGGGGTGAAAAGCAGGTGGAGAAAAGGGTAGTTGCACAGCTTTTGTCTTTGATGGATGGATTGGAGTCAAGGGGTAAAGTTATTGTCATTGGTGCTACCAATATACCTAATTCCATTGATCCAGCCCTGAGAAGACCTGGTCGTTTTGATCGTGAAATATCAATTTCTATTCCCGACAAAAAAGGGAGGCTCGAAATTCTTCACATTCATACGAGGGGCATTCCATTATCAGAAGATGTGGACATGTCAAAAATTGCTGATATTACCCATGGTTTTGTAGGAGCCGATCTTGAAGCCCTTGCCAGGGAAGCAGCCATGACCGCATTAAGGAAAATTCTTCCACAGATTAATTTTGAATTATCTGAGATTCCCTACGAGCTTTTGATGCAATTGGAAGTTACGATGGATAATTTTTTAGATGCGATGAAGGAGGTTGAACCATCTGCCATTCGTGAAGTTTTTGTAGAGGTACCAGATGTCAAGTGGGAGGATGTTGGTGGTCTTGATGATATTAAGCAGGCGTTAAAAGAGAGTGTTGAGTGGCCTGTTAAATATGCAGAACTTTTTAAAAAAACAGATACAAAGCCTCCTAAAGGAATTATATTGTATGGAAAGCCTGGTACCGGAAAGACATACCTTGCCAAGGCGCTTGCCAGTGAAAGCGGTGTAAACTTTATTTCTGTCAAGGGACCACAACTTCTCAGCCGTTTTATTGGTGAATCAGAAAAAGGGGTACGTGAACTTTTCAGACTTGCGAAACAATCAGCGCCGACTATTCTTTTTCTTGATGAAATAGACAGTTTGACGCCACGCAGAAGAAATGATGGAACAGAATCCGGAGTTATCGAAAGAGTTATCAGTCAGTTTCTTACTGAAATGGATGGTATTGAAGAGTTAAAAGGAGTCACTGTGCTTGCCGCAACAAATCGGATCGATATAATTGATCCGGCATTATTACGTTCTGGAAGATTTGATCTTATGTTTGAAGTACCACTGCCAGAATTAATGACCAGAGAAAAAATATTTGAAATACATACAAAAAACATGCCACTTGAAAAGGGTGTGAGCTTGACTGCTTTGGCTGGAAAAACAGAGCGTATGACTGGGGCAGATATACAGTTTATCTGTCAAAAGGCTAAAATGTGCGCCATTCGTGAACTAATTGATAAAAAAGAGGCCTCAGAGAATGCTGAGATTCTTGTCAGGGAAAAACACTTTGAAGAGGCAATACAGGTTGTTATCAATCAAAATGAAAATATTCTAAATTAGCAAGTAATGAATAGGCAAGGTATTTATATATATGGATTTGTTCCCAGCCATTGTTTTGAAGCCATAAAAAGTCTTTTGGTAGAATCAGGTATTTATGCAATTGAATATGGGGATGTTTCTGCAGTAGTATCAGATACAAGGGATGAAAAACTTGAATATTTGGATAAAGAGGCTCTTGCGCATATCCTTGTTTCCCATCAGCAAACTATCGAAAAGATTATGACCGGCGGATGCTCTGAAATAGTTCCGATGCAACTTGGTACTATAGTCAGTTCCGGCAACGATGTTATTAAAATTTTGAAAAATGGATCTAATATTTTAAGGGAAACTTTTCAGATTATCGACAATGTTGAAGAATATGATTTGGTGGCGGTATGGAACAACTTCCCTGAACTTATTAAAACGATATCTGAGACGTCACAAATCAGGCTTATGAAGGATGAAATTGCAAAAAAAAATGTTTATGATCAGGCTGACAGCATTACAATCGGTAAGTTAATAAAACAAAAGATTGATGAAAAAAACAATAAAGTTAATCTTGATATTGTCCATTCATTAATGCCTTATTGCCTTGATGCCAAAAAGCATGAAACGATGAATGATGAAATGCCGGTAAATTCTGCTTTTCTTGTCAAAAAAGAAAACAGAAATGCTTTCATGGAAATGATCGACCAACTTGACATCAAATATGCGGATCAGTTGAACTTCAAGGTTGTTGGTCCATTGCCTTGTTACAGTTTTTATACTATTGAATGTAAAATACTGAATAGGGATGAGATAGAAAAAGCAAAAGGGGTGCTTGGGATTGAAGCTTATAAATCAGATGCCGATCTCAAGAAAGCTTATCGCCTCAAAGCAGGTCTGACACATCCCGATAAGAACAACGAAATTGCCGAGGACAATAATGACAAATTTATTGAAATCAATAATGCATATAAAATAATGCTCGAATATTCATGCATTATAAAACAGTCGGCTGATAATATTTCTCAAGAACCTTTATTCCTGGTCAAAATTAAGAAATAATATGCTAAAAGATGGTAAATATGTTTATTGTATAATTGCTACCAGTTATGAATGCAATTTTGGGCCTATAGGAATCGGGGGTCGGGGCGATTTGGTAAGTACTATAGGATTCCAGGGATTAAGCATGGTGGTCAGTGATCATCCACTCAATCATTTTGTGTTAAATCCAGAAAATATTCTCGCCCATCAAAGAGTTATTGAAGCGGTAATGAGCCAATTTGACAGCGTTATACCGGTCAGATTCGGTACCGTAGCGGCTACTCCTGATGAAATCAGAAATCTTCTTGACAGGCGGTACAGTGAGTTGTCGGACCTTCTTCAGCGTTTTGAAAACAAGGTTGAATATAATCTGAAGGCTTCATGGCGAAGCATGGGTATGATTTATAATGAGATTGATAAGGAAAATGCAGGCTTAAAAAAGCTGAGAAGTAAAATTGAGCAATTGACTGATGAAGAAAAAAGAAAAATCCTGATTGTAGAGGCTGGTCATTTAATTGAAGATGCGTTACTGAAAAAGAAAGAATATGAAGCAGAGGAAATTGTTTCTGCTTTTCGCAAGACAATCGTCGCCAGCAAGCATAATAAAACAACCGGCGAAGCCATGTTTATGAATACAGCTTTTTTGCTCACCAAGGGCCGGGAAGTAGAGTTTGATAATATCCTGACTGATCTTGGCGAAAGATTGAAAGAAAGAAGTGATTTCTTTTATACTGGTCCCTTACCCATATTTAACTTTATAGACTTAAGAATCCTGCCTGAAAAATGGGAGCTTTAAATTCACAGTAGATTATTAATAATATGGATATCGGTGAGGTAAAAGAAGGGAGATATATTTACGGAATAATAAGGAATTCCGAAAAAATTGATTTCGGCCCTATCGGAATAGGCAGTCGAAATGATCATGTATACGGAGTGACTTATAAAGATATATGTGCTGTGGTCAGTTCATCGCCTGACATTCAATATCAAGCAAGGCGTGCAAATATGATTGCTCATCAGAAAGTGCTTGAAGAGGTTATGAAGAACTTTAATGTTCTTCCGGTCAGATTTTCAACGATATCGCCCCATGACAACGATGATGCAATAATCCGTATTCTTACTGAAGATTATAAAAGATTTGATGATTTGCTCGATAAAATGAAAGGAAAGAAAGAGTTGGGACTAAAAGTTGTTGCGGAAGAATCAAAGATTTATGAAAACATTATACAGAAATATGACAGTATAAGATCACTTAGAGATAAACTGATTAACCAGCCTTCCGATAAAATTCACTATCAGCGTGTAAAGATAGGAGAAATGGTTGCTGAAGCGCTCAAGAAAGAGATTGAGAACTATAAGACACAGATTCTTGATACCTTGAGACCTATAGCTGAAGATGTCAAGATTACTGATAACTATGGCAATCTTATGATACTTAATGCAGCTTTCCTTATTAAGGAGGTCAAGGAGCATGCGTTTGATCAGGCGGTGAATGAACTTGATCAAAAATATGGGGATGTTATGACGTTCAAATATGTAGGAACGCTACCTCCTTATAATTTTGTTAACCTTTCGATCAATACCAAAGGGGGTTAAAGTGTTTATTATAGATGACATATTATTTGCCCCATTAAATGGGCTTATATTTGTGGCAAATAAAATTAATGATGTTGTAGAGAAGGAAACATCAGATGAAGGTACAGTTAAAGAACGTCTTATGGCCCTTCAGCTTAGGTTTGAGCTGGATGAAATTGATGAGGACGAATACGACAGGCAAGAGGATGAACTTCTGCAAAAGCTCGAAAAAATTAGATTAGACAAACAAAACTAATAATTAAGTGTCAAGTTTATCGAAAGAAAGGATTATAAATCATTCTCTTTTGTAAAGTAACTTCCAGGAGCATATTATGAGCAAAATAATTAGTGTAAGAAACGCCGTTATTAAATTTCTTAAAGAAAACATCAAGACAACTGAAGTAACTGTAATTAGGATAGAAAAATCAGGAGATACATGGAAAACTGTTTCCGAGGTATATGAAGATGATTCGTTTTTAAAATCAATGAATCTTCCTCCTAAAAAAATAAGATTATTTTACTCAGTAGTAGTTGATTCTGAATTGGAGGTATTGTCATTTACAAGGCTTACGACATATGATGATTCGGAATCTGAAAATAATTGAAGGTTTAATGTTGCTATGAATGCAGATCAGAATAAACTTATTTACTTATATTGTTTTACAAAAAAAGTCCCTTCGATTCTAAATCCCGAATTTCAGCAGGATTTAGTGTTTATGGAGATTGAAGGGCTTTACGCGGCAGTAAAGTATGTATCAGAAAGTGAATATTCTGAAGAAAATATTAAAAAAAATATTTCTGATGTAGAATGGCTGGATGCAAATGTAAGGGAACATCTCCGGTCAATTACTATCATCATGCAGACGGAGACTGTAATCCCTTTTAATTTTGGCACGATCTACAAGTCTGAAAAAAGTTTAAGAGAGTTTGCAAGTCAATACGCTTATGATTTTAGAGAAAGTTTTCTTTATCTTGAAAACCGGGAGGAGTGGTCGGTAAAAGTGTTTTGTGACAGAAAAATGATCATCGAAAATATAGGCACTTTTAGTCCAAATATTTCAGATATTGATCAGCAAATCAAGAGTAGTTCTCCTGGTAAAGCTTACATACTTGGAAAGAAAAAAAAAGAAATTATCGAGACTGAAATAAAAGTTGTTTATAATAATTTATCAAAAAAAATCTTTACTGCTTTAAATGAATTATGCGATGAATATCGATTCAATATCATTCTTTCAAACGAGTTAACTGAAAAGAATGAAGATATGATTCTTAATGTTGCGTTTTTCATTAAAAAAGAAAATATTGACCATTTTATACAATGTTCTGATCAGTTGATGCATGAGTATTCAGGTGTCGGTATGATTATGGATATTACAGGGCCTTGGCCTCCGTACACGTTTTTAAAAATATCGCATTAATATGCAAGACGACCTTTATGATATTAATAAAGAAATCACTATTCTTGATGTTCTTGATCGTGTTTTAACAAAAGGGGTTGTTATAACCGGTGATATTGTGATTTCAGTAGCTGATATAGATCTTGTTTATCTGGGGCTTAGGTTATTGCTGAGTTCAGTAGAGACAATGGAAAAAATGAAAGCAGTTAATTAAACTTATTACGAATTATAATCTGTCAGGTATGCCGATAATTATGTATGCCATTCTTGACACAAGAGTAAACAATGAGGATATATCTCATTTTATTGAACACCTTTCTTTTGAGTCAAATATCCAGTTTGAATTAATTTCCTCCCATGAGTTAACTGCTGTAGTTTCAATCCAGACGGAGAGCAAATCAGCAATCTCACAAGCGGATGTGTTAACGTATGCTGGTATTGTTGATATAATAGCTCAAAAACACTCAATCCTTCCCATGAGGTATGGCTCTGTTGTTTCTTCTTATGCAGACATAACAAATTTGCTGGACAAAAACGCAGAATCTTTTCATCGAGTCTTGAAAAAGATTTCGAATAAAGAGGAATATTCATTACGCCTCTTGTTTTCGCATCAGCATCAGGATGCTGATTTTAATAAAGAGAGTTCTGATGCAACTCAATCAGTTCCGGATATCCTGCAGGGTAAAAGTGAAAATAAGCAATACTTATTAAAAAAATACCAGAAGCATATCATTGAAGAACAGCGTATCCAATATATTGAGAACATTCAATCCAAGGTTATTATAGATCTTAAAAAGATAACTGAATATATTGAGTTTAATAAAAAGGTTACGCCAGCATTTATTATAGATGCAGTTATTTTGATTGAAAAGTCAGCAAAAGGCGAACTTCTTGCTTTTGTGGGTCAACTGAAATCCAAGTATCCAGAACATAATGTCATTTTGACTGGCCCATGGCCACCATATAATTTTGCTCAAATTAAGCTTGAATAGAGATGCAAGAGGATAAAATATTGTTTTATGCAGGTTCTGCCAATGAGATTATAGAGGAACTTGAAAAAATAAAGCCAGGCGATCAAGGCAGAATAAACGCCACACCAGAAAATGTTGATTCTGGTCTGGCAAAACTTGTATTGACCCTTATTGAACTGATTCGCAAGTTAATGGAAAAACAGGCAATGCGCAGAATTGACGGAGATTCATTGACTGAAGAACAAATTGAAAACCTCGGAGAAACCCTCATGAAACTTGAAAACAAGATGGATGAGCTAAAAAAAATATTTAATCTCACGGATAAAGACCTTAATCTTAATCTTGGCCCTTTAGGTGACTTATTATAAAGTGAAGGAATCTCTCTTTGTGCTTTCATCCTGTATGAAATCACTTGAAGTACTCGATTTTGAAGTAAGGCGAGAAATACACTAAGGATACATATCAATATAAATCAGTATTGCTGGACGTCTTATTCTAAGGTGCTTATTAGCGTTCTATTTCATTCTTTGTAATATCAATTTTGTATTTTTTCATTCTTCTTATGAGCGTATATCGACTGATTCCAAGAATTTCTGCTGTTATTACCTGATTATATTCACACTCCGCAAGTGTTTTTCTTATAATATCGGCCTCTTCTGTTTTGTTATCTACGTCTGTTGTATTTCTTTTTTCCAATCGTTTTATTATTGTTGGTAAGGGAAAATCAGCTATTTCCAATGATTCCCCTGTCGAAAGTATAATAGCTCTTTCCGCAAGGTTTCTCAGCTCTCTTATGTTTCCAGGAAAACTGTACTTTTCAAGTGCCCCGAACACGTCATCCGCAATATATTCAATTGGCTTATTGATTTTTTCAGAAAACTCTTCAACAAAATCAATCAAGAGAGGTCCAATATCTTCAGTTCTTTCCCTCAAAGGCGGGATGTGTATATGCAGAGTGTTTAATCGGTGAAGCAAATCAAGTCTGAACTTTTTTTCTTCAACCATTTTTTCCAGATCACAGTTAGTAGCTGATATTAATCTGAATTTAGTTTGTATTTGCTTTGTATCACCCACTCTTGTAATTGATCTTTCTTCTATGGCTCGCAAAATCTTTGACTGGAGATTAACTGGCATATCAGCAATTTCATCAAGAAAAAGCGTCCCCTCATTGCATACCTCAAATAATCCTTTTTTATCAGATATTGCTCCTGTAAATGATCCTTTTTTATGCCCAAAAAATTCACTTTCAATCAGTGATTCGCTGATAGCGCTGCAATTAATGGCTCCAAAATAATTCTCTTTCTGCTGGCTCATGTAATGAATAAGTCTAGCAAAAATCTCTTTTCCTGTTCCGCTTTCACCTGTTATAAGAACGTTGATATCAGGATATTGTGAGGCTTTCTTAGCTAATTCATATATCTCTATTATTTGTTTGCTTTTTCCGATACAATGACGACCGATTTTCGATTGTATATCTGAATTGATTAACGAATACTTTTCTTCAGCTTTTTCGAGTTTTCGCTGCATTTGAAGGTATTTTTGCGTTCGCTCTATAGCGATTTGTATATCAATATACCTCATGGGTTTGCGCAGATAGTCAAATGCACCTAACCTGATGGAATCAATAACCGTATCCATATCGCCATGTGCCGAAACCATGATAACTTCTATATCAGGATAAAGTTCCTTAACTTTCTTTAATATATCCAGGCCATTTGTTCCGGGTAGGCGTACATCAAGAATCAAAAGATCAATTTTGTTTTTGCTCATTATATCATAACCATCTTCAGGTGTATTTGCTGAAAATGGAATAAATCCTGAGTTTTTCAGGTAATCACTGATTTCATTAGTAAAATCAATTTCGTCATCCAGCGTCAGAACTTTTAACTTTATTTTATTTTTAGTGTCCATTAGTTAGTTATTTTCGGTAGATTAATAATAACACGCGTACCTTTCATAGGATTGCTTTCGATTTTAATATCACCATTCATTTCCTTGATGATGCCGTAACTGATCGAAAGTCCCAGCCCAGTGCCTTTCCCTGACTTTTTGGTTGTGTAAAATGGGTGCATGATATATTCAATACTATCCTTATTCACACCGATACCGTTATCCTCCACAGTTACATTTACTGAATTATCGTTATAAAATGATTTTATAACAATTTTCATCTCGAAATCTTCTTTACTAGTTTGCATTTTCTCTTCAATTGCATCAACAGAATTCTTGATCAAATTGAGGATAACCTGCTCGAATTTATAAATATTACCAACTACTGAAATTCCCTCCTTTTCGGGCATAAAATCAAGGGTTATAAATTTGTGATTGCATTGTTCAGAGAACATCAAAAGTGTATTTCGGATACTTTTGTTAATATTTACCGTTGATGATATATAGTTGTCATTAGTGCTTGAGAAGGATCGTATATTATCAATAATGGTTTGAACTCTTAATATATTTTCAAAAATCTTTTCAGTATTGACTTTAATGTTATTCTTGTATTCAGAATTATCTTTAGAAACATCCATCAGTATCTTGTCAACAATCAATCCTATATTGTTAATGGGTTGATAGATTTCATGTGCGATACCTGATGCCATTTCTCCAAGACTGATCAGCCTTTTCGCATGAAATAATTCGCTTTCAATCACCTTTCTTTTGGAAATATCACGAATAATCATCATATATGATAAAGGTGCGCCGTTGTAGTCCTGGATCAATGCGGCGCTTATTTCAGCGGAATAAACAACATTATTTTTCTTTTTAAGTAAGATTTCTTTGTTTTGTATCAAGCCTTCTCGAAGTGTAACTTCATAGATCTCATTAATAATTTTAATGTTATCCGGATAGACAATCGCTGAAAATGGCATCCCTATAACATCAGCTTTGTTTTGAGCACCAAATATTTCCAGACCAATATCAGAGATACTCGCAATAATGCCATCAAGATTTGTTGTTATAATACTATCTGGCGATGCTGCAATAAGCGTTTGGTACTGTTTGTCCAATTGTCTTCTTGTTTTTTCTGCATCATTGATTTTATTTGAGCTTGTAATAAATACGGCTAATGAATAAATAGATTCGTTTTTATCATAAACAGGATAAGCCGAGATTTGATAGATATGGATATCTTTCTGTTCATTTCCTTTTTCATTCGTACAGAACGTATCCTTGAAATGAGCAGGTTCTTTTGTGTCAATAACCTGTTCAAACTTTACTTTTCTTTCCTGTTGTAATACAGCAGGAAAAAGTGAATGGAAATTCTGTCCAATCACGCTTGATGATTCTCTGGCGTACATATCTTTGAACTCCATATTAGCGTCAAGTATGGTGCCTTCTCTGGTCAAGCAACAGAATGGATCTATTGATGAATTCAGTAGATTGGTAATGTTATTTGTATTGATAACATGGGTGAACTCATAATTTTTGTATTCGGTAATATCAATACTTACGCCCATGTAGCGTTTCACAAGTCCGTCAGCATTTTTGACAGGAAAACCATGAGTCATTATCTGTCGTGCAGAGCCATTATTGTCGTGGACATGGTAGGCCACTTTAAAATAATCGTCTTTTGCAATTGCATTCAATATTGTTTCTTCTGTTTGCACCCTCTCACTTGCCACAATAGTTTCCATCCATGCATGAAAGGAGGGTTCCTTGATATGCAAGTCAATCCCGTAAAGCATATGCAGTTCATCAGAATGGAGCATCATTCCTGTTTCGAGATCCCACTCCCAGTTTTCGGTAGTAATGGTTTTCATGGGAGTCAATACCAGAACAAAGTACCCTTTCTGGTGGCTATAGGCTGTAATATCCAACCATTTGTTCAATGTATTTATATAAAGGTCAAACCGTTCGGAAACACCGCTCAGCGCAACCCGTCCTAATTTTTCAAGCAACTCTGGATTTGATTCGCAGATATCCGGCCTGATTTTTGTTATTCTTTGCCCCTCAATGGTATCCAATCCCGTTAATTTTTTGAAATTAAGATTGACTACTTTAGGAATAAAATCTACTGGACGATTTTCGTTAAAAATCATCCGGCAATAGGCAAAACCGTTTAACTGATTATTGAAGAGGTTACGGTAACGCACCCTTTGATCGAGAAGTTCATTTTCAGTAAGACCAAGCGTTGTAACCTCAGTGACTAAAATCAGCAGATTTGATATTTTGCCATCCTTATCCGGAATCGGGTAGATGGTATGACGGTTTATCAGCCCATTCGATTCATTTTCATAAATGATCCGCGCGCCTGTGCAGAGTACCTCCTCCACTTTATTTTTTTGCTGAATAGCAGCTTCAGGAGAGGCCAAACTGTAAATATTGGTGCCAACGGTAATTTCCGGAAAGTCCTGGAATCGTAAATTGAAAGCCGTGTTGACACGCAGGATGTTGCCTTCCCTATTCAGAAGAAGAAGCGGTTCAAGGTAAGCGTTGAAGAGTGTATCGATCGACTTTTCATCCTCATTTTTATCAAGTATTGCCATAAGCAACTCATCAACTGAATGCGTTTCAGACATTTTGTGAAGGCGAAGCTGAAATGCCGTCTGAGATTCATAACGCTTGCGCACGGTTATGTCATGAATAATGGCATAGAGGAGATTTCTGCTTCCAATCTTTATCTTCTGGCTGAAGACCTCCACATCCCGCAAAGAACCATCTGACCTGCGATGGCGAAAGACAAACTGGTTTTGTTTAGATACAAGCACATTACTTAGATTCTTTTTTATCTCTTCAACTGAGATAGGATTAATTTGCTTGAGATTCATCTGCCTGAGCTCATCAATAGACCATCCATAAAAGTCCGCTGCCGCACGATTGGCGTCAATAATATTACCGGTTTCAGGATCGATGACCAGCATGGTGGCGGAATGCTTTTCAAAGAAATTCCTGAAGCGATCCTCGCTTTCCTTGAGTGCCTTTTCAGCATTCTTGCGCTCGGTGATGTCATCAAATATCGAGACGAAGTACCCCTTTTTCGGGCTGTATATCGAAATGTCAAACCATTTGTTCAATGGCTTGAAATACATTTCAAACTGGTCAGAAATTCCTGTGCAAGCTACTTTTGCATGTTTCTCAATAAAGTCAGGATACAAGGTTTTAATGTCGGGGAAAACCTCAGTCAATTTTCGCCCGACAACATTGGTCAAGCCTGTCAGTCTTTCATAACCTGAGTTGACCTCTTCGTGGATAAAATCGACAGGAACATCTCCTTCGAAAACCATGCGGCAGTATGCGTAACCGTTCCGCATGTAGTCAATAATGTTACGATGATTCGTCTTGCTGTCGATGATCGCATCCTTTGTCAGAGTAAGATCTGAGAGGGGATTATCTGTATTGCTGTCGCAATAAACTATGGGCATGTGGGCTCTTTTACTTGTTCCGAACGGTCATCAAAAAATCTCATGATGCATCAAATGCGCGCAATATGAATGGGTTCACGACAACCACCGGCACCATTCAATAGAATACTTTTATCGTTCAAAAAAAGCAAATCACCGGAGGAAAAAATTGGTCCTCCAAATCTTTGATTGATGGATTCAAAGAGAGGTATGGCTTAGAGTTACGCGGATTTTTTCGAGCGCAAGTTGCATATCTTCTGGCAGGGGAGCAGTGAAGGTGAGTGGTTCATGGCTCATGGGCTGATGAAATGAGAGCGTTTCGGCATGCAGTGCCTGCCGTGGCAGCAGTTCCAAAAGGTTTTTGACGAAGCTTTCACTTTTGCTGAAAGGAAGTGTGCGCATGACGGCACCTCCATAGGTTTCGTCGCCGAGAATCTGGTGGCCGAGGTGCTGCATGTGTGCCCTGATCTGGTGTGTGCGTCCCGTATGCAGCGTGAGCGAGAGGAGAGAAAACCAGTGAAGGTTTTCCGTAACGGTATAGTCTGTAATCGCCGTTTTTCCCAATAACCCTTCAAAAGGGAAGTTCGCCATTACCTTGCGGTCTTTTTTTGATCGTCCGATATTGGTTCTTATGGTGCCGGATGGAGGTTCCGGAACACCCCATACAATAGCCTTGTAGATTTTGATCACTTTTCTTTCGGCGAACTGGCGAGCAAGACGGTGGAGCGCAACCGGATTTTTTGCTGCGATGATGAGCCCGGAGGTGTTCTTGTCGAGCCGATGCACAATGCCCGGACGGAGTTCTGATTTGTCGAGCTCTTCAGCGTCTTTGCCGATATGGTGCAGAATGGCGTTTGCCATTGTTCCAGTCCAGTTGCCGAATGCCGGATGGACCACCATACCCGGTTTTTTGTTGATGACCATAAGATCCTGGTCTTCGTAGATAATCTCGATGGGAATATCTTCTGCTGCGAGTTCCGGTGCCGGTGGCCGCAAAAAAGTCATCTCTATGAGATCGCAGGATTTTATGCGATAGTTTGATTTGACTGTTTTTTCATTGACCAGTACCCGCCCCTCCTCAATCGCCTCCTGAACTTTGTTTCGCGTTGCGTTTTCGACCTGCCTTGTAAGGTATTGGTCTATACGCATCGGTATTTGCACCCGGCTTACCTGCAGAGTAAGCTTTTTTGGCTCAAGAGGGTTAATATCCTGTAGCCCTGATTCGTTTATTGGTTGTTGATTTTGCATTTTATGATACTTGAACACTAACGGCTCTACACTGACGGGTCAGTATAACAAAACCATACCATATCTTCTATGCATTCATCGCTACAGATGCCCGAAGGGTCTTGTCGCAAGGTTGATCTTGCCATTATTGGTTCTGGACCGGGAGGTTATGAGGCGGCACTTCGTGCGGCAAAGGCTGGAATGAAAGTTTCTCTCATTGAAAAAGGCGCGCTGGGCGGCGTGTGCGTGAACTGGGGCTGTATTCCAACCAAGGCCCTTTTGCGGAGCGCTGAAGTTTTTGATCTGTTTAAAAAGGCAGCCTCTTACGGTCTCAAGGTTCAAACGTCTGCTATTGATCTTACCGAAGCGGTTAAACGCAGCCGGAATGTGGTATCGAAACTTTCGAAAGGGATTGGTTTCATGTTGCGCCGCTCAGAGGTTGAGGTGATTCAGGGAGAGGCGATTTTCAGCGGAGCGCATACCCTTGATATTTATCGTGAAGGTCTGCGTGTAGATACTCTGCAGGCCAACCATATCATTATTGCGTCCGGTGCGCGTTCACGCCAACTGCCCGGGCTTGAACCTGATGGGAAGTGCATTATTACCAGCAGGGAAGCTCTTGCCATGAAGACAGTTCCCTCCTCTATGATTGTGCTCGGAGGCGGTGCTATCGGTGTTGAAATGGCCTGGTTTTATGCTATGGCGGGTACATCGGTGACGCTTGTTGAGATGATGCCCCGGCTCTTGCCGCTTGAAGATGAAGAGATTTCGGAAGCTTTAAAACGTTCGTTTCAGAAGGCAGGCATCACTGTTGCCACCGGCGCAAAACTGGATGGTGTGACGGTAACAGGGGATCGGGTAAGCGGATTTCTTGCTGTTGACGGAGAAGAGCCTCAACTGATCAGTGCGGATTTTCTGCTTGTTGCTGTCGGGGTTAGTGGTAATTGTGATGGACTTGGTCTGGAGTATGCCGGAGTGGAAACCGCCAGAGGGTTTATTGTAACAGACAAGGCTTGCCGAACGTCAGTCAATCATATTTTTGCGATCGGTGATGTTCGCGGAGGGATGTTGCTTGCCCACAAGGCTTCGGCTGAAGCAGCCATTGCTGTTGATACTCTAGCAGGGAAAGTACCCCATCTGCTTGATGAGAGCATGATACCACGGTGTGTTTATGCCGAACCGTCGGTTGCAAGTGTCGGCCTGAGTGAGGCACAGGCAATTGAACAGGGTTATTCGGTCACAGTTGGACGCTCCATGTTTGCTGCATCAGGCAAAGCAAATGCTTACGGCAATCTTGAAGGGCTGGTGAAGCTGGTCTTTAATGCTGCTGATGGTCGCTTGCTTGGCGCTCATGTTGTCGGGCATGGAGCCGTTGAGTTGATCGGTGAACTGACGCTTGCACGACGGCTTGAGGTTACGGCTGAACTGCTTGCCGGAACAGTTCACGCGCATCCGACCCTTTCTGAAACGATCCGGGAGGCTGCAGAAAATACTTTGCAGAGATAACGTTTTAGAAATCCATTTTCGATTGTCTTTCTAAAAGCATAAATTCAATCTCTTTTATTTAACTCATTAAAACAGTAAGCCTTTTTCGGTGAATGATTTTGATTTTTCACAGAAAGACAGGTATCAACTAAATGATCAATTATGACTCAGACTGAAACTGTTGCAAAAAAAACTGCTGCAAAGAAACCTGCTGTGGTAAAGGCAAAGGCGAGTTCAACGGTTACGGCAACTCCGGAATCAAAAAAAGCAGTAAAGCCTGCTGCAAAAAAGAAGTCCGGTCAAGCCTTTCCTTTTACTGCAATTGTCGGTCAGGAGGAGATGAAGCTTAGTTTGATCCTCAATATCATTGACCCGAGAATCGGAGGTGTGCTGGTCATGGGCCACAGGGGTACCGGAAAAAGCACCACGGTCAGGGCGCTTGCTGAAGTGCTTCCTTTTATTGAAAGGGTTGAGGGAGATACATACAATCGCACCGTCGATCAATATGTTGAAGGTGAGGAAGCCAAAAAGGGCCATAAGGTCATTGATCCGGCATCCCTCAAAATCGAAAAAATTCCTGTACCGGTTGTTGACCTTCCGCTTGGCGCCACTGAAGACCGTGTTTGCGGTACCATTGATATCGAACAGGCGCTTACCAGCGGTGTAAAGGCGTTTGAGCCGGGCCTTCTTGCACAGGCGAATCGCGGATTCCTTTATATTGATGAGGTTAATTTGCTTGACGATCATCTTGTGGACGTTCTGCTTGATGTTGCTGCAAGCGGCCAGAATGTTGTTGAGCGTGAAGGTATCAGTATTCGCCATCCTGCACGTTTTGTGCTTGTCGGTTCCGGCAATCCCGAGGAAGGCGAGCTTCGTCCCCAGCTTCTCGACCGTTTTGGTCTGCATGCCCGTATCATCACCATTCTTGATATTTCCAAACGGGTCGATATTGTCAAACGCCGCCGTGATTTTGATGAAGATCCGGATGCCTTTATGAAAAAGTACAATCGCGAACAGCAGAAGCTTCAGAAAAAAATTCAGACCGCCAAAGAGCTGCTTCCGACGGTTACCATGGACGACAGTGTGCTTACCGATATAGCAAAGCTCTGTATGAACCTTGGTATTGACGGGCACCGCGGTGAACTTACCATTACCCGTACAGCATTCGCCCATGCAGCGTTCCGTGGAGAAACGGTTGTGACCATGAATCATGTCAAGGAAATTGCGGGTCTTTGTCTCCGCCACCGTCTGCGCAAGGATCCACTTGAGACTCTTGATGCCGGTGAAAAAATTGGTCGTGAACTCGCTAAAATCCTTGGAGAAGCGGAAGCCGTATAATGATAGCTTTTACCGATATCGTAGGCATGGATCTGGCCAAGCAGGCGCTCATGCTGCTGGCCGTTGATTCTGAACTTGGCGGTGTTGTTATTCCTTCGGCCGTGGGGTCGGGAAAGTCGACGCTCGCCAGGGCATTTGCTGATATTCTTCCCGAAGGCACCCCTTTCGTGGAACTTCCATTGAACGTAACCGAAGATCGCCTGATCGGCGGCGTCGACCTGGAAGCAACCCTTGCAACTGGTGTTCGTGTGGTCCAGCACGGGGTGCTCTCGAAGGCACATGGCGGAGTGCTCTATGTTGACTCTATCAGCCTTCTCGACAGCTCGGCGGTGTCGCACATCATGGATGCAATTTCGCGCGGTGAAGTTTTGGTCGAGCGAGAAGGCCTCAGTGAGGTGCATCCGGCAAAGTTTATGCTGGTGGGCACCTATGATCCTACCGATGGTGAGGTACGCATGGGACTTTTGGACAGGGTAGGTATTATTGTTCCCTTTACCGCCCAGAACGATTACAGAGCACGCAAAAAAATTGTCAGCATTGTACTTGGTACAAGGGATGAAGAGGATACCCGTGACGAGCTGAGGATGCTTGCCGGTTTGATTCAGGCCGCCAAAGAGCAACTTCCCCATGTTTCGATTACCGACGATCAGATTCGGGCGCTGATTCAGACAGCAATAAGTCTTGGCGTTGAGGGAAATCGCGTCGATATCTTTACTGTTCGCGCAGCCATAGCGTCTGCCGCGCTTGCACAGCGGAGTGATGTTGAGGAGGAGGATATGAAACAGGCTATCAAGCTTGTGCTCATTCCCCGTGCCACCCGTATGCCAGAAAGGGAAGCTGAGTCAAATGAACAGCCTCCCGAGGAGGAACCTCCTGAGCAGGAAGAACCGGAATCCGAGGATGAAGAGGCTCAGGCTGATACGCCGGATGCCGAAGCGGAAGAGGAGAAGGAAGAAACTCCCGACACGATCGAGGAGCTCATGATGGATGCCATCCAAATGGAGTTGCCAGACAATATTCTCAATATCTCTCTCGCATCGAAAAAGAAAACCACCACCGGCAGCCGCGGCGAAGCGCTTAACAACAAGCGTGGCCGTTTTGTAAGGGCTCAGCCTGGTGAAATGCGTACCAATAAAGTTGCGCTGATCCCGACACTTATTTCGGCCGCACCATGGCAGGAGACTCGCCGTCGTGACACCAAGATGTCAGGCAGGCCTAAAACTGCTCTGCTGATAACCAAAGATGATGTTAAAATCAAGCGGTTCCGCGACAAGTCAGGCACGCTTTTTATTTTCATGGTAGATGCATCGGGCTCCATGGCATTGAACCGGATGCGCCAGGCCAAGGGCGCTGTGGCAAGCCTGTTGCAGAATGCCTATGTGCATCGTGACCAGGTTGCCCTTATCTCATTCCGTGGAAAACAGGCTCAGGTACTTTTACCGCCATCTCAGAGTGTTGATCGTGCAAAACGCGAACTTGATGTGCTTCCAACCGGAGGCGGCACACCGCTCGCTTCTGCGCTTTATCTTGGCTGGGAAACAGCGAAACAGGCGCGCACCAAAGGTATTTCACAGATCATGTTTGTGCTGATCACCGATGGACGCGGCAATATTGGACTTCAGGCAACCTTTAACCCTGACGCCGAAAAAGCACCTAAGGAAGAGCTTGAAAAGGAGATTGAATCACTGTCGCTCTCCATTCAGGCAGACGGTGTGGCCTCTATCGTGATTGATACCCAGATGAACTACCTTTCGAGGGGTGAAGCACCCAAGCTTGCCCAGAAGCTCGGAGGACGTTACTTTTACCTGCCGAATGCCAAAGCCGAGCAGATTGTTGAAGCCGCATTGAGCTTTTAATCCCTGAAGACCTTTCCGGTATAATTCCGGAAAGGTCTTTTTGTGGAATTATTCCGCTTCCTTCATACGTTAAATTATAGAAGCATTTAGTATCAAACGTTACTTACAGAGTATATTTATTTTCTAAACGTTTATTCTTAATGTTTATATTTCAAGTCATTGTACAAGTGACATATTTAATGTATACCTACTTTTTACATCATGCCTCATCTTCGTAAAATAGTTGCTGTTGTTGGTCTTGAGCAGTATAACGCTGGCCTTTGGAAAAAGATCAAGGGTCTTCTTTCCAGCGAAGCTGAACTGACCCAGTTGAGTGATATTGATCTTGAAAAAAAGCATCCTGATGCGGCTAAAGCAATTCAGGAGGCGGACTGCATTTTCATGAGTATGATCAATTTCAAGGATCAGATCGACTGGTTTAAGCTGCAGCTCGACCAATCGAACAATGAGAAGACCATTTTTATTTTTGAGTCAATGCCTGAAGCCATGGCGCTGACCAAGGTCGGCAGCTATTCTGTCGGGGACGGAAAGGCTGGCATGCCGGACATGGTTAAAAAAGTGGCCAAAATGCTGGTAAATGGGCGCGATGAGGATGCTCTTTATGGGTATATGAAGCTCATGAAGATCATGCGCACCATTCTTCCCCTTGTGCCAAACAAAGCAAAGGATTTCAAGAACTGGCTGATGGTCTACTCCTACTGGATGCAGCCGACGGCGGAAAATATAGCCAACATGTTTCGCCTTATTCTTCGCGAATATTTTAATGAGCCGGTTACCGTCGGGGCGATTGTTGATGTGCCGAACATGGGGATCTACCATCCTGATGCTCCTGCGTATTTTACGGATATCAAGAGCTATAAGAACTGGTCAAAAAAGCGCGGGATTAATATCGACAAGGGCCAGAAAGTCGGCCTTTTGTTTTTCCGCAAACACCTGCTTCAGGAAAAAACCTATATCGACAACACGATCCGTGTGCTTGAAAAACGTGGACTTCATCTCTTTCCGGCCTTTGTGATGGGTGTGGAAGGCCATGTTCTGGTGCGCGACTGGTTTGTCAAGGAAAAAATCGATCTTCTGGTCAATATGATGGGCTTCGGGCTTGTGGGTGGCCCTGCCGGCTCAACCAAGCCGGGAACGGCTGCTGAGGCGCGGCATGAGATTATGACAAAACTTGATGTTCCCTATATCGTTGCCCAGCCTCTCCTGACACAGGGATTTGAATCATGGAGTGAGCTTGGCGTTTCTCCCATGCAGTTGACCTTTACCTACGCCATTCCTGAAATGGACGGTGCGATTTGCCCGGTTATTCTTGGCGCCTTGCAGGATGGCAAAATCGAGACGGTTCCAGAACGCCTTGACCGGCTTGCCGGTCTTGTCAGTCAGTGGCTCCGCTTGCGTGCAACGGCCAACAAGGATAAAAAAGTCGCCTTTATTGTTTACGATTATCCTCCAGGACTTGGCAAAAAGGCCAGTGCGGCACTGCTTGATGTACCCAGGACGCTTTTGGCATCGCTGCAGAGGATGAAAAAAGAGGGATACAATGTCGGCCAGTTGCCAGAAACGCCCGAAGCACTTTTCAAGGCGATTGATCAGGCAACCGATCACCAGATTAAACAGCACCAGCCGGATGCTCTTAAAGTCAGTTATGACACCTTCAAGGAGCTGACCTCTTCGAGGGAACGTGAACGCATTGAGGATCGGTGGCAGAAATTTCCTGGTGAAATTGTGCCGATCGGGGAGCAGGATGTTTTTATCGGAGGCATCAGATTTGGCAATATCTTTATCGGCGTTCAGCCTCGTTTAGGAGTACAGGGCGATCCCATGCGCCTGTTGTTTGACAAGTCCAACACGCCTCACCACCAGTATATCGCTTTCTATCGCTGGATAAGCCGCGAGTTTCAGGCGCACGTCCTGGTTCATGTCGGGATGCATGGATCAGTCGAATGGATGCCGGGGCTCCAGACCGGCCTTACCGGTGATTGCTGGCCGGATGCCCTTCTTGGAGAGGTTCCGCATATCTACATCTATCCGGTGAATAACCCCAGTGAATCTACCATTGCAAAACGACGCGGCCTGGCGACGATGGTATCACATGTTGTGCCGCCGCTCTCTCGTGCCGGTCTCTACAAGGAGCTGCCTGCCCTGAAAGAGCTGCTGGTTGATTTCCGCGAAAGAAATTTTTCATCTTCAGCCTTAGCTTCAGCCTCCCTTAATGAGCCGGGAGATGCTTCTGGTTTTGAGGAGGCCATTATGCAAAAAGCCGAACTGCTTAATCTGACCGATGACTGCCCCCGGCCGGTGAGTGAAGGGTTCTGCGATTATGTCAGCAGGCTTTATATGTATGTTTCCGAACTTGAAAACCGGTTGATTTCCAATTCTCTTCATGTTTTTGGTGAGGCAAGTCCTTTGGAAGCGCAGATTATTACCATTACTGAAACGCTTAAAAATCGGGCTGAAGAAGCAAAGACATTGCCAGCTCTTCTAATGAGCGCGTCAGGGAAGAATGGACACTTTAACAGCTATGAGGAGTTGACCGGCCGGTCGAGAAAGGGCGAAGAGGATGCAATCCGACTGCGTGAGTGGGTTGATACTTCGTGCCGTGATTTTCTTCAGCAGGTGTTGTTTGACCGGAAAAATATAGCAGGAGCTTTTGCCACCATAACGGGAGGAGCCCGTATTCCTGCTGAATATGTGGCTTTTGTCGATCAGTTGATCAAGGAGGGCTCACAGCTTCTTTTTGCACTTCGCGACAATACCGGTGAGCTGGATTCCTTGATGAAGGTACTCAGTGGCCGTTATATCTCATCCGGACCTGGCGGTGACCTGGTCCGTGACGGTATTAATGTGCTTCCTTCGGGCCGCAACATCCACTCTATCGACCCTTGGAGAATTCCATCAGTACTGGCTTTCAAGCGGGGAACGCTTATTGCTGACAGCATCGTCAAAAAGCATCTTGAGGAAAATGATGGACAATATCCTGAAACCATTGCCCAGGTGCTTTGGGGCCTCGACACCATCAAAACCAAGGGTGAAGCGGTTGCCGTTGTAATCCGGCTGCTTGGAGGCGAACCATCCTATGATGCTTTCGGTAAAATCAGTCACTACAGCCTTGTGTCGCTCGACAAGCTTCGTCGTCCGCGCATTGATGTGCTGATGCAGCTCAGTCCGATTTTCCGTGATGCATTCGGACTGCTTATGGACCAGCTTGACCGGCTTGTCAAGGAAGCAGCCAAAGCTGATGAGCCTGTTGAGATGAATTATGTCAAAAAACATGTCGATGAAGCGCTTGCATCCGGCATGGAGTACCAGAGCGCCACTGCCCGTCAGTTTACTCAGGCTCCCGGTGCGTATGGCACTTATGTTGATGATATGATTGAGGATTCTGCATGGGATACGGAGAACGATTTGGATGATCTCTTTATCCGTCGCAACAGCAGTGCCTATGGCGGCGGAAGAAAGGGGGGGAATGAGTCCGATATTCTGCAGAAACTCCTCGGATCGGTTGACCGTGTAGTGCATCAGGTTGATTCTACCGAATTCGGTATTTCCGATATTGACCATTACTTCTCTTCCTCCGGATCGCTGCAGCTTGCCGCCCGTCGCAGGAACACAAAGGGTGGTGATGTCAAGCTCAACTACGTTGAATCGTTTACCTCTGATATCAAGGTTGATGATGCCGAAAAATCGCTGCGTATTGAGTACCGTTCAAAGCTGCTCAATCCAAAGTGGTTTGAAGGGATGCTGAATCATGGACATAGCGGAGCCGCTGAAATCAGTAACCGCGTCACCTACATGCTTGGCTGGGATGCCGTAACCAAGAGCGTTGACGACTGGGTCTACAAAAAAACAGCAGAGACCTATGCGCTTGATCCGGAAATGAGGGAGAGGCTTGCAACGCTTAATCCGCAGGCAATCAAGAACATTGTCGGCCGTATGCTTGAGGCGAACGGACGAGGCATGTGGAAAGCCGATCAGAGCATGATTGATGAGTTGCAGGAGATTTACGCTGATCTGGAAGACCGCCTTGAAGGGTTGACCGACAACGAATAACTCGCCGATGGGCGAATGATCAAGAACAACAAGGGCGGGTTTAACCCGCCCTTGTTGTTTATATAATACCGAATGCGGTCACATTGAGGTCGAATAATTTGGCGCTTCCTTGGTGATCTTGACATCATGCGGGTGGCTCTCTCTGAGGCCTGCCGAAGTGATGCGAACAAACCGGGTGTTGTTTTTCAGCTCCTCAATGCAGGTTACTCCGCAGTAACCCATGGCCGATTTCAACCCCCCAATCAACTGGTAAACCACCTCATCAAGCAGCCCTTTTGCCGGGATGCGACCCTCAATTCCTTCAGGCACATATTTTTTTGACTCACTTGATGCGTCCTGGAAATAGCGATCGCTGCTTCCTTCAGGTTCCGACATGGCTCCGAGAGAGCCCATGCCGCGATAGGTCTTGAATTTCCTTCCTTCGTACAGAATTGTTTCCCCCGGGCTTTCATCAGTTCCGGCAAAAATACTCCCGATCATGATAGAGTCTGCACCTGCGGCGAGAGCTTTGGCAATATCACCACTGTATTTGATACCGCCATCCGCAATGATTGGAGTATTGGTTTTAGCCGCCTCTTCAGCACAATTCATGATGGCGGTCAATTGAGGCATGCCGACACCGGCAACAATGCGAGTCGTGCAGATACTGCCAGGACCGATTCCGACCTTGATGCAGTCGGCGCCAGCAGCAATAAGGTCTCTGACCGCTTCAGGGGTAGCTACATTGCCGGCAATAACCTGCAACTCAGGCCAGTCACTCTTGATGCTCCTGACCATATCCAGCACAGCCTTGCTGTGACCGTGAGCCGTATCGACCGCAATGATATCGACACCAGCCTCAACCAGAGCACTCACTCTTTGAGGTGTATTGGCGCTGATACCAACCGCCGCGCCTACTCTCAGGTGCCCTTGCGAATCCTTGCACGCATTCGGAAACTGTTTTCTTTGCTGGATATCCTTGAAGGTAATCAGTCCCTTCAGGTTTCCTTCCGTATCGGTAATAAGCAGTTTCTCGATTTTGTTCGACAGCAGAATTTCTTCAGCTTTTTGAAGATCAACATCCTCCCGGGCAGTAATGAGGTTCTTGCTGGTCATGATGTTCGCGATTTTCGCGTCAAGTTCCGGTTTAATGCGAAGATCCCGGTTTGTAACAATTCCTTTGAGCTTCCTGTCGGAGCTTCCTGCAAATTCAGGTCGCCCTATTACCGGAATCCCGGAAATGGAATGGCGAAGCATGAGGTCAAGCGCATCCTGCATCGTCGCATCCTCATAAAGGGTAAAAGGATTGCGAATGATGCCGCTCTCATATCGCTTGACCTTTGCCACTTCCCGTGCCTGCTCTTCAATGGTCAGGTTTTTATGGATAATGCCAATGCCGCCTGCACGCGCCAAGGCAATAGCAAGTCCGGATTCGGTCACCGTATCCATCGCGGCGCTTACCAAGGGTATTTTCAGCGAAATTGTTTTCGTAAGTCTGCATTCCGTAGTTGTTTCTTTTGGAAGAACGCTGGAATAAGCAGGGATAAGAAGAACATCGTCAAACGTCAGCGCTTCATAGAGAATCTTCTTCATAGGCAAAGCAAAGGATTAATTGGATGGCTGCAAAATCAATTTTGCCAATTTACGAAAAGTGAGCATAGAATGACAATGTTAATCGCTGTAAACATTCGCCGGATAAACGAAGTATTCAAAATTTGCATTGAATTAACGTTGCTCTTAAAAAGCTCCACAGTAAGAGAATGATTTTGAAAATCAAAAATAGAGTGTAAATTACAAGCCATTTACTATTACGGAGAGGTCGCATAGTTGGTCTAGTGCGCTCGCCTGGAAAGCGGGTAGGGTGTCACAGCCCTCGAGGGTTCGAATCCCTCCCTCTCCGCCAGGAAGAAAGCTGAAAAAAGGTAGATCCCCACTGTTTTTGTGATGGAGTAAAACAAGAGGGATGAGAACCCGATAAGAGGCGTTTGACAAATGGCCGAAGGCTACGAATCAATCCCTCCCTCTCCGCCAGGAAGTCCCAGATATCCATAAATAGCAACTTAGCTATCGAAAAAGCCCGCTGCACGCGGGTTTATGTGTTTAATAGATTTGACTGAGAATCTTTTCCCCTCTATTCTTGCTTTCTTATCACCGTCGCGCAAGTCACCCTCGCAAGTTGGCACCAAGTTGGCACTAAGTCAGCACCAAGTCCTTAACCCGCTCATTACGGCCCAAGCGATGCCTCGTCAAACGAAGGTTTTTTTGATACGATGAAATCGTGCAATTACTTGGGCTGGAGGGAAAAAGAGGGTGACAGTTACATTTTTCTTCTGCATTTCTCCCCTTCCGAATACTGTTATAAGCATGGGGTAAAGGCAGTTAATATCCTGCGAAACAGCGTATAACTACGCAATAGATTTGTATATTTAAATTCAATTGCATTGCAAAGTTAACTTATCCACCAGGTGGTATCTAAGTACAGTCGCTTTTAATTTCAATAGCTTCAGGGGAGATTAAAGATCGTTAGTTATCTATCCATAAAATATGCAGTCACCTTGGTGTCAGCAAGGACACCGTGTATAAGTGGATTGATAAAAATAAAATACCGGTTCATCGCATGGGACGTCTCTGGAAGTTCAGGAAGGAAGAGGTAGATAAATGGGTGAAAGCCGGTGGCGCTACTGAACAGAATAAAATGAGTCGAAGTCGGTTATGAAGAAAGAGAAGTACAGCATGGCTTTCACAACAGGCGGTCTTTTTTATCGCGAATCGGTGACCTTGGCCATGTTGTTTTTTGAGCTTAACGACTGGGATCCGGTCAAAGAAAAGGTTCTTTCCGAAAACCTGTTACAGTCAAGAACACTCAATACATCGAAGCGTCAATGCCGTGAAATTATCTCAAGGTTGAAAACTCTTGACCAAAAGGAGCTTGATTTGCTGATTTCCGGAAGCACCCAGGAACAGAAATATCTGCTTTGGCTCGCCGTTTGTCGCCATTATCGGTTTATTGCCGAGTTTGCTGAAGAGGTTATTCGGGAAAGATATATCGGCCTGAAGCATGACCTTCAATACGAAGAGTTCGATTTCTTTTTTAATAAAAAGTCGGAGTGGCATCCTGAACTTGAAGAGATAAAGCCAACAACAAGAAACAAACTGCGTCAAGTCTTGTTCAAAATATTGCGTGAAGCTGAACTTCTGACAGTCAGGAACACCATTAATGCCTCAATGCTGAGTCAACGGCTTCTGTCAGCCATACCTCGCCAGCGGCGCAAGGATGTTTTTCTCTTTCCGGTATTTGAATCCGATATAAAGTGGAGTGCCGAATGAGTGCGGATAGTGGAAAAAAGCCAATGAATGAGCGATTGCAGCATTTATTCAATGTCATTTCAAGTCATCGTTTTTTGGAAAAAAGGGCTCTGAACGGGGAGATTCCATTTTACGTATGCGCATACCCTCCTGAAGAGGCGGTCGAGATGGAGCGTCTTCAACGGCAGCTTGCCAACCGGCTTGAGCAGGCAGGTGTCAAGGTGTTGGATATTAACCTTTATGACCTCTCCATCCAGATACTCAAAGAACGGGGAATCTGGGAGCAACTCCTCGATATGGAGCAAACCGTCTCCAAAGAAGAGCTGAAAGAGCTGCTTCAGGGAGTATTGGATCCCGAAGCACACCTGGTACCAGCAATAGCCATAACACTTGCGAAGAGTGATTTTGATGTCCTCTTTCTTTCAGGTGTTGGAGCTGTATTCCCTTATATCCGTTCGCATAATGTTTTGAATAACCTGCAGAGCACAGCAAAAGAGAAGCCGACCATTATGTTTTTTCCGGGCACTTATGAACACTGCCAGGAATCAGGCGCTTCACTCGATCTCTTCGGGAAGTTACATGACGACAAATACTACCGGGCTTTTGACATCTCTCATTGCGAAGCATAAACGAAATAAACAGGATGATTCTTAAGAGCATTTTCAAAAAGCCGGTTGATCGCCCTATTGAAGGGGTCATCAAAGCTGATGATGAAGCAAGCCTTCGGCTTGAAATCGAAGAGTATGTCCTGACCAGTGAGGTTGAAAAACGTCTGGAGTTATTCCTTGATGCATACAACAATTACGAAGGTGCCAACGGGGTTTGGATCTCTGGTTTCTTTGGCTCAGGCAAATCGCACCTGTTGAAAATACTCGCAATGCTCCTTGAAAATCGGGAGATCGACGGTGCATTGGCTCTTGACCTGTTTCTCATGAAATGTGTCGATAACGAGATTCTTCGTGCCGATCTCAAGCGTGCGGTGGCCATTCCCTCAAAAAGCATTCTTTTCAATATCGACCAAAAAGCTGATGTGATCAGCAAAACACAGTTCGATGCTCTGCTTGCCGTCTTTGTCAAGGTGTTCGATGAAATGTGCGGTTACTATGGAAAGCAGGGACACATTGCACAGTTTGAGCGAGATCTCGACAGTCGGGGACTCTATGAAAAGTTTACTACAGCCTATCAATCTCTTACAGGAAAAGAGTGGCAAAAAGGGCGTGAACAGGCGCTCCTCGAATCGCAGAATATCGCAAAAGCTTACGGCGAGGCAACCGGTGAACCAGCCAGCGCCGCCGCAGGTATTCTCGATAAATACAGAAGCCAGTACCGGGTTTCAATTGAGGATTTCGCCGATCAGGTTAACGCCTATATCAACAAGCAATCGTCCGGTTTTCGGCTGAACTTTTTTGTTGACGAGGTGGGGCAGTATATCGCCGAAAACGTCAAGCTGATGACCAACCTGCAAACCATTGCCGAAAGTCTTGCAACAAAAAGTAGAGGTCGAGCCTGGATCATTGTTACCTCCCAGAACGACATGAGCACGGTTCTCGGTGAAATGAACCGTCAGCAGAGCAACGACTTCTCGAAAATCATGGGCCGATTTGCCACCAAAATGCCGCTGACCAGTACCAATGTGGCAATGGTGATTCAGAAAAGGCTTTTGGCCAAAACAGAAGAGGGTACGGAACTTGTTTCTGACCTCTACCACCGTGTGTCAAATAACTTCGGGACGCTTTTCAGTTTCACCGATGGATCACGCGATTACAAGAACTATAAGGACCGGGAGGAGTTTATTCAGAGCTATCCTTTCGTGCCCTACCAATTTGAACTGTTTCAGTCGGCAATAGAGAATCTTTCACGTCACAATGCCTTTGAAGGGAAGCATAGTTCGGTCGGTGAGCGTTCGATGCTCGGTGTTTTCCAGCAGGTTGCCATGCAGATCAGTGGTTATGAAATCGGTCAACTGGCCTCTTTTGACCTGATGTTTGAAGGCATTCAAACGGCATTAAAGGCCCAGACGCAAAAAGCGGTTTTCACCGCAGAGCGGCAACTGGGCAATGACTTTGCCTTAAAAGTGCTGAAAGCGCTTTTTCTTGTCAAATATATCAAAGAGTTCAAGCCATCGCTCCGCAACCTCTGCGTTCTGATGCTTGATGCTTTCAATCAGGACCTTCCCCAATTGCGCAAGCATGTTGAAGAGGCGCTGAACTACCTGGAACAGCAGACCTACATCAAACGGAATGGTGAGCTCTACGAGTACCTCACCGATGAGGAAAAGGATATCGAAAAGGAGATCAAGAACACCGAAATTGAATCAACCGAAGTTGCTGCAGAGCTGGAAAAGATAATTTTCGATACCATCATCAAGCAGAGGAAAATTCGCTACGATTCCAACGGGCCGGATTATCCCTATTCCCGAAAACTTGATGACCGTTTGCACGGCCGAGAATACGAGCTGGCTATCCATGTAGTCACCCCATTCCACGAAAATGCCGAGAATGAGACCATTCTGAAAATGCAGAGCATGGGTCGTGATGAACTTTTGGTACTGATGCCTCCTGACGACCGGCTTATGCGGGATATTACGCTCTACAAACAGACCGAAAAGTATATCCGCCAGAACATCATCGCGACCCAGCAAGAGGCTGTAAACCGCATACTGACCAACAAAGGCGATCAGAACCGCGATCGATACAGGGATTTGCAGTTGCGACTGCAAACCCTCCTTGGCCGGGCAAAACTTTTTGTGGGTGGCAGTGAGATTGAAATAGGCGGTGAAGATCCTCAAAGCAGGATCATTCGGGGTTTTCATCAACTGATCATACAGGCATATCCCAACCTCCGCATGCTTCGCGGCATTACCTATACCGAAAACGATATTGCGGGTTGTCTCCGGCAAAATCAGGAGGCATTGTTTGGAACTGATCTTGCCTCATTGGCGGAATCAGAGCAGGAGGTGCTTGCCTTCATCCAGAGCAATAACCGGAGTGGTGTTCGCACAACGCTGAAGCTCCTGCTGGAAAAATTTGAGCGCAAACCAAATGGCTGGTACTTTGCTGCAGTGCTCTGCACCCTCGCCAAACTCTGTGCACGAGGGAAGGTTGAAGTCCGTTCAGAGAGCAATACCCTTGAAGATGATGAACTCGAACGGGCATTGCGCAATACGCACGGACATGGCAATGTTATTCTGGTGCCACAGGCTGATTTTACCGCATCACAGGTTCGCAACCTGAAAGAGTTTTATGAAGAGTTTTTTGACGCTTCTCCAGTTGCCACTGAAGCCAAAGCTCTCAGCAAGGAAACAGGTGAAGCCTTGCAGAAATCAATGCATGAGCTATCTCCATTTGCTGCACAAACTACGCTCTACCCGTTTCTGCATGCATTGAATCCGGTGCTTGAAAAACTGAAAACGGTAAGTGGAAAACCCTACACCTGGTACCTCACTGATTTCCTCAAAGAGGTTGATCTGTTGCTTGATTTGAAGGAAACGGTTATCGACCCGATCCGCAAGTTCATGAGCGGCTCGCAAAAAAGCATTTTTGATTCTGCCCGGAAAATGGTTCAGGCACAGGAACCGAATTTTGCCTACATCCATGGAGATGAATCAGCGCTACTCTCCGAGGCACTGCTGGATCCGGAATGTTACAAGGGGAACAGCATGCAGCAGGTGAAAACCCTGGTGGATAGCTTGCAGGAAAAGGTCGGGGCGCAAATTGAAGCCGAGATATCCAGTGCAAAGGCAACATCCCAGGCACTTAAGGATCGCCTTTGCAGTATGGCTGAATTCAGTGCGCTTTTACCTGAGCAACAGGCCGAGATCACTCAGTCATTCAACGAATTTACTCAAAAAGTAGAGCGTCAACAGCTTATTGCAATGATTCGCGATATGCAGCGGCGCTTCGAGGAAAAAGAGTACCAGCAGCTTTTATCTCGAATGACAGCCCTGTCGCAGCCAAAACCTCAACGTGTGACTCCGGCACAGACATCTGAAACAGCAAAGCAACAGACAAGCGTCTATCCTCCTATAGCGGAGCCAAAAGTAGAGTATATTCCGGGACGATCCATCAAAGTCTTTTTCAAGAAAGCTTGGCTTGCCGATGAGTCGGATGTTGACAGTTATCTTGCATCA
>CAIPKT010000111.1 GCA_903865705.1 uncultured Chlorobiaceae bacterium
GCAGGCTTTGATTTGCAGGCTGAAAAAGCAAAAGCTGCACCGCAACTTTTCCAGGCGGCACAGCAACAGCAACAACGCTTTATTGATGAATATCTTGAAGCTGTACGCAAGAGCGCGATAATCAAGGACGATCGTCCCTGACTATCCAGGCATCTCTCTTTTTTGGATCAATGTGCTGCCTGGAACGCTTCCAGGCAGGATTTGATTGCTGAAGCGGTTTCAAGCGTGATGCACTTCTTTGCGAGCACTTCGGTATCGGCCAGCGAGTAGCGTGATACCAGTGATTTAAGTCTCGCAATATCCGAGACGACAACACTGAATTTTCTGAGTCCGCATCCCAACAGAAACGGCAGGGCCAAATGGTCTGAACCCATATCGCCGCAAATCATCGCGTCACAACGGTTTTTGTTTGCCGTCGTTATCACCCGGTACAGTTGGCGGACTATTGCGGGATGAAATTTATCAAAGAGATCCTGCACAATAACGTTGTTCCTGTCGACGGCAAGCGAATACTGGGTGAGGTCATTGGTGCCTATGCTGATGAAATCAACGCACCTTGTAATCTCGTCGATAAGCTCGACCGCGGCAGGCACCTCTATCATAGCTCCGATTCCAGGTTTTTCAACCTGCGAATCAGCCTCCCTGGAAAGCTCCTCGTAGTGTTTGTCGATGATCGCCCTGACCTGGCGGATTTCATCTACTGATATAATCATCGGAATGAGGATATCAATGTTGCCATGGATATTTGCCCGTATGGCGGCTCTGAGCTGGGCGTCGAGTATTTCCGGCAAATCAATCAAAATCCGGATACCCCGCCATCCAAGGTTTGGATTGGGTTCCTTGACCGGAGAGTAGATCAGCTTGTCGCCCCCGAGATCAAACAGGCGAATATCGAGAGGCATCGGAGCTATCTCATCAGCCATTTCCCGGTAATAGTTGTACTGTTCCGACTCCTTGGGCACTTTTGTGCCTTCGGTGAAGAGATTTTCGCTTCTGAACAGTCCAACACCTTCAGCACCGGCAGAAATCAGGTCGTGTAACTCCTCCTTGAAGTCGATATTGGCATAAAAGGTAATTCTGACGCCGCATTGAGTCGTTGCCGGAAGGGCCGCCATCAAGGATGAGTCCTCATCATTTCTTTTTGCCTCATCCTTTTTTATCTGGTAGTCGGCAATCGTCTTCTCATCAGGATTTGTAATAACGGTTCCGGTCGTTCCGTCAATGATCAACTGCATGCCGGTCGAAACCTTCTGGGCAAGGTTGCCGAGCCCGACAACGATCGGGATGTTTAAAGAGCGGCATATCAGGGATATATGAGAGGTTTTGCCTCCGGAATCGGTGATAAATCCCTTGATATTGCTCCGGCTTAAAAGAATGATATCGGCCGGAGAGAGGGTGTCGGACGAAACAATCACCCCTTCAGGTATCCATGAATGCAGCTTTCTGATCCGCAGGTTTCGGATAATCCGGTTTTTGATGTCATGCAGGTCATCAGCCCGATCCTGAAAAATCAGCTCTTCGGAATTCCTGAACTTTTCAAGATACTGGTCGAACTCCTCCTCGATGACAAGATGAGCGGATTTGCGTTCCGATTTAATGCGTCCGGAAATGGCCTCAATCAGCACCGGGTCGTGCAGCATCATGATCTGAGCTTCAAACAGATTTGAATACCCCTTCCCAAGTTTTTTTTGGGTGACCTGTTCAATTTTCTTAAGCTCATTTTCCGAACGGTTCAGGGCAGAAAGAAACCGTTCGATCTCTTCGTTGATGTTTTGGTCATTCAGCTCCCTGACTTCATAATCACTCTCCTCCTTGACAAAGCTATAGCACTCTCCGATTGCTATTCCTTTTGATGCACCAATCCCTTTATAGCGGTCTTCGGTATTGATGAAGGTTGCTTCCTGCATAGTTGTTTCGTCTCTGATTTCCCGGGACTCAATTTTTTCTGGCATAATAACGACTTAAAATGGTGCTTCGTCATGAGTGATAAACTGGGTAACATTCGATTTTCCCCCTTCCGGTAACGAGGGCGCATAATGCTCCTGATCGTGAGAAGCTCCCGATCCTTCACCACTGGTAATATAACTGTTGGCTGTTGACTGAAACCGGCCATAATTTTTCAGGAACAGCAACCGGATATCTCCAATCGGGCCATTTCGCTGTTTGCCGATCACAATTTCAACAACATCTTTGGTTGATGAACCATCTTCGAAGGTTTGTTTGCCGTACATTTCCGGTCTGGAAAGGAACATGACCACATCGGCATCCTGTTCAATTGAGCCCGACTCCCTCAAATCACTGAGCTGGGGTCTTCTGTCGCCCGTGCGCTGCTCAACAGAGCGATTTAGCTGTGCAAGAGCGATGATGGGAATATTAAGCTCCTTGGCCAGTGCTTTCAGTGAGCGGGATATCTGGGCAATCTCCTGTTCACGGTTTGTCCGGCCATCCCTTACCGGGGTCACCAACTGGAGGTAATCAACCACAACCATCCCGATATTATGCTCCTGCTTCATCCTGCGGGTTTTGGCGGCAAGTTCCATAATGGAGATACCGGCGGTATCGTCAATAAAAAGCTTTGCTTCATTAAGCTTGTCCATGCTGTTGATGATCCTGCCCATCATCTCAGGCGTTATACGGCCGGTTCGGACAAGTTGTGACTCAACATAGGCCTCAGCGCACATGAGTCGGATAGCCAACTGCACCTCCGCCATTTCAAGGCTGAAAAAAAGAACCGGAGTATCAAAATCCACAGCCGCATTTCGGGCAAGAGCAAGAGCCAAAGCGGTTTTACCCGCCGATGGCCTTGCGGCAATAATAATCATGTCGGATGGCTGAAATCCGGCTGTAAGCTGATCAAGTTCAGAAAATCCCGATCCTACGCCGGTGATGGATGATTGCGATGCCCTGAGGCTTTCAAGCATCCGTATACCGTTTTTGACAAGCTCCTTGATTAATGATGCTTTCTTTTTGATGCCGGCCTGGGAAATATTGAAAAACTGCTGCGAAGCATGTTCGACAAGATCAAAAATATCCATCGATGAGCTGTAGGCGGCACCGGAAATTTTGGCCGATATGGAAATCATTCGCCGGTAAAGATACTTCTCCTTGGCCAGACGGGCATAGTACTCAATATTGGCAGCACTGATAACCTTGCCTGAAAGCTCAGCCAGGTAATGCCGTCCGCCAACAGGCTCAAGTTCGTTCATTTTCAGCAACTCTTCGCTGACCGTGATAATGTCGATTGCCTGCCGTTTATGGTAGAGCTGCATCATGGCCTTGAAAATGATCTGGTGACGCCTTTCATAAAAGACCTCCTCGCCGTTATCGCCAAAAATCTGGATAACCTGTTCAATAGGGTCATCTTCAAGCAGAATGCAGGCAAGAACTTCCTGTTCAATTTCAGTTGAGTAGGGAGGAACCCGGCTTTCCTGGCTGAAATCAATATCCTTGTTAAAATCTATAGCAAGAGGAGCTTTCTTGATCATCGTTCAATTCTTATTTTCAAGTACGTTTATTTTGCTGCAAAGCATTTCGTAATGGCTCATCATCAGTTGAATATCCTCCCAGCATCCCTTTTTCCAGTTTGGGTTACGCAACAGTGCTGCCGGGTGATAGGTAATAAAACAGTCATATTCATTCCATTTTGTCACTTTTCCTCTCATGGAACCCAGAGAGAGCTGGTTTTCAAAAATGGTGTTGGCTGCGACTTTGCCGAGAATTAAAATCACCTTTGGCTTGACAATCTGTAACTGCGCGAGGAGCCAAGGCAGGCAGCTTTTGATTTCATCCTGGAGTGGATTGCGGTTTCCGGGAGGTCGACATTTCACAATATTGCAAATGTAAACCTCCTGACGGGCGAATCCTGCAGCCAGCAGGATTTTATCAAGAAGCTGGCCTGAACGTCCCACAAAAGGCCTGCCTGATGCATCCTCTTCCGCTCCCGGCGCCTCTCCGATAACGGCAAGAGCTGCAGAAGGGTTGCCTTCGCCAAACACAACGTTCAATCTTGTTTCGGCAAGCGTGCATTTTCTGCACTCCTGTGCCGTTTCAGATAACCGGGCGAGCTCGATTACCGATGAACTACTATCTTCCTTTTCTACAACAGTTTGCATGAAATAATCCTCCTGTTTCAGGGTTTAATGGCGTTTTTCAGGCAAAGCTGTTCTATAGCATCAAGCAATTTTTCAGCTGCCCCATCTTTTGTCAGCAAGGGGAGTTCTGTTGTTTTTCCATCACTCTCAATCAGGGTAAGAATATTTGTGTCGACATTAAAACCGGAGGTTTTATGATCAAAAAAATTGAAGGCAATAAGGTCAAGGTTTTTTTCTGCCAGTTTTTTGCGGGCATTGTCGAGACCGTTCTGGGTTTCAAGGGCAAATCCTATGGCAAGCTGGCAAGGGCTTTTCTGCAAGCCGAATGCGGCAAGAATATCAGGGTTTTTTATAAGGGTAAGCTCAATCTGCTCATCATCCTTTTTCATTTTCCCCTTGCACGGTGACGCCGGGCGGTAGTCAGAGACTGCGGCCGCGCCGATAAAGAGGTCGCAACTGTCAAAAAAGCCTTCAGCGGCTGCGTACATTTCCGCGGTACTTTCAACATCAAGTCGCTCCACATCCGGAGGCGAAGAGAGATGAACCGGTCCGGCAATAAGCTTGACTATGGCTCCGCGTTTTGCGGCTGCGCGGGCGATGGCAAAACCCATTTTTCCCGAAGAGTAGTTGGAGATGAACCGGACACCGTCAATTTTTTCACGAGTCGGTCCTGCCGTGACGACAACCGTTTTTCCGAAAAGCGGAGAAGATGCTTTTGCGGAGTGCAGGCACTCTTCAAGAATGGCAAGGATAGCTTCCGGCTCAGGCATACGGCCAACTCCGCATTGTCCTGAGGCAAGTTCTCCGCTTTCAGGGTTGATGACCATGCACCCCTGTGCGGCAAGGGTGGCTATGTTTCTCTGTACCGAAGGCGACAGAAACATCTGGCCATCCATGGCCGGAAAAATCAGCACAGGCTTGTCGGGTCGCAGGGTAATAAACAGTGCAGAAAGCATGTCGTCACAAAGGCCGGCACTCAGCCTGGCCAGTGTGTTTGCCGTAGCCGGAGCAATCACCAGAGCATCGGCCCACTCTCCAAGAGAGATATGGCGGGTAAAATCCATTTTCTCCGTACCCAACGGAGGAAAAATCCTGCCATAGACCGGCTCTTCTGAAACGGTGGCAAGCGCAAGTTCACTCACAAAACGGGCTCCCCCCTCTGTAAGTGCCACCTTGACATTGGCCCCTCTTTTTTTCAATAGCCTGACAAGTTGCGGCGTTTTATAGGCCGCAATGCCTCCGCAAATGCCGATGATGATGTTTTTTCCTCTCAAGACGTTTGCCCCCCGGGTTTGTTGCAGAATGATTTGCCGGCAATTTACAAAAACCGCAGGGATTTATCTCTTCTTGTCGGATGAGGGTATCAGATGTTTCCAGAACTGATCCCAAGTTTGAAAACGTTCTTTGTAGGAGACGCTGACACCCCAGGTTTCAGCAGGCTTCTGCAGATTGGTGCTCGATGTAGTACTTCCTCCCTGTCCGTATGAACGAGAGGCTTCAACAAAGACTTTTGGTGTCACCCGGTACTCAATCTTCTGTGAAGTGCCGTAATAATCAGCCGAGGTTGATTCCCTGTTGCCCGGAGAGCTTCCTGTACCGATAAAGCGCATTTTTCCACCCGTACCCGGAACACTAAGTGCAAAGTAAAGGTCGAGTCCACTAAGAGCGCCACGTTTATCCATGCCAACATTGAAATTGAAACTTTCAATTCCGCCGATATTCTGAATGGCCCTTGAAATTCTCGATGAAAGAATCCCGGTACCAGCAGTCAGACCTACGCTTGAGACACCAATATTGGCGTTTTGCACGTTGCCGCCCGGTCTGACGTACCACTGTTTGTAAAGCAGCAGGGAGATGACGTTCAGTTCAGCGTTGGGATCAATAAGGCTTGCCTGTCCGCCGATCATGTTGACTGAGGAATAAGGCTGTGTCTGCTCATTCAGGTAATAGCCCATGGTGACCTGCGGCTCATTCAGTGTGCCGGTGATTGCCAGCAGCAGCTTAACATTATCGCGTTCATTGCTTTGCTGGTTTATGGTGCTTATGCTTTTGCTGCCGTACAGATTGTCCATAACGCCGTTACGGATGTCGGCACTGTTCCAACTGATTTTTCCTCCATCCTGCAAATCAAAGTTTGAATTGGACAACTTGTACTTGCCGCCAATGATGTTGACCGACCCGAAAAGCTGATATTGCTGATTGCTTTTGTTGACAATTAAAGAGAGATTGTTGATGGACGATTCAAGCTGTTCGCCTCTGAGGCGGTCAAAAATAATCGTAAACTTCAACGGCTCGGTATTGCTCAGCCGCAGGTTATTTATCTGCATGATATCAATCAGCGAGTGATAAAACTCTGCTTGTGTTGGCGGTTTCTTTTTGTTGTTGATATCTATGGTATTCTGTGAGGGGTAACGGGGTATAAACTCAATAAATTTATCGACGCCTATATACTTGGTACTCTCATTTGCTCCAGCCCGATAGAGTGAAAAATTTGCAGCATCAATCATTAACTCACCCTCGACAATCGGTTCGGAGAGTGTGCCACGAACAAAAACGTTGCGGGTCGTGCCGGTGACAGTACCGAATGAGGTTTCATCCTCTTTGTCTTTTTTATTGAACAACAGCAGCTTGTCCCATTTGCCCATGAGATCGAGCTCCCTGGGTTGCAGATTTTCAAGCTTCACCACTCCATTGATGACTCCTTTGCCGTTGCTGTTGTCGCTGAGCGATAACTCCCGCAGTTCAATAGCTTTCGGGGTAACATAAACCTCGCCGTTAAGAAGATAGGAAACCTGGGTGGGCTCTATTTTAATGGTGGTATTACGCAGATGAGTGGTCAGGTAAATGTCTGGATTCGGTGTTCTGCCTTCGATTTTAAGCGTCGTCGGAATAATGCCCTCAGCCGACTCCAGGAACGGGAGCAGGTATTTAAGAACCTGGGCAGAAAGGTTATCAGAGCGGAATGATGCATTGATCGATTTCTGTTCCGCCATCCAGATATTGACAGGATAGTAGCTGATTGCAAGTGGAATGGTTCCGCTTCCATCGATGATGTTCGATGAAGTGACGGAAGTTGTTGCAGTCGCTCCAGGCACTGCTTTCTCGGGCTTCGAAGGGCTGCTGTGCATCTCAAAACGAAGCTGGCTGCCGTCATGGAGAGCATTGGCTTGCAGTGTACCAATCATGATGTCACCATAGCGGACATTCACACCGCTCACCTTAATCGCGCTTGTTTTTGAGTCAGGGTTTCCGCTGACCCTGAGCGAGGCATTGATGGTTCCCGCAAGCCTGTCGAGAGAAGAATCAATGGCAAACCGTTTCAGCTCGTTCAGTTCAACATTCGTCAAAGTGCATTGAAAGCTGCCTGGTTGTGTATTGCTGAGTTCGCCGTCCAGTACAGCCTGCTGCGGGCCCTTTGCGATAGTGAAATGGTTGAACCTTGCAGCTCTTCTGCCCAGGATGATATGGGAGTTCTCCTCTGCCTGCCAGATACTTGATGGCTCTTTCATGGAGAGGTGGTTGAACAAAACATCATAGCCGACGTCGCTCTTCGTTACCGTGAATTTTGCCGACAGCTTCTCCGCAGGCTCAGTGATGGCAAGGTCGATGGCACCCTCAAGATGTGATGGTGTATAGAGGGATGAAAAAATTGTTTCTCCGCTTTTCTTTCCGGCAATGGTGATTGATGATGCCCGGCCGTTAACCGAGGCTTTTGCAACGCTGTTGCCGTTGCACGCCATTTCAGCCTTCATCGAAAGATTTTGAAGCAAGAAATCGTCGCGTGAGCGCAAATTCGAGAGGTTTATGGTTGCGCCGATCGAACACTGCCCATTACGATAAACGGCACTTCCTTCAGCGCTGCCCTGCAAGGCAAGCCCCTGTATCGGGAAAAGCAGGAGTAAGGGTGAGATATCTTTTGCAGCGATGCGGTAATTAACTGTAAAGGGCCTCTTGAGCACAGCAGTTGCCGTGGCGGGCAGAAAAGGAGAGGTCTGCCAGATATTCTGTATGGCGATCTCCCGTGAAAGTGCTGATGCGGTCATGTCGCTGAGAGCGATCAGCTCATCAAAGGTATAATCACCTTCAGCCGAAACATCAAGAAAATCGCTTTTGATGCTTGCCCGCGAAGAGGACGCGTTCTGAACAATCTCAAATGCAACTTTTGAACGATCTTTCAGTTGAAACCTGTTAATGGAAGAAGGGGAAAGCTGGATAAGGGCGGTTACATTCAGCATGCCGTAATCAAATCCAGAACCCTGCACGGCAAATCCTCCGTTCAGGTTGGTGGTAACCTCTTTTGAACCGAGAGCTTTCGATATATCAAGAGCAATCATTTTTCCGGAGGCACGGTACCGGGGCGCGCTCTCCTTCCAGTCGATTTCGCCGTCAAGATTGAAGCCGGTCTGGTTGTTGTTGAGAACAAGAGAGGTATTCATCAACTGGCCACCGTATTTTATCATGATGGAGCCCTCTTTGATCGGCTGACTCTGCCAGAAAGAGTCTGTCAGCTTCATTGCAAGCGTCCATTGGCTGTTCTCCCTGTTGCTCCCTCTTCCCTCAAAACTGCCCGAAGCGTTGAACAGGCTTTTGGCGTTTTTCGATTTCATGAAGATATGCGGCTTGCAACCTTTCAGCACAAACGTCCCCTTGCCGGTGACCTGTTCCGAATCTTCCCTTGAGGCTTCACCACTCACCGATACCTCGCCGAACTGAGAGCGAGTGTTCACTTCGGCTTTTATGGCATGCAGCGTTCCCTTGGCATTGCCAAGAAAGGTAATGTCGCCGGTTTTGCTGGCAATCTCTTTCAGTGGGCTCTCTTTTTGCAGGAAAAAGTCGAAAAAAGTGCTGGCAATTTTTGAGCTGTCGCATTTCAGGTCATAAGCAAAGGCCTTACGGTTTTGCAGATTAAGTAACTCCCCCTTGAGAGCTACTTTGCTGTTGTTGTATTTCAGAAGAGCATCAATGAGCTGGACATTGTCATTTTTTCCTTTTGCATTTCCCTTAACGGTATAGATGCCTGATGGTATTAAAAATGGCGGATACAAGAGTTTCAGGTCGTCGCTATGCAGTGCCAGTTCCTGAACATTGAGAAAAGATGAGGCGAGAGCAAGCTCTTTTAGCGGTTGTCGTGAAAAAATATTGAAGTGATCAAGAGTGGCCGAGAGTTCCGCATGGCTTTTATTGCCGGCAACTTTCAGGGCAAGCACCTCTGACCGGGTTTCAGAAAAAAGAAATAACCCTGAACCCTGCTTCAGGGAAACGTGTTGTCGGGGGATGTTGAGACGCAGTTTTTCAATCGTTCCCTGCAGATAATTATTTTTGGCCGTGAATGATGAAAGCTCAAGATTGATATCCTTCATGTCGAGCTGCCAACTGCCCGGGCGGCTTCTGTTGCCGTTCCATGACAGAGTACTGTTGCTGACCTGAAGGGATTTACAGAAAAAAAGATCAAGCGGCGCCTTCGTCGAATCGGGGTCGCGTGACTTGAAAATAAGATCAAGATTGAGCTTGCCGTTATTCTGCTCAATAATCTTTGCGTTCAGTCGGTCAGCCGTCAGATGGCGGACAAATAATTTCCGGATATCAGGCTGAAGCAGCGACAGAAAGTTGAATTTCAGTGAAAGGGAGCGGGCTTCAAGAGCGGCTGTTTTTTCGTCTGGCCCATAAACGCGGGGGTTTATCAGGATGACTTTGTTCGGAAACTTCAGGTGCAGCTCCTGCAGTTCTAGCCGGCCAAAAAAATTCTCGTTAAAAATTGCAATAGCCCGCTGCCGGGCAAGCTGGTCAAGCATCCCGCTGTTCAGCACAATCAGGGCGGTTAGCGTCAGCAGGAGCACGAATGCCGAACATGCTGCAAGTAGCCGGAGGCTATGGTGTTTAAAGCGTTCCACGGTAAATCGCTGATTGAGAAGAGTGCTGGATGATTTTTTCGATGATCGAGCTTGTCGAACGCCCTTCAAGCAAGGGTATGGTTAAAACTTCGCCGCCATGGGCAAGCACCGCCCGTGCCCCGGCTATATTTTCTACTGCCCAGTCGGCACCTTTGACCAGGATATCCGGCAGCAAGGCCCCGATCAGCTCTTCAGGGGTATCCTCATCAAAAAGGGTAAGCGCATCAACAACCTGCAATGCAGAGAGCACGGCGGCACGGTCGGCTTCACAACATATCGGTCGGCTCGGCCCCTTGAGGCGACGAACCGAAGCATCACTGTTCAGCCCAATCAATAGCACATCGCCAAGCTTTCGGGCCGCATCAAGGTACTCAACATGCCCGGCATGAAGAATATCGAAACAGCCGTTTGAAAAGACAACTTTTTTCCCCGAAGCCTGCCACGCCCGTACCTTTTCAATCGTCTCGCATTGGCTTGCCAGTTTGCCGTAACTGGTCATAGTGAACATCTGTTAGTGCTCATGAACTGTAAATTCTGTAAGAGATAAATGTTCGACATCTGTTTTTTAGCAATTTAATGTATACTCTTCGATTGTCCGAATAGTTATAATAGTGCCCATATTTTCAATGAATCGCATAAAAAACTTAACAAGAATTTTTCGCAGAAAATTCTCTACAGGCTCATCATGACCCTTGGTGCGCTTGTAAGAAACATAAGCGGTATTCCCGACTAAAAAGAGAAACCCCAACGTTTTACGGTGGGGTTTCTCTTTTGGAAATGAATCGGTAATCGGTATGCTCAGCAGTTACGCACGGTCGAAGAGTTCCGATCCTTGATGGTACTCTCGTCGAATTCGTCCCAGTTGTGCTCGTCGTGTTCGCGCTGATAGCCAGCCTCTTTCAGACCAAAGCTCATGTCGGCGACCATCTCCGGCCGGAGTTCCTTGAGGTTTTTGACCTCCTCCTGTGTCAGAATTCTTGACTTGTCGAAGCCCAGGTCGATCTCGATCTTGCGGTTCTTGGTCTTGACGCGATCGATGTCGTAAAAGCGCTTGGTAATGGTGGTCTGTGCAAACGCCTTGAGACAGCCAAGCATGTATTTGCGGACATAAGGATCCTTGATCCATGGGTAGCCAAAGAAGGTTTTGCGTGCGTAGAAGCGTGCATAAGATTTCAGCACCAGTTTCAGCACATCCTCACGCTCCATGTTGTCCGGCTTGATAATCGGCGTCACAAAGTTGTACTTGGAGTAGTCGCGCACTTCCACCCTGTCGCCAAGCTCCTTGAAGAGATCAGAGAAAGGCCATGGGGTGTAGATGGTCCAGTTGGCCATATCAGGATCCCAGTCTTTACAGAGCTGGTAAGTTTCTTCAATGGTTTCAGGAGTTTCGTGCTCAAGGCCCATAACAAACTGTGCCTCGGCGACGATTCCATTTTTCTGCAACAGCTTGATGGCAAGCTTGTTCTCTTCAATAGTGGTCTCTTTGCGGAAACGGTTCAGGTTCATCTGGCTTGCAGCTTCTGTGCCGAGCGAAACGTGCACAAGGCCCGCTTTGCGGAAGAAGGGCAGGAGGTCTGCATCGCGCATAATATCGGTTACGCGGGTGTTGATGCCCCAGGTAACATTAAGCTTCCGGTCGATAAGCTCCTGACAGAGAGAGACAAATTTCTGCTTGTTAATCGTGGGCTCTTCATCAGCAAGAATAAAGAATCCAACGTTATATTTTTTTACCAGTATCTCAATTTCATCCACAAAAAGCTTGGGACTGCGAGCACGGTAGCGGCGCCAGAACTGCCATTGTGAACAGAATGTGCAGGTAAAAGGGCAGCCTCTTGCAAAGTTCGGTACGGCAAGGCGGCAGTTCAGAGGAGTGTAAATGTATTTATCCCAGTCGTAAAGGCTCCAGTCGGGGGTAAGGGTATCGAGGTCTTCGATAACGGGATGCGCCGGCGTGGCGAAGACATTGCCCTCGTCATCAAGATAGGCGATACCGGTAATGTTTCCACGGTTCTGTTTGTCCGTTCCTGCAGCAATCTCCCTGATGAGGTTAACGGTCACCTCTTCGCCTTCACCACGGACAATGTAATCGGTTTCGGGCGCTTCGCTCAGTACCTGCGGGTACATGAAGGTCGAATGAATGCCGCCCATGATAGTCGTGATTTTCGGGTCTACCTTTTTGGCGAGCTTCATGATATCCTGCGCCTTGAAGATAGACGGTGTGATATTGGTTGCCATCACCACATCCGGCTTGTTCTGGCGAATGAGCTCTTCGATCTGATCGTCCTCAAGATGATCGCACATGGCGTCAACAAATCGAACCTGATCGAACCCCGCCTGTTTCAGTGCGCCACCGATATAGGCGACCCAGCTTGGTGTCCAGTTGCCGGCAATTTCGGCTCCACCTGAATGATAATTTGGCTGAACCATCAGTATTTTCATCGGTCTCCATCCTCCAGATATGTTTTTTTCAAAATAGGGATTGCAGTATGGTTGAGCAAAAACCCGGTTTCAAGACCCTTAAAAATCCCTGAATTTCTAATTTACAATTAATTTATACAATAAACATAGGCTTTTCGTTCCAACATTATTACTTATGTGAAGCGTTCATCAGCATGGTATGATAAAAACCAAAACTGATCTTTTCGCGTGCTTTGACCTGCATACCCGTCTTCGTCATAGCTTTCTGCATCTCTTCATCGCGGATCATCTGGATGGTTGTGCGGCGCTCTTTTTTTGGAAAATAGCCACCAAGCCAGTGCATCAGTGCAAGAATTTTATTATAGGGCGCATAGGTAAAAATAACGGAGCCTTTTGTCAGGCTTGCGAGGTTGCGGAAAGCCTGCGAAAATCCTTCTGACGGGTAGTGGATCAGGACGTCAAAGCAGACCACGGCATCGTAGGTACCGCGTACTGACTCAAGGGTGTTGACCTCAAAGGTAATATTGTTCTGCACACCCTCTTTGGTGGCTTCGGCTTTCGCCTTGTCGACCATCTGCGAGGCTATATCGACTGCTGTTACCTTGTATCCCGCTTTGGCAAGCCTGATGCTGAAGAGCCCTGTGCCACAGCCGGCGTCAAGCACGGTTGCCCCTTTTGGCAGTCCAAGCTTCTGCAGCCAGTCGAATGCCTTATCCATCATGACGGCATGACCCTTGCGTACTGTATTGCGTATGGAGGAGAGTTTGTCGTCGCCGTATATCGATGCCCATCGCTGAAAGCCCTGGCCATTAAAATAGGAACGGAGCATTTTCTTGTGTTCTTCAGCGTTGAAAGGGGAGCTGGTCATGGTGTATGTTTTACGGTTGTGTGGTTGACTGTGTTCAATATTGTTCTGCTGGCGCTCACTGGTGAACCCCTTCAATTCTTGTTTCAAGATCGGCGTAAAGCTTTTGCAGCTCTTCAATAATGCCATCATCGGCTTCCCAAAACCCGCGTGAATGAGCTTCAAGCAATCTTCCGGTCATCGAAATCGTTGCATGAGGGTTTAGGCTTGCCATCCGCTCAAGCATCTGCTTGTCTTGAAGAAAGGTTTCGTTAAACTGGTCGTAAGTCCATTTCTTTACTGCCGAAGCCGTTGCGCTCCATCCGTATGTGTTGCTGAGGTGAGATTCAATCTCCCTTACCCCCTCATAGCCGTGCTCCAGCATGGCATCGTACCATTTCGGATTGAGCAGTTTGGTACGCGCTTCAAGTGCGACCATTTTTTCAAGTGAACAAATCCGCTGCTTTTTTCCCGTCCCGTCAATATCGCCAACCATCACCTTTGGCTTTGCCTTGCTGAGGTGTTCCACGGTTTTTGAAACTCCGCCAAGATACTCATAATAATGATCAATATCAGAAATACCGATTTCGCAACTGTCGATATTCTGAAAAGTCAGAGTTACATGTTGCAATGCGGAGCGAAGGGCATCGGGGCACTCCGCCCATTGCCCGGAGGGGGTTACGGCAAAGCTTTTGCGGCTGACAAAGGCTTCGGCAAGCTGGCTCTCCTCCTCCCAGGTACTGCTTTCGACCAGATGGTTCACATTTGCTCCGTAACTGCCGGGCGCGTTGGAATAAACCCTGTTTGATGCCTCCTCAAAGGTGCAGCCTCGTTCAGTCATCTCCTGAGCAACATGCTTTTTAATAAAGTTCATCTCTTCCGGCTCATCGGCTGCTGCGGCCATCCGTGCGGCCCGGTCGAGCAGCTTGACCTGCAGGGAGAGCAGATCGCGGAAAATACCGCTGATGGTCATGACCACGTCCATGCGGGGACGGCCAAGCTCGGCAAGAGGTATCAGTTCAACATCGGCAATCTTGCCCATTTCATCGGTTTTGACCCTTGCTCCCATAAGTGCCAGTGCCTGGGCAACCCCTTCGCCCTCGCTTTTCAGGTTATCGGTTCCCCACAGAATCAGGGCGATGGACTGCGGGTTCTCCCCGCTCTCTTTTCGGTACTGCAGCAGCAGCTCTTCAGCCGAAAGCTTTCCTGCCCGCTCTGCGAAGGGCGAGGGAATAGTATAGGGGTCAAGACTGTGCATGTTGCGGCCAGTCGGCACAATGTCAGGGTTCCGGAGAAGGTCGTTGCCTGGCGATGGCGGCGTATACTTTCCTGCAAGGGCGTGCAGTACGGCTTTCAGTTCATGGTTTTCAGCCAGATTCATCAGGACGGTGTTCAGGAAATGCCAGAGGCGATGGAGTTCTGCCGGCCTGATGCCTGCCTCCCCGCGCAGATAGTCGTTGGCTTCGGACATTCTTACGGCAAGGCTCCCTTCAAGTACCAATGAAACAGGCAGGTCAGGGCTCTTGGCCGGGTCGAAGTGTCCGGTAAAGCGTTTCACGGCTTCACGGTTAATCCCGGATACCTGCTGCCATCTCGCCTGGGCCTGCTGGTCACTTGCCAGCTTGTCTTGCAGTTCACCGTAATCGTAGTTCAGGTGATGGCAGATCAGCTCCGGCAGGGATTTTCCGTCAAGTTCAGGGCGACTGTGTGCTGCAAGCAAGGCAAGATGGTCGCTGACGCTTTCGGGAGTTGGCGCTTCGCCCATGATATGCAGCCCGAGCGGAATCATGCGTTCTTCAATCAGGTAAAGCTCATTGCGCATTCTGGTAACATACTCCTCTGCCGCTATCTCGTCCTTGCTGCCCTCAATATCGAGCATGGATGCAAGTTCCTTGATTTCATCAAGCAGCTCCAGGGATGCATGGATCCTGAATCCTTCAATCAGCTCTTTGAGCTTGCGCAGATTTTTGTAAAGTCCGGCATGTTCAAGCGGTGGCGAAAGGTAGCTGACCAGCGTGGCAAAGCCGCGGCGTTTGGCTATGGCTCCTTCGCTCGGATTATTGACGCAGTAGCAGTTAAAGTTCGGCAGACTGCC
>CAIPKT010000112.1 GCA_903865705.1 uncultured Chlorobiaceae bacterium
CGGATCAACTTCGCGGTAAGGAGTGTTCGATTTTCCATTAAAAACATAATCAGTGGAAATATGCACCAGAAGAGCATTGCGTTCTTTGGCACACAAAGCAAGCACGGCGGCACCATCACGATTAACCCTGAAGGCTGCATCAACATCCGATTCTGCCTTGTCCACAGCAGTATATGCCGCACAATTAATAATAACCTCTATGTCATGTTCACGGCATATTGATGCAACATGGTGGGGAGAAGTAATATCGAGATCAGGGAGGTCATAGAAAAAAAAGCGATGTTTGCCGGAGCGGGTTGAGAGCTCCTGCAGCTCAGACCCCAGTTGGCCCCGACTGCCTGTAACAAGAATATTCATGCAAAAAGTAAAATTTGGTAGTGACAATCAGAGTGCTTAAACCTTGAGATAAAGTATTTCCTGCTGGAAATCCTCATACAAAAAACTGTCGGCCGAAGCGAAGCCGGGCTGATGAGCATCTTTTTCTGATACCCTGATCACCTCAGCCGGAAGCTGCCAGTCGATACCGAGGGATGGATCATTCCATAAAATACCTGCATCGTGCGAAGGCGTATAGTAGTTATCGCACTTGTAGGCAAAAACAGCCTCCGTCGAAAGAACAAGAAATCCGTGAGCAAACCCTTTCGGAACCCACAGCATATTTTTCTGTTCAGTATCAAGCTTACAGGATACATGACGGCCATACCAAGGGGATCCGAGACGCAAATCGACAACAACATCAAGCACACTGCCAGAAAGCACCCGAACAAGCTTGGACTGCGTGAAGGGCGGTTTCTGAAAATGAAGGCCGCGAAGCACTCCATAGCCTGACTTCGACTCATTTTCCTGCACAAACCGAACGCGGCCGACATGCTCCTCAAAAAAATCCTGCCTGAACGACTCAAAAAAATACCCCCGATCATCACCAAAAACCCTCGGTTGAAAAATCAGGACATCAGGTATGGCTGTTGAAATCACTTGCATAAGCACCGGGGAAAAAATATTAAGCCGTCAATCACGAGAATTAATCTGTAGCTGTAAAATATTCCTGTTTCTAAAGATAGCAATTGCACCGCCACAAAGAAACCACGACGAAAAGACAATCCGCTATCTCTGAACAAGCAACTGCCTCAGGTACTGTCCGTAATGACTTTTCATCAGTGGCTCGGATAAGTGTAACAGCTTTTCATCCGTTATCCAGCCATTTCGCCAGGCAATTTCTTCAGGGCAGGCAATTTTCAGCCCCTGCCTTTTTTCAACGGTCTGGATAAAATTCCCTGCCTCCTGGAATGATTCATGCGTACCGGTATCGAGCCACGCAAAACCCCTCCCCAGCATGGAACACGTAAGCTCCCCCCGCAGCAGATACGCTTCATTGACCGCCGTGATTTCAAGCTCTCCGCGGTCGGAAGGCCGCACCTGTTTTGCAATCTCTACGACATTGTTGGGGTAAAAATAGAGCCCGACAACCGCATAATTTGATTTCGGGATTTCCGGCTTTTCGGCCAAAGAGAGCACATTCCCTTCCGCATCAAGCTCTGCAACGCCGTAACGTTCCGGATCACTGACATAGTAGCCGAATATCGTAGCTTTGCGCTCATTTTGCACCTTCTGAACTGCAGCTTCAAGCATCTGACTGAATGCATAACCGAAAAAAATATTGTCGCCAAGAATAAGCGTGACATCATCACTGCCGATAAAAGCCTCACCAAGAATGAAGGCCTGAGCAAGCCCGTCAGGTGAGGGTTGCACAATATAGGAGAGAGAGATGCCCCAGTCACTGCCGTCTCCAAGCAACTTCATGAACATCGCCTGATCTTCAGGTGTCGTGATAATCAGAATATCCCGTATCCCCGAAAGCATCAGCGTGGTCAGTGGATAATAGATCATCGGCTTGTCATAAACAGGGAGAAGCTGTTTTGATATTGCCCTGGTAACAGGATAAAGCCTTGTACCAGAACCTCCTGCAAGAATAATTCC
>CAIPKT010000113.1 GCA_903865705.1 uncultured Chlorobiaceae bacterium
TCGAGGTATCTTCAGGCAAAGCGAATTCGTGCATGATAATCCTGCGGATATTGGTATCGACAGCGGCTGCATCAAGATTGTCGGCAAAGACCGGAATGGATCGGCAGGTGTACTCACCGATGCCGGGAAGAGTTTTAAGCAACTCAGGAGTGGCAGGCACCACCCCGTTGAAACGCTCCATAATTACCTTTGCGCAGCCCTGTAGCCGCTGGCCTCGAGAGTTATAGCCAAGACCGCTCCACAGCAGAAGCACCTCCTTGAGTGAGGCTGAGGCAAGAATTTCGATATTGGGAAAACGGAGCATCCATGCCGTAAATTTTCCGGCAACCCGCTCTGCCTGCGTCTGCTGCAGCATGATTTCACTAACCATGACAGCATACCGGTCGGTTGTCTCCCTCCAGGGAAAGCTCCTTCTGTTTGACTGATAAAAGTCAAATATCCTCTCACGAAAGAGTTGAATATCCTGACAATTCAAGTTCAAAGTCATTCAGTAAAATAATAAGCGTCGCTTCATATTGCGGACAACACCGTATTGCGGACACCAACTTACCGCCGGTCGTATGACCGGACCCTGTAAAAAACGTATTGGAGAGAAGAGGAGCAAACACACCGAATTCAGAAGGTATATATCAGTACCGCGGAGAGCGTACAAAGAAAATCCGGTCAGCGAGAAAGCAGACCGGATTAACAAATACATGATCAGACTTTTTCTACAATCTTGCGTTCCTTGACTTTCAATGCTGCCTTGCCTGTCCGTTTGCGCAGGTAGAACAGTTTTGCCCTTCTTGCCTTGCCATGCTTGAGTACCGTAACACTCTCTATGTTGGGGGAGTTGACCGGAATAATCCTTTCAACACCAACACCATGAGAAATTTTGCGGACAGTGATGGTTTTGTTACCGCCAGCACCCCTGTCGCTGATAACAATACCCTCGAAAGCCTGAAGTCTTTCCTTTTCGCCCTCAATAACCTTCAACTGAATCTTGACGGTATCACCCGGATTGATTTCCGGAAAATCTGTAACAGCCTGAGTGGCTTCAACTAACCTGATTAACTGATCCATGACAACTATACTTTTTACGTTATTTTTTCTTTAACTCTAAAAACTCTTGATCAAGAAGATCGGGCCGACGCTGACGTGTTCTCTCAAGAGCATTTTCGCTGCGCCACTTTTCGATATTGCTGTGATGACCCGTTAACAGCACTTCCGGCACGTTCATTCCCCTGAATTCTGCAGGACGGGTATAATAGGTACAATCAAGGAGTCCGGTCTGAAAAGAGTCGGTCAGAGCCGATTCACTATCGCCGAGAACACCTGGAATAACCCTTACGACAGCATCCATCAAAAAGAGTGCCGGTATCTCCCCTCCTGAAACCACAACATCACCCATGGATATCTCCATGGTAATCAAATTCTGGCGAATTCTTTCATCAATGGCCTTATAATGACCACAGAGAATAATAAGATTTTTCATTCTTGAAAACCTGTTTGCCATAGACTGCTCAAACAGTTTTCCATCCGGAGTAAGAAAAATCACTTCATCATACCCTCTTTCGGCCTTGAGCGCTTCGATACAGGCAAACACTGGCTCAGGACGAATCACCATACCGGCTCCACCTCCAAAAGGTGAATCATCCACCTGTTTATACCTGCCCAATCCGTAGTCATGCAGGTTATGAACGTGAATTTCCGCATGGCTTTTTTTGCGTGCAATGCTTAACAATCCATTATCAAGCGGCGAATCAAAAAAACCCGGAATTACAGAAATTACATCAATCCTTATGGCATTCATGAACTGAGAAGGATTTTCAGACTCAACCATTTACAGAAATTCCTCAAATCTTGGTATAACGATGTACTGCTCATGAAGATTGAACTCCTCAACAAATTCATCTATGGCTGGCAACAGAATTTTTCTTTCACCAACCTGAACCTCATAAACGTCATGTGCCGGCATGGCTATCACATTGGTAACAACACCGACCTCACTTCGACGGCAGTCAAGTACCTTCATACCTATGATCTCATGAAGATATGCGCGGTTAGCCGGTTGTGGCAAAAGCTGGTCTTCTGGAACAAACAATTTCCAGCCCGTAAGTGCTTCCGCTTTTTCCATGCTGTCAATTCCTTCAAAGAACAACCATGCAAAACCTCCGGCAAGAGCGGCCTTATTTACCTTTAACCGCTCAACCGAATCTAGGCTCTTTCCCGCATAATACTCTTTTCGCGAAAGAAAACTTTCAGGAAAGTCGGTAATCGGCTCCACTTTCACCTCACCCTGCAACCCTCTCGGCTTGAGAATGATACCTGTCAAATAGAGTTCCATACTGGCCTTACTGTAAAAAAGTGATTAGGCCTCTCCGCCTGTTGCAGCTTTCGCTTCTGCCTCTTTTTTGGCACTACGACGATGGGATTTCAGTGCAAGTCTCTTTTGACGTCTTACGTTCTGGTGCTCCTGCCACTTTTCCATCTCTGCTGCAATTTCAGCTTCGCTGCGACCCATGCTTTTAAGCCTGAGTTCATAAAGCAAGCCGGTCGTACGGATAAGACTGTTCACGGTTGCTGTTGGCTGTGCGCCAGTCTGCATCCAGTAAACAATACGATCTTTTTTAATGGTGACAGAATGTGGTTTCGCGGTTGGCTGATAATGTCCAACAACTTCAAGAAATTTACCGTCCCTTGGTGAGCGCGCATCAGCGACAACAATCTGGTATACCGGCAATTTTTTTCTTCCTGCTCTTTTAAGTCTGATCTTTACCAAGGCTAAAATATTTTAGTTAATGTTTACTGTCAACAGTGAATGTGCCATCTATCGTTTTAAAAATTTGTCAAGCGCAAGATTCTGCGAAGTAATTTTTCTGCCGGACTGCGACAGCTTTGATACCGAACGCATCATCTTCTTCATCTCCCCGAATTGCTTCAGCAAAAGATTGACCTCCTGAACTTTCGTGCCGCTACCCAGTGCTATACGCTGCCGACGACTGCCGTTAATAATATCGGGAGTGATTTTTTCCTGCTTTGTCATGGAGTTGATCATGGCTTCGATGGGCTTGAAATCAAGATTTTCAAGATCCTGCTTCGGCACCATCTTGTTCAGTCCAGGTACCATTTCAATCAACCCCTGAATTGAACCCATTTTCTTGAGTTGCTGCAACTGGTCGAAAAAGTCATTGAGATCAAACTCGTTCTTCATCAACTTTTTCTGCATCTCAAGAGTCTTCTCAAGATCAAGGCTTTCCTGGGCTTTTTCAACAAAGCTCACGATATCGCCCATTCCCAGAATCCTCTGGGCCATACGATCTGGATAGAAAAGGTCAAGGTCGTCAACCTTTTCTCCAACACTGATAAATTTGATTGGCTTTTCAACTACCTGGCGGATAGAAAGTGCGGCACCACCCCTTGAATCACCGTCAAGCTTGGTAAGCACTACACCGTCAAAATCAAGGCGGTCATTAAAAGCTTTGGCAGTATTGACTGCCTCCTGCCCCATCATGGAGTCAACAACAAAAAGAAGCTCGTCAGGCTTGAGGGCGTGCTTCAATGCTTCTGCCTCAGCCATCATGACTTGATCGATCTGTAACCGTCCTGCCGTATCGATAATAACAACATCACAGGCATTTGACCGCGCAGCTTCCAACCCCTGAAGAGCAGCTTTCATGGCGTCAGGCTCTACAATGGAAAAAACAGGAACATCAACCTGCTGCCCGAGAGCCTTAAGTTGATCAACTGCCGCTGGACGATAAACGTCAGCCGCAACAAGCATCGGCTGTTTACCGTTCTTTTTCAGCCTTAACGCCAGTTTGGCGCAGAAAGTCGTCTTTCCGGAACCCTGCAGACCGGCAACCATGATAACCGCAGGCAGTTTCTTCGGCGAAAGATTCAGTGGTTTCTGCTCTCCACCCATCAGTTCGGTCAGCTCATCATAAACGATTTTTACAATCATCTGCGCTGGCGAGACGCTTTTAATGACCTGCTCGCCAAGAGATTTCTCCCTTATATCATCTATTAATTTCTTTGCAACCTTGTAGTTAACGTCGGCACCAAGAAGGGCTCTCTTGATATCGCGCATGGCGAGACCAATATTAACCTCGTTAATGGTTGCCTGACCTGCCAGCTTTTTAAAGGTGGCCTCTAATTTATCACTTAAACTATCAAACATTGGTTCCTGCTTTTTTACAGATAAAGCTTAAAAATGCTTAGCTTTAATTATAACAAAAAATAGCAAAAAATAAAACGATACAATAATAACTTCATGACAGTCCAAGATTTTTGTTACTATTTTTTTATTTACCAACAACAGAACACATCACGAAACAAGGCGTTATGACAACCTGCTCCATAAAAAACATCCTGAACTCTTTTCGAGGCAAGCGAATTGCCGTTATCGGCGACATTATGCTTGACAAGTATATTTTCGGTCATGTCTCCCGCATTTCGCCTGAATATCCGGTACCGGTTGTCGATGTCACCCACGAAGACCACCGACTGGGAGGGGCGGCAAATGTTGCACTCAACACCCTTTCA
>CAIPKT010000114.1 GCA_903865705.1 uncultured Chlorobiaceae bacterium
ATAATCTGACGACACAATTTTACAAGCGTTGCCATTACAACCATTTATTAAACCTCTTCTCGTCACCATCCCGATCTTATCGCTCATTTTCAGCTATCACGTTATCAAGCATTTTTTTCTACTCATGCTTTTTGAGTGAAAAAAGGAGCATTGCCGAGCATACGGTACTATTCGCATCTGTTTTGTTTAATTATTTTCTTACATAGGACAGTTTTTGTCCCAGTAGACGTGGTAGATAGCAAGAAAGATAAGTTGTTAATCTTTTATTAAACGAGGAAAACTTTTTATGGCGGAACTCTTGTGTAAATTGAACTGCTATTTTATTGCAAATGCGTTGTACACGTTATTACGCTCATATGATGGAGCAAAGGATGCATCGCGTATAGGTCTTTTGTTTTGTAGATAATTTACTGGGGTGGTTATCACTAAAATTTATACCTATGCGTACCCCTAAAGCTAAGCATAACGAGTACATTTCTTCTGAGCAGAATGACGCTTTGCTGCTGAAGGAGTGCCTGGCAAAAACCCGTATTTCAGAGAATCAGAAACGAGTAGGTGGGAGAGATGTTTTCGATCATTGCTCTATTGTTGGCGAGGTTGCCAGAGAGCTTCTGTCGCGAATGCCATCCTTTTTACGATCAGCACTTTTCCCTGAAGGCTCGGAACTGGTCGCTGCAATTCATGACATAGGGAAGGTCAGTCCCACTTTTCAGGAAAAAATATACCGAGGAACCGATGACTATGTTCCGAATTCTCTGGCAAGCCTCTCCCACATCAACCCTGCTCTGGAGAAAAACTGGGGCCATCACGCAGGGGTCAGCATGGCTACAGCATACTCGTTGAAAATCGGTCGATATATTCCCCAAATCATAGGTCAACATCACGGGTACTCCCCAGAGTTGAATGGGCTCGTGGCTGAAGACAAGGTTTTTGGAGGTGCACTTTGGCAAGAGAGGAGAGTTGAACTCGTTCAAAATCTCAAGGTGGTAACAGGACTCGAGTTCCCTGTAATAGAAAACTCGCTGCAAGCAAAAGCTGTTGCCGGTCTTACAACTGTAGCAGACTGGATCGGATCAGGCCCTTACTTTGACAACCCGAATGATACCTGGCAATCCCTCATCAAGCAAGCTGTTGATGCCGCAGGGTTTGTGAGGCCGGACCTTATCAAAGGGCTCGGATTCAATACTATTTTTGGTTTTGAACCGCGAGGTATTCAGGAGTTGCTTATTAAGCAGGCAAACATGCCCGGAACTTACATTCTTGAAGCTCCCATGGGCATCGGCAAAACAGAAGCGGCACTCTATGCTGCATATTCCATAATGTCTGCCGGAAAAGCAACCGGCTTCTACTTTGCCCTGCCTACGCAGTTAACCTCCAACAAGATTCATGACAGGGTTAATGATTTTTTGAAGAAAATATTGACCTCTGAATGTACCCACCGCCGGGCTCTTTTGCTGCACAGCAACGCCTGGCTGAAAGAAATCGAAATGGGAGAAGACGCTGGGCCGGGAGGTAACTGGTTCAGTTCAGGTAAACGTGGCATTCTCGCTCCATTTGCCGTGGGCACGATTGATCAGGCGCTGATGGCCGTGATGAATGTTAAGCATGGCTTTGTCAGGGCATTCGGCCTTGCCGGAAAGGTGGTAATTCTTGATGAGGTACACTCTTATGATGCCTATACCGGCACCATCCTCGATAAACTTGTTGAAACCCTTCGCGCGCTCCAATGTACCGTTATCATTCTTAGCGCCACCTTAACCAAGGAGAGGCGTGAAAAGTTTTTAACGCAACCGGTTTCAAATGAATCTTATCCGTTGCTTACTGTCAATAGGAGTGATGACGACTCCCCGATAGAAACAACAGCCACCGTTCCGAGTAAAACCGTTGTCAGCATTCAATCTTTTTTATCTCCTGACGCCGCTCTTGAAGAAACCCTAAGACGGGCTGAAGAGGGCCAGCAGGTACTCTGGATAGAAAATACGGTCGCTGAGGCCCAAAGTATTTTCAGCATTCTCGCTGCCCGAGCTGACGGTCTGGGGATCGAGTGCGGTCTTTTGCATTCCCTTTTTTTGAAAATTGATCGAGAACGCCATGAGGAGTACTGGGTTACCCGGTATGGCAAGGGTAACAGTAAGCTTCGAGGCCAACATGGTCGTATACTCGTTGGCACTCAAGTGTTGGAGCAATCACTTGATATTGATGCCGACTTTCTGGTAACAAAAATCTGTCCGACAGATATGCTTCTCCAGAGAATCGGCAGGTTGTGGCGGCACAGCGAAACAGTTCGTCCGAAAAATTCCTTCTGCCAAGTATGGATTATAAAACCAGAATCTGCTAATGCTTTGGATCACCCCGAAAAAGAATTTGGACCAACAGCAAAAGTCTACAGTCCCTATGTTTTGTTGCGCACCCTTGAGGTATGGAGCGGCATGACGAAGCTCGTGCTTCCTGACCAGATACGCGATCTGATTGAGGCCACCTATCGGGAACAAGTGGAGAGCCCGCTTATGCAGCAACAAAAAGAGCTGCTTAAAAAAAGGCAGGAGATACTTGAGCGGTTAGCCTTAGGCGGCATTTCCGCAGGCACCAGAACCTTACCTGAAAGCAAGGCAAGCACCCGATACAGTGAACAGGAGAATGTGGAGGTACTGCTTTTGCAATCGTATCGTATTGATCGAGATCGGGGTGGTACAACCGTGTTGCTCCTGAATGGACGCAAACTTTTTCTGCCATTTAAATCGCTGCCAAAAGGCAGAAAGGAACAGCGCATTCTTGCAGCAGCACTTGCGGAACAGACCTTGCATGTTGCTGACTACCTTGCACCGGAAGCATCACCGATGAATAGCCTCGAATGGCTGAAAGGTTATTTTTATCTCGGAGACCAAGAGTACGGCGAGAGCATTCTTCGTTTAGCAATTGTCAGGCAGGATGGGGAGCTAAAATCCCTTAATGGTCAAGATGCATCAATGAACCGTCGGCTCAGCTATAACCCGAAACTTGGATATTGTTCCCCCAAAAAATAAACCAGGCAACACCATTAATATGACCCTTGAAAATCAATTCAATCTGATTGACGAGCCATGGATACCTGTTATCGACAAAGGCAGGTTGAGCCTGCGCCAGATATTCAGCGAAGCCAGTAATCGAGGCCTCGGAGGCAACCCCCTGCAAAAGATGGCCATGACCAAGCTTTTGCTCGCCATTGCACAAGCAGCATGTACCCCTGAAGACGATGAGGTACTGGAAACCATCGAGCCTTCGGATCTTGCCCGAAAGTGCCTTGACTACCTTGAAAAATGGCACGACAGATTCTGGCTTTACGGCGAAAAACCTTTTCTGCAAATGCCGGCCATACATGGCCTCATTGAGCGACGGAAACGAAAGGACATTGATGTGGCTAATAATGAGTCTGATCGCAGAACTGCTGAAGAAAATGCTCTACCGAAATCAATAGGAATGGGTTTTTATCCAGATATGCCTGCCGAAAACAATACCATACTCTCCCAGTATCAGGTGCCTAAGACCCTATCCGATGCCGATAAGGCTTTATTTATTGTCTCTCTCATGAATTTTGCTTTAGGGGGAAAGGTGGGTGAAAAAAAACTTGAACCATTAAGCACTGGTTATGTTGGGAAAAAAATTGTGGCTAAAGCAGCGCCAAGCCTTGGCAATTATGTCGGCTATCTTCATTCCACTCTTGTTGGGGAAACCCTTATTGACACCCTTCTCATGAATCTCCTGTCATACGAGCGGATAACGGAGAATGCGTATTGGACGACGGGATTGGGAATCGCACCATGGGAAGAAATGCCGAAAGGAGAAGACTGTCCAATAGCCAGGATGCTGAAACACTCCTATATGGCAACGCTCATCTCTCTTTCTCGTTTTGTTTTATTGCAGGGGGATGGGATCTATTACTTAGAGGGTTTACAGTACCCAAGCCACAAAGAGGGATGGAGAGAACCAGGAATGGCGATCAATAATTTCGGGCAAACACCAAAAGTACTATGGATTGATACAAATAAGCGTCCATGGCGGGAACTTGTTTCCTTGCTGGCATTTATGAGTGCAGGTGGCGGGCAGGGTTATGATTGCCAGTTTATTCGGTACGGTCTTGTTCGCTTTCACAGCAGATACAAACAGATTGGTGTCTGGTCAGGAGGTCTTGGTGTGAGTAACGGTAGTTTTGGATGTCAGTTCATCAAGCGAGATAATGATTTCATCGAGTCTGTTGTCTTTTTTGATTCATCTATTCTTGGAGAGCCCTGGTATAATCAGCTCAAACTTGAAATGGACGCACTCGACAAATTGTCCAAGAAGGTATGGGCCGGAACAAACGGCTTTTTTAAGGCACAGAATATGACTGACGCTGGCTTGGCAGGGCAAGCCTCAACCTTGTTCTGGGAACTCTGCGAACGTCGTTTTCAGAATCTGGTTGATGCCTGCGCTCCTCCTCACGACACTGTAAGAGTAAGAAAAATATTTGCGCAGTCAGCCATAAAAGCCTATGACACTTTTTGCCCCAAAGAGAGCGCCCGGCAGATTGATGCATGGGCTAAAAACCGGCCAAATCTTATCAATTACCTGAACCCGGAAAATAAAAAGCCATGAATAATGAACCCGGAACGAAAACCAGCCGCTCACTTGAATTTGTGCAGTTCATCATTGCCTTGATTGCAAAGAACAAGGGCGTCGCTGCAACTCTGAAGCGGGCCGACAACCCCGCAACTGAATACCAGAGCTGGGAGTATCTGGCAGCCTTTAACGTTGATTTGGAGAAACCATGGGAGCGGTTGCCGTTTGCCACAGTTGCCGCAGCAATCGCCAAAGATAAGAGTGCCCACAATGGCAGTGAGGGAGTCGGTAGGGCCATTGCCAAATGTTATGATGATGGCAATCAGAGCGATCAGGCAAAAGCAAAACTGCGGCGCTTGCTTGCCTGTGATTCAGTCGAGGAAGCATGCAGAATACTACGCCCACTCTTCAGCTTGATCGTCTCAAGAGGAAACTCCTCTATCGACTATGCCCGTCTGCTTGAGCAACTGCTTAAATTCCACTGGGAGAGCGAAAGAATAAAAAGCCAGTGGGCACAGGAATTCTATAAACAAGGCCAGTCGGCGGCTAAAAAGGAGGCGGCATGATAGCAAGCGTACTCCGTTTAGGACCCAAAGACATTAAAACCCTGCGTATTACTGACGACTACTCGCTGCACAGGGTTGTCTACAGCCTCTTTGAAGACTGTAGAAGCGATTCGGAGAAAAACGCAAGCGTACCCAGCGGGTTTCTCTATGCCGACAAGGGAGGGGACAGAAACTGTCGGTTGATACTTTTACTTTCAGACAGGGAACCTCGCACACCGGAGCACGGAGTTCTGGAATCAAAGTCTGTAGATGAAAAGTTCCTGACCTTTGATCGTTATCGTTTTGAGGTGGTCATCAACCCCACCAAACGTGACAGCAAAAGCCGTAAAATTATAGCTCTTCGAGATCGTGAGAAGATTGCACAGTGGTTCATCGAAAAAGCACCTGCCTCATGGGGGTTCATTGTCCATGCGTCCTCACTGCAGGTCAAAACCCTTCAGGCGAAGCAATTTGTCAAACAAAATCACAGCGTCACGCACGGTGGAGCGGAGCTGACCGGTGAACTTGAAGTGGTTGACCGCTCATTATTCATTAACAGTTTTCAGCAGGGTATCGGCCGTGGCAGGGCATTCGGTTTTGGCCTGCTACAGATAGCACCATTAAAAATTTCAATCACCAACTAACCATCCACCCATCATGAGCAGCACCAATCCATTCAGAAACACTCGCATTGAATACCACATTCTTCAATCATTTCCGGTCACCTGCCTGAACCGTGACGATGTTGGCGCTCCTAAAACCGCAATTGTCGGGGGTAACACACGAGCCCGTGTCAGCTCACAATGCTGGAAACGCGAGGTGCGACTTGCTATGCAGGACTTTGATATCAAACTCGGGATTCGCACGAAAAAAATAGCAGACTTTGTTGCTAAAGCCTCCGTCGAAAGAGGTGCCTCACTTGAACAGGGTGCAGAGTGCGGTAAGGTTATTTCCGATGCGTTCAGCAAGGATACACTTTTTTTCTTCAGTGAATCTGAAGCTAAAGGGTTTGCTGATTATGCTCAGGAAAAAAGTTTTGACAGCACAAAATTGAACGACAAGGAGCTCCAAAAAGTAGCAAAGAAGACCCTAAATCCCGCTATTGACGGTCTTGATATCGCCTTGTTTGGGCGTATGGTTGCTCAAGCAAATGAACTTGACATTGAGGCAGCGGCTTCGTTCTCTCACGCCATCTCAACGCACAAAGTGAGTAATGAAGTCGAGTTTTTTACCGCTCTTGATGACCTGAGTGAAGAGCAGGGTTCTGCGCACATGGGTAGCCTTGAGTTTAACTCGGCAACCTATTACCGTTATGTCAGCCTTGATCTTGGCCAGCTTTGGGCATCCCTCTCTGGAAATGGCCTCGATAAAGCAATTGAGGCATTTACCAAAGCTCTCTTTGTAGCTGTTCCAAGTGCACGGCAGACAACCCAGTCTGGAGCCTCTCCATGGGAATTTGCCAAAATCTTTGTCCGTAAGGGGCAGCGCTTGCAAGTGCCTTTTGAAACAGCCGTTAAAGCAAAAGACGGAGGCTACCTTCAGGCAAGCATTACAGCACTCACTGATTATCTAACCAAAAAAGAGTTGCTGGCAGGGTCATTATTCGGAAAACAAAAAGATTTTACTTTCGGTGAGAACGCAGGTTTCAGCATTGACCATCTTATAGCGGAACTGAAAGCATCTTTAGCGGAGGTCCAATGAGTAACGCCTATCTCTTGCTGTGGCTTGAAGCGCCATTGCAGTCATGGGGAGCCGACTCAAGATTCGGCCGTAGGGGTACGCTTGATTTCCCAACTAAATCTGGTGTGCTCGGCCTTCTATGTTGTGCACTCGGAGCAGGTGGCGAGCAGAAAGAACTGCTAAAGGAAATGGGATCACTTAGCCAGACCGTACTCTCTTTTCGCAGATCAAAAGAGAGGGAAGCCCTGTTGAGAGATTTCCAGATGGTAGGGAGTGGCTATGACGACCAAAACCCTTGGGAAACACTTCTTATTCCCAAAAAAAGCGATGGAAAGGCGGCCGTTGGAGGTGGCTCAAAAATAACCTATCGATACTACCTGCAGGATGCAGCTTTTGCCGCCATTCTGGAAGTGCCATCAGCGAAAATAGCTCTCTTTGTCGATGCACTGAAGAATCCATGCTGGGATATCTATTTAGGTCGAAAATGTTGCGCGCCTACAGATCTCATCTATCAAGGAACTTATGCGACCGAATCGTCCGCTATAGTTCAGGCGATTGAAATTGCACAAGACAAGAGGCTGAAAGAGGATTTCAGGGTTTTGGACGGAGAGCACGATGGAGAAACCATTATCCTGAATGATGTACCTATCCAGTTTGGAGAAAACAAGATATACCGGGAACGCAGGGTAACCATAATGTCCGTGGACGACAATGTCTGACCAATCGGTAAAAGAAGACGCTGCACAACGGCTGTTGATAAAAATTACGCGCGACACCTTGCCGCAGGTCAAGGATAAATACCCATTTATCTATCTCGAACGGGGCCGGCTGGAAATTGATGATAGCAGCATCAAGTGGATAGATTGCGATGGTAATGTGGTCAGGTTGCCTGTGGCGATGCTCAATTGCCTGCTTCTTGGGCCAGGAACTACCGTCACTCATGAAGCAGTTAAAGTCATGGCTGCTTCAAATTGCGGGTTGTGCTGGGTTGGCGAAGACAGCCTTATCTTTTATGCTGCCGGGCAAACGCCAACAAGCGATACCCGGAATTTTCGGCGACAGATGTTGCTCTCGGCAGATCCGGACAAATCACTGAAAGTTGCTGCGCGTATGTTTACCCGAAGGTTTCCGGGAGAGAAACTTGAAAACAAAACCCTTCATCAATTGATGGGGATGGAAGGTTTGCGTGTCCGTCAACTCTATGAAAAAAAAGCTATAGAATACAAGGTTGGCTGGAAAGGTCGTCAATTCACCCCTGGCAAGTTTGAGATGGGGGATGTAACCAACAGAATCTTGACATCAGCCAATGCGGCTCTTTATGGTATAATTTGTTCTGCAGTGCACAGTATGGGCTACTCACCTCATATTGGTTTCATACATTCCGGCAGTCCATTGCCATTTGTTTATGACATGGCCGATTTATACAAAGAGGAACTCTCGATTGATCTTGCTTTTTCACTGACAGCGCCCATGGCTGGCTCTTATGACAGACACAAGACCGCTACAGAATTTCGCCGGAGAGTGATTGATATGGATTTGCTTGCATGTATCGGGCCGGATATTGAAGCAATGCTCGGGAGACAATAATGCTGGTTGTAATCGCTAATAACTTGCCACCCGCAGTACGCGGACGAATGAAACTCTGGTTTGTAGAACCACGTGCAAACATGTTTGTTTCAGGCATCAAGGACTCTGTAGCAAAAAAAGTTGTAGACTATCTTCATAAATATTGTCCACCTGAATCTGGATTGATGATCTTCAACAGTAGCAACACTCCGCCCGGTTATGAGATTTATGGACTTGGCGATACTCGCAGGGATTTGATTGAGCTATCCGGGATGCCGCTGGTCATTGAAAAGAGCCCTTCGCCTGTTATTCAGCCTTCAGAAATGCCTAAAGGAGGCTGAGATGCCAATAAAATCCAGTGTCTTCCCCACATGCGTGGGGGTGTTTCTTGTGAGCTTGAGGGATTTTTGCAGACGATGGAGTCTTCCCCACATGCGTGGGGGTGTTTCTGTAGTGTACATTACCGAGGTAGAGACAGCCGCAGTCTTCCCCACATGCGTGGGGGTGTTTCTAAAAAGTCCATCCCAAATCGGCATCACCACCTGTCTTCCCCACATGCGTGGGGGTGTTTCCATCGGCAGACAAGGCGATGAATGCCGAGATCAGTCTTCCCCACATGCGTGGGGGTGTTTCCAGTTTCACTTCTCCACCAGTGGCGGGATCTCGGTCTTCCCCACATGCGTGGGGGTGTTTCTGCTCGATGCCATCCTGCCAAGCCGCATGTGGCGTCTTCCCCACATGCGTGGGGGTGTTTCCTCACGGTACCCAAGAGCGATGTCGCCGCTTCCGTCTTCCCCACATGCGTGGGGGTGTTTCTAAACTCACATTTGATAAGGAGAAGGGGCGGGGGTCTTCCCCACATGCGTGGGGGTGTTTCTGCCATAGATACCATGATGACGTACAAAGCAGGGTCTTCCCCACATGCGTGGGGGTGTTTCAGAAGTCACAGCTCCAGAACCCGGCGACATTGTGTCTTCCCCACATGCGTGGGGGTGTTTCTAGCGAAAGCGCCCGTCTTGCCAATCCAAGCCTGTCTTCCCCACATGCGTGGGGGTGTTTCCTTTTGCTGACAGGGACTACAAGGACGGTGACAGTCTTCCCCACATGCGTGGGGGTGTTTCTAAAACCGGCCATTCAACAGCCAAATACCGCGCGTCTTCCCCACATGCGTGGGGGTGTTTCTGGTATAAGAAACGCCTTCCATGCCGCAGTTCGCCAAAACCTTGACCATGTCACGATTGATGTTATTGCAAAGGATTCCCTTGATCGCATTGCGGATAGCGTTCAGCTTGCCTTCGAGAGATATACAGAAATACGGACAACAATTATCCTGAAAGGAGCTAAAGCCGTAGAGGTAACAAGAGATGATTATCAAGCAGGAAAGATTCTCGCAGTCTTACAGGATAGCCTGTAATAAAAAAAGCGGGGCAGGGAAGACCGCAGCCTTTCCCACGAGTAGGTCGGCATTACCCGCGCCCTACTCACCCGCAAAAGCATTGTACAAAAAAACCGTAAAACAACCAACACAAAAATGAACGACATCTCAAAAGCCCTACAAGAGCGCAGCCGGTCTTCCCCACATGCGTGGGGGTGTTTCTTTTTGCTGGTACGGACGCGCTATCGACGGAATACCTCAAAAAACAAGATTTAACCGGGGATGACTGAGGATTTAAATATCGAATCCAGACGTTGGTATCGGGTATCCACATTATTCCAATTTCAAACGTTGTTCCGGTTCGCCCTGTGGTGCACGTTCAAGCGGTTCCCCTTTCCATGCTCCTGCGGTGTGCTCGAAAAGCTCTGATACCCGCCCTTCGCCATAACGCCCACGTACAAATAACAAGAAATCCAGTACCTCTTGGGCTAATGGTTCCGTAAGAAGCTCTGCTTCGTGTTTCAGTTTTTCGATAACAGTCATAACACCCCTCCGACAATCACCATGAAATAGTTTTATTTACACCTGTCAATTTTTCCGCTGAACAGAAATTACGAAACAAGACTGACAAATTTGTGGATAAATCAGCATCCTTGCTCAGTTAACAGTTGATCATTCAAGATGGAATGGAGAGAAAAATGGGGCTCTTTGTATGGAATGGTAATTCGTCACGAGAGATGTCGGCATATTCCAAGCTTCTGTCATGAGAATAACCGGAGATTAGTCATAAATCGCGAAATAGTATCACTATTATACTTATCTTTGCTTGTAAAAACTATAACAACAAGTGACTTTACGTCCGCTAAATCCTGATAGCGAAGATAGAAAAAACATAAAGAGAATAGGGGAACAGTGATGGAAACGGTCTACTAAACCTGATACATAATGAGGACAATCGTGTTCACAGGCAAAGGCGGCGTCGGCAAAACCTCTATCGCCGCGGCAACTGCCGTAAAAGCTGCATCAATGGGTTTTAAAACCCTTGTCATTTCCACAGATCCCGCACACAGCCTCGGCGACTCCTTCGATCTTGAACTGGGGCCGTCTCCCGTAAAGATTGCCGAAAACCTCTACGGGCAGGAGGTAAGCGTCTACGGGGATTTAACCCTGAACTGGGAGATTGTCCGTGCGCACTTTGCCCATATCATGGAGGTTCAGGGTATCAAGGGAATCTATGTCGAGGAGATGGGTGTTCTGCCTGGTATGGAGGAGCTCTTTTCGCTCTCCTATATCAAGCGATACAACGAATCCGGCGAGTACGACCTTCTCATTGTAGACTGCGCCCCGACCGGCGAAACCCTCCGTCTGCTCTCCCTGCCGGAAACTTTCGGCTGGATGCTGAAGATGATCAGGACTCTCGAAAAATATGTGGTTAAACCGGTGATACGTCCCCTCTCAAAAAAGGTTAGCCGCCTCCATGACCTTGTGCCCGAAACCGAGGTCTATGACCAGATAGATCACCTTTTTTCCTCAATTGACGGCATCATCGATCTCCTGTCGGATGGAACAAAAACCACCGTACGTTTGGTCATGAACCCCGAAAAGATGGTGATCAAAGAGTCGATGCGTGCGCTTACCTACCTCAACCTCTACGGTATCACTGTTGATCAAGTGGTCATCAACCGGGTCTTTATTGATGAAATTGACGGAGAGTACATGAGCGAATGGAAAACAATTCAGCACAAATATATTGAGCAGATTGAGCACTCTTTCGCACCCATCCCGATCACGAAGGTACCGCTTTTCCGGCGCGAAGTGCTTGGGCTTGAAATGCTTAAAACCGTAGGAGAGGTGGTCTACGGAGATAAAAACCCGCTTGATATTTTTTATAAGGAGGAGCATACATCCATTACAAAAATCAGCGAAGGGCACTATATCATGAAACTGCGCCTTCCCTTCGTCTTTGACAACAAAATGGAAGCCAATGTGCTGCAGATCGGCGATTCGCTCAGCATCCGAATAGGCAATTACCAGAAAGGAGTCATTCTGCCCCTTTTTCTGGCAGGCATGAGGGTAGCTGAAGCCGGCTATGAAGAGAAATGGCTGAAAATTGAGTTCAGAAAAAAA
>CAIPKT010000115.1 GCA_903865705.1 uncultured Chlorobiaceae bacterium
AAAAAGTATGGCAGGCGGAATAACAACCGTTACAATCCAGCGCGTCACCATCTTGTAGATCCGCCCTATCTCCTCATTCTGCTTCCCCATATGCAATTCGGCAATCATGGGAGCCGCAATGCCCGTAAATGCAAGGAGCACAGAACGAATGAGCCCGGCCGTTCTTGCCGCAGGATGGTAGAGGCCGACCGTTGCCGTATCGGTCAGCATGCCAAGCATCATCACGTCAAGCCAGTGGCTCATCATGCTCAACAGCGAGACCGCCATGAAGGGAAGTGCATAGACAAGCATGGCCCTCTCCGGCCGGGCGTGAAGAATATCACCCGGAAAAGTCCCGCAAATTTCCGAAAGAGAACGACTGATCCAGAAAAAGCCACCCGCGCCAGCCAAGGCAAAAGGAAAAAAAATGGCTGCATCGTAACCTGCTCCCGTATAGTAAAAAAGAACGGTCAGGAGCAGCAGCAAAATAGGGCTGATTACCTGTGTCGCAATAATTTTTGGTTTGAGCTGGCGGAACCCCTGCATTGCATGACCAAAAAGCAGGGTTGCCACATTGAAGGGAACGGCCGCCGCAAAATAGCAGAGTGTAAGCCGCAATAAACGACTGCCATTAAGCATCGAGGCAATGGGAGCTGAAAAAAGGAGCACCAGGAGCGCAACGAAAATCGAAAGCGTGATGCTGGTTTTAAGGGCGGAACCAATCACCGCCCTCTGACGCAGAGGATCACTCCTGTGCAAACTGATAAAGCGCAAAAGACCCGCATCGAGCCCTGCAACGGCGAGTACCTCAGCAATCTGGATAACAGCAATGGCAAGAGCATAAATGCCCAGAGCCTCAACACCGAGAAGCCTTGCAACAACAAGGTTATAACCGAACCGGGCCGTCTGGCCGAAAAGAAATCCGGCAAAGGAGAACCCTGCCTGACTGGCTATAACGGCATTGCGGTTCAATGGTTCATCTCCCGACTGGCTTTCTGCAACTCCTGCACCATGGTAGCAGCGAGCTCATCCCAACTGTACTGCCGGGCAAACGCCTGTCGTTCATCCCGCCGCAGGTCGGCAAGGGCAACCGGTACCATGCGGATAAACTCCTCCTGTGAAGCCGCCACATGCACCACCCCCCGCGCCCGCTCAACCGCACTGCAGTAATTCATCGAGAGCACCGGCACTCCCGCAGCGGTATATTCATAGAGTTTGTTGGGGTGAGAAACCTTTTTCAGCTTGCTGGTGAGCAAGGGCATCAAGGCAAGATCGAAGTGCTGCACCCAGGCAGGAAGTTCACTGTACTCAATTTTTCCGAAATAGGATACATTTGGAAGCGCATTAAGTGCATCCTGTTTTTTCCACCACTCTCTTTCATAGGCCGGACCGAGAAGCACAATCTCACAGTCCGGCCATGCGTGGGCCGTCGCAGCCACAAGAGAGGTATCAAGCCAGTCCATCGCTCCGGCATAACCGAGAATCGGCCCCTTGAGCCTGGAGAGCGCTACTGGCTTTTCATGACAAGGTGCCGCAAAATGGCTGAACTCGACACCGTTGCCAAGCTCAACCGTTCGCACACGGGGAGGCACCTTGAGGCTGCAGGTCAGCTCGCGGCTCACACTGAAGATCAGATCAACCTTCGAAAGATAGCGATCGAGATAATCCTTCAGCCACTGCGGGTTATCCGGAAAGGCTAGATGATCATCATTGGCATCATAAAACCGGAGCCGGCATGGAAGGAGGGCTGCAACCCTACCCCAGTAAATATTGCTTAAGCCGATAAGCCTGTTATGGGAGGTGGCGAACCCAAGTACAGCCACCCAAAAGAACATCAGCACTATTCCCGGCAGGGAAAGAAGTGCACGCAGCAATGGAATATCAAGCAGACGACCGATTCGAAAAGGAACACTCTTCAGAAACGGTACGCTGACAACCCATACCCTGCCTCTTTTGACCGGCAGCCAATGGTGGCGACGCCCCAGAGCGAATGGCTCTATGAAAAGAATCTTCCAATTGTCGGGAAAGCGGCACAAAAGACGCTGTTTCCGGGTTGAGAGAAAATCCCATTGTATCTCGGAAAACCAGACAAGCCTGAACCGGTCGGGCGAATTACGGAGGGCTCCCCTATCGGACGGCAAGTTCATAAATTTGTACTTTTTCATACCATGCCCGCAACAGCGGCTTCACTCCTGTAAGATAAAACAACGGATGACGGATACGAAACTCAGCACTCCTGACAACACAGAAGCCTCCGCGCCTGAAAAGCGAGAGGGCCGAAGTGCGCGTCATCTCATGAAAGTGGTTGGGGCTTGCAAGAAAGAGCGGTTTCCAGAGAGGCATTGACACAAAAAGCCTGGCTTCCTGACCCGCAAGAAGCCGCCTTACTTCAAGCAATGCATGAAGCGGATTATAAAGATGCTCAAGCACCTCAAAAGCGGTCACCACCCCGAACGAGCCTGCAAGTGACTCAATGTCGAGATCAACCGTTGTGTTCTCGAACGGGCAACCGAAAAGCCGCTCAAGCGATAAAGTAAAGGGTGTCCGATCTCCCAGATCAAGCCCGCTGGCATGCGATGCGCCGACAAGTGACGATTTTCTAAGAAATTCGAGGGTTTTCCTCCACCGGACATCATGAGCCGGATCACTGAGATAAGCTCCGTCAATAACTGTTCTGTAGCGGCTCTGCATGGTCAATTCTTCCCTTCTCTTGTTACGTTTATGAATTTTTCTTTCTGAACGCATCCGGGAAGCTTCCGGCAAGACGTATGGGAAGCAACAACAGATAGAGCACCATGCCGCTCCATGCCCGGTGCTTTCTGAAAAGATAAAGTGCTCCGATACTTTTTTTGACCAACTTCCTGAGCGGAGCGCTGGAAATCGATGCCGAAACCGCGTGCCATACCCTTGAGGAGGGGACATAGTCGATACTCATTCCCATAGAGCGAACCCGGAGGGAGAGATCGACATCCTCAGCATACATCGCAAACCCTTCGTCGAAACCTCCTACGGCCTTAAAATCACGGCAGCGCATGGCAAAACAGCACCCTGTCGCATAGCCAGTGGTGCCGGGTCGGTCAAATTCCGGTGCATTTTTTTTTCGCAGGCCTACATGCCGGATCAACCCTGTCGAAAGAGTGACGACTCCACCGGCGTACCAGATCGTATCGGGTCGATCCTGATAAAATATTTTCGGTACAGCAATTCCTGCCGAGGGCTTGCGGTTCAGGGTATCCAGCAGCGGAGCACAAAAATCGCTATCAACGATCGTGTCGTTGTTTAAAAAAATCACAAAATCAGCATGCAACTCCAGAACCCTTCTGAAACCGGCGTTGTTGCCTCCTGCATAACCAATATTTGCAGGCAGAAGAAGAAGCTCAATGTCTGGAAAAGCGGCACGGATCTTTTCC
>CAIPKT010000116.1 GCA_903865705.1 uncultured Chlorobiaceae bacterium
CGTTGTGGTCACCATCATATTTTGCGGCTTCTTGTGGTGGAGCTCCGATCAGTATTATTCGGGAATATATCGAACAACAACAAACACCAAACTAAAACAGGCCACTTGCAGTGGCCACGCTATCCATCCCCGCCCTGAAGGACGAGGTTTTCCGCGAATTTTCGATAAAATAATCCATCCTGTTTCTCTTTTTATCTTTTATCTTTATGAGGATTACCGGGGTACACAAAAGGGTTTGAAAAACAGGATTCTTTTGAAATACGCGAAGTATTGGCGAAGTTGATTCTGTGCTTATTATTTTTCTATCTCCTAAACGTATTGAGAATGAATGGTTCGGCTTCTTCTGTGAAAGAGATTATTTTATAATGCTGATTTATATTTTAAAACGCCTTTTGATTGCCATCCCGCTTGTTTTCGGGGTGTTGACCTTGACCTTCTTTATTATCAGGCTTGCGCCGGGCGATCCGGCTGCTTTTTTTATTCAACCGGGGATTAGCCCCAACGTTGCCGAGCAGATCAGGGCGCAGTATGGCTTGAATGACCCCGTGCCGGTACAGTATGTCAAATGGCTGGCCAATGTTTTGCAGGGTGATTTCGGTCGCAGTTTCAGCCGGGCCCAGCAGCCGGTTTTTGATGTTATTGCTGATGCGTTGCCGATAACGGTGACGATAGCCGGGTTGACCCTGATCGCAAACTTTACCTTTGGCATTATTATCGGTGTTATTTCGGCAGTTCGCCAGAATAGTTTTCTTGATCGCATTTTGACCGTGACGGCCCTCTTTTTTTATTCGATGCCGGAATTCTGGTTTGCCTTGATGATGATTATTCTTTTTGCCTTGAAGTTTCCCCTTTTTCCAGCTTCAGGTCTGAACGAGATTGGTGCGGAGGGCTTCGGACCCGTGGGCTTTGTGCTTGACCGGTTATGGCATCTTGTTTTGCCGGTTACGGTACTCAGCATCAACGGGGCAGCAGGCATTGCCCGCTATGTAAGGGGCAGCATGCTCGAAGTTATCCGGCAGGACTATATTCGTACGGCAAGGGCCAAGGGATTGCCGGAGAATGTGGTTATTTTCAAGCATGCCCTTCGAAATGCTCTTTTGCCGGTGATTACGCTTATGGGTAGTTCGCTGCCTTTTATTTTTAGCGGTGCGTTGTTTATTGAGGTGATCTTTGCTTTTCCCGGTATGGGACGGGTAACGGTGGAGGCGATTTTTGCACGAGATTACCCGCTGATTATTGCCAATACGTTTGTTTCCGGTTCTCTGATTGTGCTTGGCAATCTTTTTGCTGATGTTCTCTATGCTGTCGCAGATCCTCGGATAAAGCTTTGACGGCTCTTGCCGTTCAACTTGTAATGTTTTTTGTTTGAGAATAGAACTGCTTAATACACCTCCTGATGCCTCTGAATCAAGGGTCGAGGAGCAGATACGGCCGCTCCGTATGGATGCTTTTGCTGGCCAGCAACGGTTGACCGATAATTTGAAAGTTTTTATATCGGCTGCCAAAATGCGCGGTGAAGCGTTGGATCATGTTCTGTTGTCGGGCCCTCCGGGGCTTGGAAAAACAACGCTTGCCTACATTATTGCATCTGAAATGGGAAGCAGCATTAAATCGACCTCGGGTCCTCTGCTCGACAAGGCAGGAAATCTTGCGGGACTTCTGACTGGTCTGCAGAAGGGCGATGTGCTCTTTATTGACGAAATTCACCGTATGCCGCCAACCGTGGAGGAGTATCTTTATTCTGCCATGGAAGATTTTCGTATTGATATCATGCTCGACAGCGGGCCATCAGCAAGGGCTGTACAACTGCGAATAGAGCCCTTTACACTTGTCGGGGCCACTACGCGTTCCGGTCTTCTGACTTCTCCCCTCAGGGCAAGGTTCGGCATTAACAGTCGGTTTGACTACTATGAGCCGGAACTTCTTGAAGGTATTATTATGAGGGCTTCCGGTATTCTGGGTATTGGTATTGATGCTGAAGCGGCATCGGAAATAGCCGGACGTTCAAGAGGTACACCTCGTATTGCCAACAGGTTGCTTCGGCGTGCCCGTGATTTTGCCCAGGTTGACGGTGTGGCGCTGATAAACCGTTCTATTGCCATCAAGACGCTTGACTGTCTTGAAATTGATGAGGAGGGACTTGATGATATGGATAAAAAAATCATGGAGACCATTGTCAACAAGTTTAATGGTGGGCCGGTCGGGATTGCCTCTCTTGCCGTCTCGGTGGGGGAAGAGCAGGATACCATTGAAGAGGTTTATGAGCCATACCTTATCCAGGCAGGTTATCTGACAAGAACAACAAGGGGTCGGGTTGCGACCCGGCAGGCGCTTGTACGCTTTTCAACTGGTTCAGAACGTCATGAATGTCCCTTGTTCGATACGAAGCCAAATAGCTGAATTGCCGGCGTCACGCAATCGTCGTGTCCATTTTGGCTCTTTTTTGCTTGTGGTTGCGATTTCCTCTCTTCTTTTCCTCTTTGCCTGTACCTCTTCGGTGCCGGTGCGTTCCGGCATCATGGTACCGGACACTCTTGCTGAAACATCAAAAAGAGAGTTTGTAGCCGCGTCGCTGCAAAGTACAAAAGGGGAGTATCGCGGAGCTGTTGAGCGTTATCAGAAGCTCTTGACGGTGCAACCTGATAATGCTGCTATTCATTATGCACTTTCGAAAGCCTGGGTTGGCCTTGGTGTTCTTGATTCTGCCCGTAGGTATAGTGAACAAAGTGTTCTGCTCAATTCAAGCAACAAATATTATACCGGGTTTCTTGCTGCCCTCGCCCATCAGATGCAAGATTACGGGCGGGCCGCCGATCTTTACCGGAAGCTTGCCGTGATGGAACCGGGCAGCGCGGAACCGCTTACCTATCTTGCTTTAGAATATATTTCTGCTGATCAGCCTGAAAAAGCCCTTGCTGTTTTTCAGGAAATTTTAGCGCTGGATCCGACGAACGAGTCAATCCTTGCGCAAATGCTGATTATGGAAATAAAGCTTACCCATTATCAGGATGCTATAGGAACGTTGACTGAGCTCATTAAATATGGTGACGGTAAAGATAAGTTGCGTCTTACCCTCGGTGAACTGTATCTGCAGACCAGGCAGTATGATCTCTCTTCAAAAACATTCAGGGGTCTTCTCAAGGAGAATCCTGGCTTTGTTCCGGCCTGGCTGGCTTTGTTTGAGGTCTCCGTTCAATCGGGAAACCATCCTGACTTTCTTGACGATCTTAACCGTTTTTTTGATACCGATCAGGTGAGCCTTCAGCAGAAGATTGAGCTTGCCAAACTTTTTCTTGTGCGTTCATCCAGAGAAAGCGCTTTTGCAGACCCTGCATTGGTCATGATTAGTGAAATTATTCGGCGGCACCCAGGTATTGGCCCTGTTTATGCGCTTCGTGGCATTGCTTACATGCAGAAGCAAGATGCTGCAGCGGCAGCGATCGATTTCAGGAAGGCTCTTCTTCTTGAGCCCGGTGCGGTTGAAATATGGGAGGAGTTAATTACCGCCTTTCTCATCCAGAAAGAGTACACCAAGGCAGGCGAGGCACTCGTTAAGGCTAAAAAGAGGTTTCCAGCCATGACGTTGAGGCTTCAGTTGCTTGAAAGTGAATTATTCTTTAAGACAGGCAAGATCAAAAAGGCAGCGTTGCAACTTGAGCATGTGGTGCAATCAAAGCATGCAAGAAAAGAAATAAGCCTCTATCTCCGTGCATGCACGACTCTTGTCTTTTGCTATGACGTGCTTGGTTACCGTGAAAAAAGTATTCATCTCTATCGGACTATTCTTAAGCTTGAGCCAGACAATGCCCTGATGATGAACAATCTTGCCTATGTCCTCGCCCTACAGGGAAAAGAGTTGCAGCAGGCCAAAGAGCTTGCCTTAAAGGTGGTCGCTATGGAGCCCGCCAATGCCGGTTATCTCGATACGCTTGGTTGGGTGCTCTTCAGGATGGGGGAGTATGAAAAAGCAAGGGATGTTCTGGAAAAAGCAAGGGGACTGAATCCTCTTGAGGCTGAAATAGCAGAGCATCTCGGCAACGTGTACGAGAAGCTTGGATACAATGAAAAGGCGGTTGAAATGAAAGAGATGTCGCGGAAGCTTAAAGTAAAGTAAATTTTCCCAATTTTTTTAGAGAGGGCTTCAGGACTGGACGTGGTGTTAGCTATAAAAAAAAAACGGCGGATGACCCGCCGTTTTTTTTTGATAAGCGTGTTATTTGATTTCGTTGAAGGTGCGCGCTGCAAGATATTCATAATGGGACCAGCGAGCATCAACCTCTTTCTGGATTGCTGCATAGTACTCATTGGCAAGAGAAGAATTGCTTTTTTTGAGCATTCTGAAGCGGTTTTCCATATCGAGGAACTGGGCAACCGGTATTTTTGGCTTTTTCGAATCAAGTATCAGTGGATTCTTTCCTTCCAGCAAGCGTTCAGGATTGTATCGGTATAGTATCCAGTGTCCTGAATCAACCGCAGCCTTCTGATTGTCAAATGCGGTAGACATGTTGATACCGTGTGCGATACAGTGTGAATAGGCAATGATGATTGATGGCCCGTTGTAAGCCTCGGCTTCGAGGAATGCTTTAAGAGTCTGGTCATCGCGTGCACCGAGGGCAACCGAAGCAACATAGGCATTCCCGTAGCTCATGGAAATCAGCCCAAGATCTTTTTTGGTTACAGCCCTTCCGGATGTCGCGAATTTGGCTACAGCAGCTTTCGGCGTTGCTTTCGATGCCTGTCCCCCTGTGTTAGAATATACTTCAGTATCAAGCACGAGAAGGTTGACATTTTTGTCGCCGGCAGTTATATGGTCAACACCGCCATAACCAATATCATAGGCCCATCCATCGCCACCAACAGCCCAGACACTCTTTTTTACAAGCATATCTGCCACTGAGAGCAGGTTCTTTGCATCTGATGAATCCATCTGATTGAGCTTATCCTTCAGAATCGAAACCCGTGCTCTCTGCTCAAAAATTTCCGGTTCATTGATCTCAGTTGCCTCAAGAATCTCCTTTGTAAGTGTCTCGCCGATTTCGGATCCTAAGCGCTGCAAGAGCTCGCGTGCATACTCCCGCTGTTTGTCGATTGAAAGACGGAAGCCGAGTGAAAATTCAGCAGTGTCTTCAAAGAGCGAGTTGGACCAAGCCGGGCCACGACCATCGGAATTGGTGGTATAAGGAGTTGTTGGAAGGTTTCCTCCATAGATTGATGAACACCCTGTAGCGTTTCCTATAACAAGCCGGTCACCAAACAACTGGGTTATGAGCTTGACATAGGGAGTTTCACCGCAGCCTAAGCAAGCGCCTGAAAACTCGAAAAGTGGCTCCTGTAGCTGTTGTTCCTTGATAAGCTTGGTGTTGATTTTATTCCTGTCGTATTCCGGAATATTGAGGTAATAGTTCCAGTTGTCAACCTCAGTTTCACGCAGTGATATTTGCTCATGCATGTTCAGTGCTTTTCTTTCCGGGTTCTTTTTATCTTTTGCAGGACAGGCATGGACGCAGAGTTCACATCCGGTACAGTCTTCAGGAGCAATCTGGATGGTATACTTCATCCCTTCCCAATTGGTGCCTTTTGCTTCCGCGGCCTTAAAGGTGCGCGGTGCGTTGCTAAGGTATTTCGAATCATAGACCTTTGCCCGTATTGCAGCGTGTGGACATACAAGAGCGCATTTGGCGCACTGGATACAAATGTCAGATTCCCATACCGGAATTTCTTCAGCAAGATTGCGCTTCTCAAATTTTGCTGTACCAGTCGGGTAAGTGCCATCGGCAGGCAGATCGCTGACTGGAATGTCGTCGCCCTCACCGGTAATGATTTTTGCCAGAACGTTGCAGACAAAATCGGGTGCTTCGCCGACAATAGCCGGCCGCAGTTTCTTGCTGCTGTCTGCAACAGAGCCGATTGTGACCTGATGCAGGTTGGAGAGTGTATCATCAACAGCCTGTATGTTCTGATTGACGACGTCATCACCCTTCTTGCCGTAGGTAGTCCGAATGGAAGACTTGATTTTTTCTATTGCTTCCTCACGGGGCAAAACGCCGGATATGGCAAAAAAGCAGGCCTGCATAATCGTGTTGATACGCTGGCCCATTCCGCTTGCGTGGGCAACTTTATAGGCATCGATGGTAAACAGCTTTGCATTTTTGCTGATCAAGTGCTCCTGGACGATTTTCGGCAGTTTCTCCCAGAGTTCTTCGGGAGAGTAGTGCGTGTTCAGCAGCAGGGTACCATCTTGCTTGAGATTTTTGACAAGGTCAAGGATTTCAAGGAAAACCCAGTGATGACAGCCGATAAACTGAGCCTCAGTGATCAGATAGGTTGAACGAATCTCATGAGGGCCAAAGCGCAGATGCGAGGTTGTGATTGAGCCTGATTTTTTGGAGTCGTAGACAAAATACCCCTGAGCAAAATTTTCGGTGTTTTCACCGATAATTTTGATGCTGTTTTTATTGGCTCCGACGGTACCGTCCGATCCAAGGCCGTAAAAGAGCGCCCGGAACATTTCATCCGGCTCAATAGAGAAGGTTCTGTCGTAGTCCAGACTGGTATTGGTCACATCATCTTTGATGCCTACAGTAAAATGGTTTTTCGGTTTTGCCAAAGCCATGTTGTCAAACACGGACTTGATCATTGCCGGCGTGAATTCCTTGGATGAAAGGCCATATCTGCCGCCGGTTATGTTGGGGACTTTGGCAATCAATCCATTTTGCACTCCCTCAAGCAGGGCGTTGACCGTATCAAGATAAAGTGGTTCTCCCGCACATCCAGGTTCTTTAACCCGGTCAAGCACAGAGACTGATTTAACGGAAGCGGGGAATGCTTTGACGAAACGCTCGATATCGAACGGACGGAAGAGGCGAGCATGGATGACGCCGACTTTTTCGCCCTGGCTGTTGAGATATTCAGCGGTTTCACGGGCGGCTTCGACACCTGAACCCATCAAGACAATTACACGCTCAGCATCCGCCGCACCGTAGTATTCATATAGGTTATAGTGACGGCCGGTCAACTCCCCGAATTTTGCCATCGCTTTTTCCGTGATGGAAGCACACGCATTGTAATAGCTGTTAACCGTTTCTCTGCCCTGGAAATAGACATCAGGATTCTGTGATGTGCCACGGATAATTGGCGCATCAGGGCTCATGCGGCGATTTCGGTGCGCTATAACAAGATCATCGGTGATCATTGTTTTTATGATATCGTCAGCAATGACCTCTATTTTTGAAATTTCATGAGAGGTTCTGAAGCCGTCGAAAAAATGAAGAAATGGAATTCTTGATTCAAGGGTGGCTGCCGCAGTAATGAGCGCCATGTCCATCACTTCCTGAACGGAACTGGAAGCAAGAAGGGCAAAGCCCGTTCCGCGGACAGACATCACATCGCTATGATCTCCGAAGATCGAAAGTGCCTGCCCCGCCAAAGCACGTGCTGATACATGGATCACGCAGGGTGTGAGTTCCCCGGCAATTTTATACATATTCGGAATCATGAGCAACAGACCCTGCGATGCGGTAAAGGTGGTCGTCAGCGATCCGGTCTGCAATGCTCCGTGAACCGCTGCCGCAGCACCGGCTTCACTCTGTAATTCATCAATTTTAGGGACGGTACCCCAAATGTTTTTTTTCCCTTCTGCTGCCCATGCCTCTGAATATTCTCCCATCGGTGATGCGGGAGTAATCGGGTAGACACAGATAACTTCGCTGGTGCGGAAAGAGACATGAGCTAACGCTTCATTTCCTTCCATTGTTTTAAAATTCCGGCTCATACTGTCATTCACTTAATTAGTATTTCAGAAAGGTATGTGCAGATCACTGCAATGGGAAACGCGAAGTAACTGCAATAATTATGATGATCAGGCCATAGATATGACAACAATCCAGATTGGTTCGAGCTTTAAGATAGTAAAATAAAATTGATGTTTGGAAAACTATAATTAGATTCCTTTTTGCCCACACAGAGAGCCTGATGGCCAGGACATATGTCGCCTGCTCTTTGTTATTTTAAATTTTATAGACAGAGGAAACACAGGTTTTATGGACGCGGAACATTCCGAAAACATTGTTTATGGCAGGAATGCCGTACTTGAGCTTCTCCAGAAAAAGCCTGAAAGCATCGAGAAAATTTATTTTCAGTTTAATACCTCTCATCCAAAACTCAAGGAAATTGTCATCACCGCAAGGCGCCTGAAGCTTGTGAGCGGCAAGGCCCGACTTGAAAAGCTTTCCCTGATTGCCGGAACAACAAAGCACCAGGGCGTTTGCGCTCTTATCAGTTCGGTTACTTATTATTCACTTGAGGAGATACTGGCAACACCCCGCAATACGTTTCCGCTTTTTGTGGTATTGCAGGGGCTTGATGATCCTCATAACATCGGGGCCATTGTCAGAACGGCTGAAGCCGTGGCTGCAGATGCCGTTGTGCTGGTCGAAGGAAAGGGGTCGCCGGTAAATGCGGTTGTTAACAAGGCCTCTGCCGGGGCGCTCTCCCATATGAGAATCTGCAAGGTAAAAAGCCTTGTGCGTGCACTGGAATTCCTGCATCAATACAACGTCCAGATTCTTGCGGCAGATATGGATGCGGAACTTAATTATACCGATGCCGACATGAAAAAAGCTACAGCTATTGTGCTTGGGATGGAGGGTAGCGGGATTGCGCCCGAAGCGCTTGAATTCTGTGATCATGTTGTCCGGATTCCCATGGCAGGCTGTGTTGAGTCACTGAATGTCAGTGTAACGGCGGGCGTGCTGCTCTACGAGGCCATGAGGCAGCGACTTGCATGAACGAACTCCCTTTATCGGTTGATTTGACGGAATTGCAAAAAATATTACCTTGCTTCTCACCAAGATCAACCGCTTTTTTGTTGCTCACTCTATCAACATACTTTTTCACTCTGCCATGACTATTCCAGAAGATCTTCGTTATACCAAAGACCATGAATGGATCAAACTGCTTGCAGATGGCAGTACCGCACTGGTCGGGATTACTGACTTTGCCCAGCACGAACTTGGCGATATTGTTTTTGTGGAGCTTAAACCGGTCGGAACCAGTGTAAAGGAACATGAGGTTTTTGGCACCGTTGAGGCAGTAAAAACGGTAGCCGATCTTTTTGCTCCGGTTGCCGGTGAACTTCTTGCGTTAAATCCACTGCTTGACAGTGCTGAAATTGTCAATCAGGATCCTTACAATGATGGCTGGCTGGTCAAGATGAAGGTTGAGAATCCTGCAGCAATTCAGGCGCTTCTTGACGCTGAGGCATACCGTCAGCTCACAGGGGAGTAAACAATGCCATTCATTGTCAATACTGCAAGCGAAAGGGAGGAGATGCTCCGGGCGATTGGTGTAAGCTCTTTTGATGATCTTATTGCCGATATCCCTGAAGAGATACGCCTGAAAAAAGCGCTTGATCTTTTTGCGGCTTCAGATGAGCCTGAGGTGCAGAAACTGCTTGAGGGGCTTGCTGCCAATAACCGGAGTACGGCTGATTATGTCAGTTTTCTGGGAGGCGGGGCATATGACCACTTCATTCCTGCAGCCATCAAAACCATTACTTCCCGCAGCGAATTTTATACCGCGTACACCCCATACCAGGCAGAGGTTTCGCAGGGGACACTGCAGGCCATATACGAATACCAGAGCCTTATCTGCCGCCTTTATGAGATGGATGTAACCAATGCATCCATGTATGACGGGGCAACAGCCTTGGCGGAAGCAGTTTTGATGGCCATGAACGTTACTGGCCGCGGCCAGGTCGTTGTGGCAGGAAAGCTGCACCCTTACAACAGCTCCGTTCTGAAGACGTATCTCGAAGCGGCCGGCCATAACGCAGTCATACAAAATGTTCTTGAAGATGGTATTGGCAGCATTGCTAAACTCAAGGAGCTGGTTGGCGATACGGTAGCTGCAGTGGTTGTTCAGCAACCGAACTTTTACGGTTCGCTGGAAGAGGTTGAAGCAATAGGGGCTATTGCCCATGAAAACGGGGCGCTCTTTATTGTTTCTGCCGATCCCCTTTCACTTGGTGTGCTTGCCGCGCCCGGAAGTTACGGAGCGGACATTGCAGTTGGTGAAGGTCAGCCCCTTGGTTCTTCGCAAAGTTTTGGCGGTCCTTATCTTGGTATTTTTACGGTAAAAAAGCCTCTTGTCCGCAAGATTCCCGGTCGGTTGGTCGGCATGACTAAAGACAAGGACGGCGAGGATGGCTTTATACTTACTCTTCAGACTCGTGAGCAGCATATCCGGCGTGAAAAAGCCACATCGAATATTTGCAGCAATCAGGCGCTCAACGCTCTTCAGGCGGCAGTCTACCTTTCATTGCTTGGCAAACAGGGTCTTCAGCACGTTGCCGCACAATCTGCACAAAGGGCGCACTATCTGGCTGGAAAAATTGCCGCTACTGCGGGATATTCCCTAAAGTATACATCGCCATTTTTCCGCGAGTTTGTTGTAGAGACACCAATTCCTGCAGCGGCCCTCATTGAGCAGATGCTTGAACACAAGGTTTTTGCCGGTTATGACCTTGCTGCTCACGGTGAAACAGGACTGCTTGTTGCTGTTACGGAGAAGCGGACTCGCCAGGAGCTGGACAGTTTTGTCGAGAAGCTTGCGGCTTTAAGATTCGATGTATAGGAGGTTCCGAGACTTGTCAGGCTTTTTGAGCTCCCGACCTGCTGGGGGAGCTCAAAAAGTTGAGAAAAGGGAGAGGTTTTAGAGAAGCCCCAGCAACTCCATTTCCTGATCGATGATCTGTTTGTTCCCGGTTGAGAGTGGCACAAGCGGCAACCGGTAGTTCTCCTCAATCATGCCCATTCGAGCAAGAATGTACTTGACCGGTACAGGATTGCTCTCAATAAAGTTCAGTTTCAGCAGCTTGCGATAGCGGTGGTTTATAGCTCTTGCCTCATCAAGATTTTCTGCTTTAACGGCATTGATCAGTTGTTTGATTTGCGCCGGAATCTGGTTTGCTGCAACAGAGATAGCTCCGTCTCCCCCCATCGCCATGAAGGGCAGAATCAGCGAATCCTCCCCAGTCAGCACGGAAAAATGAGCAGGCCTCTCTTCAAGAAGCTCGGAAATCTGGCTGAAATTCTCTGAAGCCTCTTTGACAGCTGCAATATTTTCAAAATCCCTTGCAAGCCGCAGAATGGTCGATGCCGCAACATTGCATCCGGTTCTTCCCGGAACGTTATAGATGATAATCGGCACGGTAACAGCTTCTGCAATATGCTTGTAGTGCTGATAGATTCCCTCTTGCGACGGTTTGTTGTAATAGGGTGAAACCGACAGAATCGCTGCAGCACCGGCTTTTTCAGCATTTTTTGCCAGCTCGACCGCATGTTTCGTATCATTGGTGCCAGCACCTGCTGCTACAATAATGTTGTTGCCAGCCTCGTTTTTTACGGTGCGAATAATCTCAACCTGTTCCTCTCCCGAAAGTGTTGGCGACTCACCCGTCGTTCCACAGGTTATAATAATATCGGTTCCAGCCTCAAGATGAAACTGTACCAGCCGTCTTAGTGCATCGGTATCAACCGTCATATCCTTTTTGAACGGTGTTACCAGCGCAACGGCAGATCCTGAAAGGTATCGTGTGGACATACTTTTTAATCCCTTGTTAGTAGAAATCGTGTGATGTTGATCTCTCGTAATCGTTTTCTTGCAATAATTTAACAGGAAAAATACATGTCTGTCAATTCCCGGCCTGACATGTTCGCCACAGAGTACCAGAGAACTCCTCTCTTTGATTTCGGTTGATACTCTATGATCGAGAAAGGGAGAAGATAAATATTTTATGCATCGTTCTCTCTGAAAAAAAATCAACATTTAGTCCACTTTTTCTGCTATAACCGCTCTTGAACCGGCCAGAAATCGTCAAAAAATGTTTCTGCCTGGCCGTTCGCGCAAGAGATCTCTTTTTGGGAACATCTTAATGGCATGATGAGCAACTCTTCGTTGTTCGGCGATGCAGCGCATCATCAGGTGCCTGCACATCGCTCACGGGTCTGCTTTTCTCTTCGGTAATGGTTTTTACTCTTCTGTCAGGGCCGGGTTCAATTTCCTCTTCGCGAGATACACGTTCCTCATCACGGAATGCAAGTTCCCTTGATGACAATGAACTGGCGCCATTGCGATCACAACCCTCCTCATCAGCATCATAATCAAATCTGTGGTGACGCTCTTCAGGAGCCTCTTGCTGCAAAATCGCCGCAAGAGTCAAATGTTCAACAAAAGGTTTTGGTGCATCTTTTCCTTTCGGCTCCCATGATTTTGAAATTTGTTTGCCAAACTCAAGAATGCCCGAAAAAGGCTGGATACCGAAGTAGGTACCGAAACCAACAACCAGTGAGAGAATGACTATCGTCAGCAGTTCGGCCGGGCGTTTTATGCCTTGGGTTGTTTTTGCTTTCAGGTAGGAGAGGAAGGCGTGCCAGTTAATAAGAAAAAGATGGCCGAGAGAGAGCAGGGAAAAGGCAAAGCCAAAAATGATATGCTGATTCTGCCATGCTGGTTTTGTAAGACCGCCCATCTCCCAGATAACTCCCGGACTTCTGCCTGGAAAAATATAGAGGATCACGCCTGAGACGAGAAGCATGAAAAAAGAGAGGAAAAGCCCAAAGCTTGTAAATACCCGCCAACTGAAAGATTTGTTCATCGTGCATCTCGTTTGAAAATTGTGGTTAATTGATCTACACAACTTAAGACGCTCTTTTTTTTGATTTCTTGTGCTGTTGCTGCGCGGCCACGATGACTTGTAGCGATCAAGAAAGCCGGAAAGCTCGAATAGGGGCCTTCTTCCGGTTAATCCTGACATTTACAAGAGTCTGGCTTCAGTGACTTGCCCTGTCAACCAGTTCGGCGGCGAGACTGAGCGACGAGGGAGAGATATTCTTGCCGCTGATTAGTTGGGCAATGGCCTTGAGCCGGCTCTCATGGTCAAGAACACTCACTTCCGTGACGGTTCTGTCATCATGGACAGATTTCTCTACAGAGAGATGCAGATCGGCCATTGCGGCTATCTGCGGTAGGTGAGTAATGGCGATGATCTGGTGACGGCGTGAAAGGGCTTTCAGGCTTTTTCCGACAGCTTCGGCAATACGGCCGCTGATGCCGGTGTCGATTTCGTCAAAAATGAGAATCGGGAGCTTTGCGGATGCTGCCAGCGCGCTTTTGATGGCGAGCATGACCCTTGAAATTTCTCCGCCGGAGGCCACTTTGACCAAAGGTCTTGGCTTTTCGCCGGGGTTAGTGGAAATCAGGAACTCAATCCGGTCATAGCCGTTTGGTAATGCGGCAAATGTTTTTCCCTCGATTGATATTTCTCCGTCATTGCGTTCCTCATGTATCAAATTGACGATGAAGGTGGCGTTTGGGATGCCGAGACCAGCAAGATGCTCCTGAATGGCGCTTTCAAGGCGGTGTGCGGCCTCCTGCCGCTTGCAGGAAAGTCTCTCAGCATTAAGTGAGAGCTCCGCTTTCTGCGTCGTTATTTTATGCTCAATACGGGCAATCTCTTCTTCAAGATTATTTTCAAGGGCAATTCTTGCGTCGAGCTCGTCGCGAAACACAATCAGTTCCGGGTGCGAACGGCCATATTTTTTGCCGATGCGCTGAAGCAGAAGCTGGCGTTCACGCAGTGAGTCAAGCCTTACAGGATTGAAGTCGATGTCGGATGCATAGCTGCGGCTGAAGCGGGAAAGTTCATCGACAATGCTTTTGGCCGTTCGGGTCTCTTCAAGATGAATGGCAAACCGCTTGTCGATGCTTGCAAGCTTTTCAAGAGTATGGAGCGCAGTGCTGATGGAAGAGTATGCTGAATGTTCGCTGTTATAGAGCAGGTCGCTGAGCGCAGTGCTGAGGGAGAAAAGGGTTTCAGCGTTTTCAAGCAGTGTTATCTCGGTCTCTGTTGAGTCTTCTTCACCGGTTTTCAAATCAAGGGCGTTGAGCTCGTTGAGCTGGAAATCGAGCATCTCTTTTTTGTCGCGGATTTCAGCGGTATTTTTTTTCAGTCGAACCAACTGCTGCTCAAGATCCTGGAATAATGAGCGGGAGGCTCGGTAAACGGTTACTTCCGGCAGAGCTGCACCGTACTCATCAAGAATGGTTTCGTGCGTTTCCGGACGAAGCAGGAGCTGGTGTTCATGCTGGCCGTGCAGGTCTATGAGCAGTTCCCCAACCTGTTTAAGGAGCGCGGTTGTGCACGGGGTGTCGTTGATGAAGCAGCGCGATTGACCGCCCGACGAGAGTTCCCTGCGGATAATGAGTTCCGGCGTCGGATCAATAGTTGCTGTTTTCAGGAGGGCATTGATCTTTTCAGTACCGGCATTTTTCAGAACCGCTTCGATAACCGCTTTGCTTGTCCCCGACCGCACCATCTCGCTGTTTGCCCTCTCTCCAAGAACAAGATTCAATGCTCCAATAAGAATGGATTTGCCTGCACCGGTCTCTCCGGTGATAATGGTTAATCCCGGTCCGAACTCAACCGATAGCTCCCGAATCAGGGCAAAATTTCTGATGTAAAGACTGAAAAGCATGGCCGGGTATCGCACCCATTAGCTTTGAGTTGAAGAAGTAGATTTATCTTTTTTCGGGTTTTCATCTGCCGATGTGTTAAACTCTTCTTCCATATCATTTTGGGCCTTTTTAAACTCCTTCATTCCTTTTCCAAGCCCTTTGGCAAGTTCCGGAAGTTTTTTTGCGCCAAACAACAGCAGAATGATAAGCAGAATGAGAATAAGTTCCTGTCCACCTAATCCAAACATTGGTATTCCTCCACGGAATTTACATTAATGAAAACAGTATCTCTTGCCAATTATATAAACAATATGCCCTCCTAAACCAATTATTTTCAGAGGTTCCCCCCGGGGTTGGCTGTCCCTTGTTCCCTGGTCAATAGCTGGCAAGGATGGTTTCCCCTGCCCGGGTTTTCTGGCCAGGCTGAACCAGTACGGTTGCAGATGGGGGGAGGATAAGGTCAACCCTTGAGCCGAACTTGATCATGCCGAATCTCTTGCCGATGGTGACGCTTTCACCCTTTTGCAGTTGACAGACGATTCTTCTTGCCAAAAAACCGGATACCTGGCTGAACCGCACCTCTATTTCTCCGTTGTTTATGCCGATTTCCATTTTTTCATTGCTCTCCATGCTTCGCGGATCAAATGCCATCAGGAATTGACCGGAGCGGTAGCGAAGTTGGGTAACTTTGCCGCTGAGCGGTATGCGGTTGACATGAACGTTGAAGGGCGACATGAAAATACTGACGAGTGTTGAGGGTTTGCCGGCAACGTTCTCGGTATGCTTCTGAACAAGAAGAATTTTGCCATCGGCAGGTGCCACAATGACCCTTTTTTCGTCCGGGGCCTTTCGTTTTGGGTCTCGGAAGAAATAGATGGTGAACAGCAGTGCTGTGAAGGCCGTGAAGAGAATCGTTATTTGTATCCCGGAAGGAAAAATCATGGCAGCAGCGCTGAGCGCCATGCAGAGAAGAAGCACCTTTATCACGGTGCTGTAGCCATAGGAAGTAACCATTATTGTTCGTGTCGAGTCTGGTTTTTTATGATAAGCCACCTTATGATAATTATTTATCTTAAACCTGAGACAAATAGGGCTGGTTTATTTCGTTTTTTTGCAATTTCTTGAAAGAATTTTCAGTTTGGAACGTGTCTTGATGGGTAGTAGACATAAAGAATAGCTTGATATTGCGAGTTATGAAGGGTTACCGGTTTTTGAAATTAGATCAGGAGCAGTGAAGCGGGTGAATGCGTTAGAAAAAAAGTTTTTGGAGCAGCTCAGAATAAGGCGGCTGGTCGAAGAGGGGGAGAAGGTTCTTGTTGCCGTTTCAGGAGGTCAGGATTCGATGGCTATGCTCTCACTTTTTTGTGCGGTAAGTCCACTTATGCCGGGTAAACTGGCGGTGGCTCATTGTAACTTTCAGCTTCGTGGCGCTGAGAGTGATGCCGACGAATCTTTTGTTCGGGATCACTGCCAGTCGCTTGGTCTGGAGTGTTTTGTCAAGCGGTTTGATACCTTACAGTATGCTGGGGAATTGAAGCGGTCGATCGAGGAGACAGCACGGATATTGAGATATGCTTTTTTTGAGGAAGTGATTCTGGAACAGGGATTTACCAAAATTGCCACCGGTCATCATGTCAACGATAATGCCGAGACAATTCTTTTCAATCTCTTCAGGGGAGTATCTCTTCCTGGACTAAGGGGTATCAGGGCTCTTAACGGCAAAATCATCCGTCCCATGCTTCTGTTTCATAAGGCGGATATTGCGGCCTATCTGTTGGAAAAGGGGATTGCCAACCGAACGGATACCAGTAATTGTACCAATGACTATGACCGTAATTTTATCAGGAATCGAGTTATTCCGCTGATTGAGGAGCGATTTCAGCATAAACTGATGCCATCGCTCAGAAGATTGTCGGAACAGGCCGGGGAGCTTGAAGAGTTCCTTGAGCTTTATTTTGAAAATCTCTGTGAACGGGAACCGGGGCTTGTTCTCACTGAGGGAAAGCTTGACGTTCATGCGCTTCAGCAACTGACCGTTTTTGAGCAGAAAGAGGTTTTCAAGAGGGCTTTGCGGGATTTGGGCGCACCGGTTGATGCGCAGACGCTCCAGAAACTGGTTGATCTGCTCTCTACCTGCCCCGGAAAAACAATCATGGCTGGTGGTCAATTGCGGGTACTCTGGAAAAAAGGAACGCTTTGTTTTTGGCGCAATACGGTTACTTGATAGCGGGGTGTCGCGTTTACTTCAGCGTTGTTTTTTCTTTGGCGGCCTGAAAAAAATCAATTGGAATGACAGTATGAATAATTACTGATTCAAGATTCTGCTGAATTTCGATTTTTTTTAGCAGTTGTTTTGTCTGTTCGCTTGTTCGTGGGCCCGATAGCTCCGAAAGTTCGACAGCGCCCCAAAGGAATGTTGATGCAAAA